>NZ_JBVJVY010000014.1:0-155323 GCF_055603265.1 Streptomyces sp. NPDC037288
GTTCAGCCGAAGGCCGCTTCCATGTACGGCGGTTACCGGACCAGGTGATCAAGTTCGACACACCATTCGACGCCGGACGTTAAAGATCAAGTTAGAGGGACCAGTCGTAAGGAATAGGAGTCGAGCCGTTCGGCAGCGTGCTGAGGGACAGGGACAAGGCGGCGCTCAGGATCTCGCCGGAGGTCACCTCTTGCGCACTCGAAGCCGGCGGGGTGATCCCGAGCGCCCGATAGAGCCGGACCCGGTGGAGGGCGAAGATGTCCCCGACATGTCGGCAGTAGGCGTCCACGCCCGCGCGCAGCGCCCGGTGCGCCGCCCCGACCAACAGGACGCACACCGTGATCCAGAACAGGCGCGGCCACCAGCCGGGCAGGAGCACCGCCCAGAGTGTGGTGGCCGCCGAGCACATCAGTGCCTGCACCCGGGCGAAGACACGGGTCGCCGCTGCCGTCAGGTCATCGCGGTCAGGGGCCTCCAGTGCTTTGACGAACGGGTCCCAGCAGACGCTCAGTTCGAGACCATACTTGCGGCGCGTCTCGGCGGATACCGAGATCAGCGCGTTGCCCAGTGTCGTGGGCAACAGCCGTTCCGGGTCGCGCGGCCTCGGATAGCGCGCGGATGCCGCCCGACTGCGCGCGGCATGCCAGCCACTCTGCACCTGCCAGGCGGCGAGGGCATCCCCGCTCAGCCCCGCCGGCGGCTCCGAACGTCGTGCGAATGCGGCGCGCCGGGCACGATGCCGCGCGATGCGGCGCCGGGTGTACGCGAGCGCAGGCCGGGACGTGCCCCAGCGGCCCGCCAAGACTTCGAGCACGAAGGGAGCCGACGCCGAGGCCGCCCAGGCGGACACCACCACGAGTGCGAGTGCGGCCGCGGACAGCACGAGGGGACCCACCGGTTGCTGCGCGGCGATGCCGCAATACACGCGTGTCCATGACTCGGTGGTGCGGCATGGATGGGCGCCGTCATCGCGGCGCCACAGCACGATCAACGTGCCCGCAAGCCAGAACAGCAGCAGCGGACCGCCCATCGCAGCGCTCCAGCGCTTCGCGATCGGCTCCAGGAATCCTTTGACGAGTCCGCCCACAGCAACCACCTACGCCGAGTTGACGAAGGCGCTATCGGGATGCGTGGGACAGCAATCGGCGGCGTAGGGCGAGTCATCGTCGCCGATCGCCTCCTCGGCACAGTCGGTCACCGGGCAGGTCCATACGATCTCAGCCGATCCAGGCCCCGGCAGACTCGGGAAGATCGGCAGTCTGAACCCGGAGCCATCGGACGAGCCGCCACCATCCGTGGGGTTGTCGGGGAGCTCAGCGATCGCCGACGAGGCTCCGTCAGCGGGTGGCGCCGTCGGATGCCCCCGGCCCTGATGGACGAATGCGGCCCAGAAGAAGGGGTCCTCCGCCGAAGTCCTGGCCTTGGTGCTCTGTCCTCGGGTCCGGGCGCGGGCCTCGCGCAGCAGCCGCAGCTGGGCGGTGCGCAGCGCTTCGGCGGGCGGCATTACGTCGAGGTTGAGCAGAGTGTGGAAGTCCCGCATCAACGCGGCGGTCGTGGCATCTTCCACGTGCCACAGCGACCCCACCACGGCGGCTGCCCCCGCCGCGACGAATGCCGTCGACAGGCTCAGAGCGCCGTCGTAGTGCGCTCCCGGCACCGCCGTCGCGCAGGCGGACAGGACCACCAGGGCCTGCGTGCTCCGTGCGGCGCTGTTGCCGTGGGCCAGACCAAGGAGGCGACCGGCCCGCAGCCGCTGCCCGCCGGCCAGCATCAAGTACGAGTCCGTCGCAGGGATGCCATTGCGCGCGTGGCAGGCGAAGTGAGCCACTGGATGGCCGCGTTCGGCCGCATGGCCCTGTAGCGCGGTGAGGACAGCGGCGGGCGTGGCGGGCGCCGCGCTCTCGCCGGAGCCGCCGAGCCGCTGCCCCTTGGCATAGAACCAGCGGTAGACGTCTTCGCCCTCCTGGCGGGCATGGGGCAGATCGCCCGTGGGGTCGAAGACCACGAGCCCACTCCCCGCGAGCGGTGCCAAGGAACGGGTGGCGAACCGGGTCAACATCCCCAGCGAGGACGCGTAGCTGACGGACATGGCCTCGATTGCGAAGCGGTGCATCGAGCTGCCGTCATTCCGGCGCACCCGGTGCCGTGCCGCGTGCCAGGGCACCAGGCCCAGTGTCCCGGACGGGATCAGGACGATCCGTGGCGTTGTCTGGGACCCCGAGGCCGAGAAATGCTCGAAGAGCTGCTTGACCGCTGCTCGCCAAGCCCAGTCGCAGACCTTGCGCAGCGCCCCGCGCCACGCATCACCCGGCGCCGTGTTCGCGACTCCCCGAAGTTGCTGGTCGTGCGCGGCGGTGAAGTTGACCAGGTCCGGTGCATCGGAGCGCAGTTGCGGAAGCCGCAGCGCATGGAGTCGTCCGGTCGAGTGCAGCACGAGGGCCCATCCGTGGTGACGGCCGGCCAGGAGGTACACCACGGCGTCCACGCCCAGCGTCCGGCACAGATGTGCGGGCCAGCCGTGCGCGAGCAACTCCGTGGTGCTCGACAGGGCGTCAAGCAAGGAGGCCCGCAGGGCGTCCGCCGACCGCGTCGAGGCCGGGCCGGTCATGAGCTGTGGCAGCCGGGTGCCGGTCGGCCCGGTGATCTCCAGCCGTCGCGCCCTCCGCATGCGCCGGTGCTCCTCCAGCGTCGAACCGGTGACGGTGGCTGCGCCGGACGCCACCTCCTCGGCCAGGGTCCGGCCCGATTCGACCAGTTCGAGAGCGGCCTCGGCGTCCCCGGCCTCCAGACAGGCCCTGGCGAGCACGTCCGCTTCGCCCACGACCCGGCGAACCTGTTCGGCAGATCGGTCACCAAGGTGGCGGATGAGGGTGTCGACGATGCGCTCACGCAGCGCCCCCCGCATGGTGAGTGGCTCCTCACGCAGGGCGTCGCGCCAGTCGCCGCTTCTCGGAAGCCGAGAGCGTCCCGACTCGACGGCCCACTCGTCAAGCGCCGCGCGCACACGCGTCCAGACCGGCCGTTCCCCGCGCAGCCGGCCGGGGCCCTCGCCCAGCCTCTCCTCACGTGCGATGACCAAACTCGCCGCCGAGTTCGCCCGAGTGAGAAGATCGTAGATACGCGAGCAGTCCCCCTCGTGGTTCCGGACGACGTCCAGCGCGTCCACCAGGGCCACGGCGGCATCCTCCAGAGGATCGCCCTCGTAGCCGGGCACGGCCCCGACGCCGGCGACCCGCAGCTCAAGCAGATTCAGCAGAGCGCACCCGAACTCGGCCCGCAGTGAGGCTAGACGCACTGCGGACTGATCACCCCACTGCAGGCAGTGATCCAGGAGACGCGCAGCAGCCATTGCATCCAGCGGAGCGCGCAGCACCTCGGCGCGGGACAGCAGGGCCAGACCGAGCCCGGCCGCCGCCGTCACGTGCGCTCCCTCGGGGGCGGCCGTCCTGCGCACTTCGTCCGCTCCCATGCGCACGGCGTCGTCCAGCGCATGCAAGTCGCTGCTGTGCTGGTACAGGAGATGGCAGACGGTGGCTAGTGCCGAGCGGTCCTCGGCGCGCTCCAGGAGACTACGAGCGGTCCGCAAGTCGTCTGCCTCGCCCGCCAGTTCATATCTCCGCAAGAGAGCCTCACCAAGGGCACCGAGCCATATAGCACGCTCTGGAGAATCCGCGGGCGCATTTGCCACCATCTCCGCGAGGGTGGCGACGAGGTCTTCCAAGGCGTCACGGTCAGCGCTGTACTCGACCCGCAGACGCTGCCCTGAGACGAGCACGCGGGTCCACTCAAGCCGAGCAGCGGAGTCGCGCTCCTGGAGCTCGTCGGTCTCCAGTGCGCGGGTGAGGTGTTGCACGGCGCGGTCCAGCTCGTCCGGCTCGCGGGACCGTTCGTACTCAGCAAGATGGGTGTAGCCCACGCTTGCCCATGCCTCGCGCAGCACCGTCGCATCGTGTACGAGCATCTGCGCCGTGGCGATGCGGCGGTGTTGGGCCAACGCCCTTTCCAGGTAAGCGGCCTGCCGCGACAGCGCGTACTGCTGCCGTTGGATCGCCCCGGTCAGACGCAGCCATGAAACCGACGTGACATGGGTCCATCGCTGCGCGGCGACCCACAGCGCGTCGGCCGAGGCTTCGAGGTCGGCAGGGTCCCCGTCGGCCTCGTGGCGCAACCAGAGCGCGGCGCCCAACACGCTGTGCCACAAAGCGGGGTAGCGGGCCCCCGCCCACTCTGAGACCACAGCTCCTTGTGCCATCCTGGCTCGGTGCAGGGCCTCGTTGAGATCATCCGCGTGTCCAGCAGCGTCGTAACGCATGAGCTGTGCCAACGCCAGATCGGCGAGCAGAATATGCTCCTGCCGGACGGAATCGTCTTCGACCGTCGCCGCAGCCGCCTGGAGAACGCCGATGGCCTGGTTCAATGCGTCAACATTGCGAGTGTCGGCGAACCGCATGAGGTGGGTCCGGCCCAACCGTAGGGGCACCCTCCAAGCCTCCTCCTCACTGGCGGCCCAAACCTCCGTAGGATCGAGGGTGTCGCGCATCGCCAAGATGCTGGCCAGCAGCTCATACGCCGAGACCTCCCCCGTATAACCGTTTGCAGCCCCCACGGCTGCCGGCAGTGGCATGGGGGCCAGAGTCCGGCTCTCGCCCGTACGGGCGTCGACAAGGTCGAGCAGCTCACCAAGGCGGTCCGGGTCGGGTTCACCAGGGGCCGGTGACGCGACGGTCTCGTATCGGGTGATCCCCACCGGCGGTGCAGTGAGGTGGCCGAGCCGTTCGCGCAGCTCCGGCGTTGCGGAGCCTAAGGCATCAGCGGCGCTGAGAGCTGCGACAGCGTCGATCAAGGCGCCGTCGTCCGCTCCCTCCTCATAGGCGTCGAGGGCGCGCTCGCCGATCAGGCGAGCCCGCAGCCCGGCAGGCAGGACTTGCTCAGTGGTGGGGAGCCAACGACCGGCGAGCCGTTCGACGACGGCTATGTACTGCTCCCGCTGCACCTCGGGCACCGCTGCCCCTCCCCGTAATATCAGGCAACCCAAGCACGATACCGGGATCAGAGTTACTGCAGTGTGCACGGACCGCTCGACCAGCGTCGTCAGCAGTCGCTGGATCCCGTGGCAGGTGAGCGGGATCGGCTCGTCCAGGGTGGCAGGGGTCGGCGCCGAGAAGCACCGTTTATATGACTGAGCTGTCATCGGCCTGGCTGGACCCCCGCCCGGCAGCCACCGGCTGCTGATCCGCCACAACCGGGCTCGTGTCAGGACAGCCGCTATAAGCGGCGTCGTGGCTGTAGCTGTCCGACCAGGTGGAAGACCTCCCGAGCCGCATTCCCCTGCAGGCGGCTATGGGCGCCACGGGGCAGGGCACCGACGCGTCGCCCGTTCGGGCCGACCCGCAACGGGTGGCCCAGCGGCGGCGCCGCCCGCGGTGGGCACTCGAGGCGTTCGCAGATGCCGCAGCAGGATCGAGGAGCGGACCTCGCCGCTGAGGCACGCCGAGGTTTCCCAAGCATCTACCCGGGGGCCTCAGTGATCCGGACCAGGGACGGACCAACTCGGCTTCGCATCAGGCGATTCCATCCGTTGCCGCAGGTCAGAAGCGGGTGAGGTCGTGTACCACAAGCAGACGAAGAACCTTCTTTGTTCTTACAGCCCTCGGAAACTTGGCTTCTTCTAGAGCCTGAAGTCGGTTGCCCGGAGGCATCGTTGCGCTCCAGGCAACCCGACACAGAAGTCACCATCGGGCGCGTCCCGCCCGCCGGTGGGGTCCGCGGGATCACCCGAGCCAGCAGCTCGGCGGCGTCTTGGTGAGTCGCTTCATCTCGTGGACGACGAAGATCACCCGCTGGTGCGGGACGGCCTTCTCGATGACGCGGGCGAAGTCCATCACTCTGGCCCACACCGGCCCCACCTCGACCCGGCTACTGATCTTCTCCGGGAAGACCGGGGCCCGCCCCGCCTCCTGGCGGCGATCCGGTCACCCAGTCACCCCCTCCTTCGGGCTGACCTCGGTCACGCCGGGCGGGTGGCCGGGGTGCCGCTGGGTGTGGGTGGTGTGCGGCGTGGGCCAGTGGTCGGGCGCGGTGGTCTCCTGCCTCAGGCCGTCCAGGGTGGCGCGAACCAGACGTTCGGTCTGGCGGTCGATGTCTTCTCGGCTCTCGATGCGGACCAGGCCGTCGATGAGCAGGACGGCGAGGCCGTGGATGGCGGACCAGACCACGAACTCGGCTCCGGGGCGGGCCGAGGCCGGCAGGCGGGCCGTGTCCGCGAGCCGGTCGAGCTCCGCCGCGAGGACGTCGTGCGGGTGGGGGTGGACGGCGGACTGCGGCCCGGTGGCGCCGCCGCGGAAGACGAGCCGGGCGACGGCCGGGTCCTCGACCGTCCAGCCGACGTAACCGCAGCCATAGGCGACCAGGCGCGCCGGACCCTGGTCCGGCGCGGCGTGCACCGCCACGGCCAGGCGTTCTCCCAGCCGGGCCAGCACCCGCTCGGACAGCGCCCGGACGAGGGCGTCGCGCGAACTGAAGTGGTGGTAGGCGGCACTGGGGCTGACCCCGACCCGGGCCGAGGCTTCCCGCAGGGACCAGCCGTCGACACCGCGCTCGCGCACGAGGGTCTCGGCGGCGTCCAGCAACGCGCCGCGCAGGTCGCCGTGGTGGTACCGCTCCTTCGCCATACGCCGATCTTAACAGTATTCAGATCGATGCTATGCTCCGAAGTGTCATCTAAACACTGTTCAGATTGGGTTACCGCCATGTGCCCTACCGAGCCCGTACAGATCACCCCCACCGATGCCCCGGACGTCCGGCAGAGCCCGCCGCCCATCGTCACCGGAGAGCCGGCCGAGGTCTTCGACGGCGTCTTCGTCATCCCTGACCACCGCGTCGAGCTCGTCCCCAATATCGGCATCGTCCTCGGTGAGAAAGCGGTGCTGGTCATCGACACCGGTATCGGTCCCCGCAACGGTGCCCACGTCCTGGAGCAGGCCCGGCGCCTGGCCGGCGACCGCCGCCTGTACCTGACCGTCACGCACTTCCACCCCGAGCACGGCTTCGGCGCGCAGGCGTTCAAGGACGCGGCAACGATCGTCTACAACTCGTCCCAGCGCGCCGAGCTGCGCCGCAAGGGAGCTGACTACCTCGACATGTTCAAGGGGCTGAGTCCCACGGTCGCCGCCGAACTGGAAGGCGTCGACCTGGTCGAACCCGACCTGGTGTACGACGGCGAGGCGGAGATCGACCTGGGCGGCCGCACCGCGCTGTTGCGCGCCGTCGGCCCGGCGCACACCGGGTCCGACCAGATCGTCCTCATCGACGACCGTGTGCTGTTCGCCGGTGACCTGCTGGAGACCCGCATCTTCCCGATCGCACCGTACTTCCCGCCGCACGACACCGATGTCGACGGCGTCCGCTGGATCGGCGTGCTCGACCAGCTCGCCGCCCTCGGCCCGCGGATCGTGGTGCCCGGGCATGGCGAGGTCTGCGACGCCTCACTCATCCAGGACGTCCGCGACTACCTCGAGTACGTGCGTGGCGAAGCCGCGAGGCTGAGGGCGACAGGTGCCACCGCGGACGAGACGGCCACCGCCGTCGAACGCGCCGCCCGGGCCCGCTGGAGCGCCTGGGAGCGCCCCGAGTGGATCGGCCTGGCCGCCCGGTCCTTCTACGCAGCCGGTTCCCCGGCCTGACCTCCCCACGGCGACGCCGAGCACCATCCCAGGCCCGGACGGAAGCCGGGTCCAGGTGACAGCGGCCCACGCCCCACAGGGCACTCCGGAAGGATTCCCATGGCCACATCCCCTCACCCGGCCCCGACGGGTCCGGACGACAGCTACAGCGTCCGGAGGGCACGCGGCATCACGGCCTACGCGAGGATCTTCGACGTCCCCGAGCAGGATGTCCCCCGGGCTTTCGCGGCGCGCGTCGGGACGCCATTCGCCGAGGAGGCGCTGCAGGCCGCCGGCGGAACCGCGTGGTCACATCCCGCGCTGACCGGACGTGACCGCAGTATCGCCGTCATCACCGCCGTGGCAGCCCAAGGCGTGAGCGGTGACCGCCTGCTCACCCACCTGGCACTGGCCCGGCGGCACGGCCTCGACGAGCAGGCGCTCACCGCCCTGATGACCCTCCTCGCCGGCTACATCGGCTACCCCCGTGCCTCCCAGGCCATGGAGACCGTGCGCACCACCCAGGCCACAGCGGCCGAGGACACTCCCCACCCGAACGCCTGACCAAATCCTCCTCACCGGCGACCCCCTCCCCCGAACGGGCTCATCAGCTCGGCCTCGTCAACCACCTCACCCCACCGGGCGAGCCGCTCACCAATGCCGTGGAACTGGCCCAACGCATCGCTCGCAACGCCGCACTGTCCATCGCGGTCGTCAAGCGCGCGGTCAACGAGCGGACCGCATACGGCGGCCAGGACGCCTTGCGTCAGCAGGATGAGGCCCTCGCGGCGCGCCACCGGCAGCCCGTCCAACCGGCCGGGCGCCAGGGCACCACTCGCACCCCTCGGGGATACTCTGCGGCACGCGCACACGCATGCCGGGCCGTAGCGAAGGCAACCTGTCATGGCGCCGTAGAGAAGGTGCTTCGGGCCCAGTCGGCGTACGACGTCCAGCGCAGTTCCGGGTGGGCGGCGTGCAGCGCCGGCAGGTCGACGCCGTAGCCGACGCTGCGCAGGAACGCCCACATCGCTCGCATGTCGTCGTTGCCGATCTCGTCGAGCTGCACTTCGTTGTGCCGAACAGTCCCACCGAGAGCCGCGCCCAACGCGGCGGCCATGTCACCGGGCGTGGGGGCGTCGCCGGCGAGCTCGATGCGCCGTCCCACGAACGCGTCGGGTGCGGCGAGGACAGCGGCCGCGAAAGCACCTAGGTCGGGGCGCGCCAGTTGCTGCAGACGGCGGTCCGGTGGCAGGGGGAGATCGAGTACCCCCTGGCGGATCCGCTCCTCGCCGCCGAGGGCGTTGTCAAAGAAGTAGGTGGGCCCCAGGATCGTATAGGGCACCTCGCCTGCGGCCAGTTCCCGCTCGATGACTGCCTTGGTCTCGAAGTGCGGTACGCCGGTGTCCTGGTCGGCACCTGCGACGGAACTGAAGACCAGGTGTGGCACACGGGCCTGGTGCGCGGCGGTGAGAATGGCTCGGCCCTGTGCGATCTCGGCGGCCGGTCCTGACTCGAAGGGCGTGGTCATCGCAAAGACACCGGCTACTCCCCTCATGGCTGAGGCCAGAGATTCTCGGTCCTCGAGATCTCCGCCCACGACCTCGACGTTCCGGCCTGCCAGGCGCTGGGCTGAGGCGGATCGAGGGTTGCGGACCAAGCCGCGGACGGCGGAACCGCGGGACAGCAATGCGCGGACGACGGCGCCTCCCTGCCCCCCGGCTGCCCCGAGTACCAGGGTCGGCTGGTCAAGACTCATGATGAAAAGTCCTTCCGAATCCACTCCACAGGACCTCGCCGCCACCGGTGAGAGCGGGCAGCTGCACCATTGATCTGCGATGGCGGAACACCGACCGCTCGTGGAGCGCGAGAGCGTCCCCGCCGCCCGGTGACCAGTGCCGGCCCGCCGGGTTGCCTGATTCATTGACCGCGGGCACCGTGGTGAGTATGTGTTGAATTGTCCCGGAAGGAGCTCGCTGTGGCCGGGACCTCCGACCAGATGTCGCGGACGCTGTGGCCGCAGTTGCGGGTCGCCGACTGGACCGAGACCCGGGACACCCTGCACATGTGGACCCAGATCGTAGGCAAGGTCCGGCTGGCCCACGCGCCCCTGGTCAATCACTGGTGGCAGGTCACCTTGTATGTCAGCCCGCGCGGCCTGACGACATCGGCGATTCCCTACCGCTCAGGAGTGTTCGACATCGAGTTCGACCTCCTCGACCATCTACTGCGTGTGCGCAGCAGCAACGGCACACACCGCACCGTGGCCCTGGAGCCCAGACCGGTGGCCGACTTCTACCGCGAGACAATGCAAGCCCTGGGCGAGCTGGGAATCGAGACGAAGATCCAGGCACATCCCAACGAGGTGGACCCGGCGATCCCCTTCGATGAAGACCACCAGCACGCTTCCTACGACCCGAACGCCGCACAGCTGTTCTGGCGGCAGTTGCTGCAGGCCAACCGGGTGCTGGGAGAGTTCCGCTCGCACTTCGTCGGCAAGGTCAGCCCGGTGCACTTCTTCTGGGGCGCCATGGACCTGGCCTGCACGAGGTTCTCGGGACGCACGGCCCCGCCGCATCCCGGCGGCGCCCCGCACTGTGGTGACTGGGTGATGGTGGAGGGCTACTCCCACGAGTTGAGCAGCTGCGGGTTCTGGCCCGGCGGCGGCGAAGAAGGGGCCTTTTACTCGTACGCCTACCCCGAGCCGGACGGCTTCGCCAGCCATCCGATCAGCCCGGCCGACGCGTTCTACAGCCCCGAGCTCGGCCAGTTCCTCCTGCCCTACGAGACGGTGCGCACCGCGGCCGACCCGGACAGGGTACTGGCTGACTTCCTGCACACGACCTACGAGGCTGCCGCGGAGCACGGCAACTGGGACCGAGCGGCCCTGGAAGAGGACCCGAACCGGTGGCAGGAGCACAGGTAGGCCCTCGCCGCCATGAGGACACCCCGCGCGCGGCGCGCGCTCCACGGGCCAGAGCCGGGCCCTCGCGACGCCAGGAGCCGCATCCTCGAAGCGCACAGCGGCTCCTCACGGCCAACTCGGCTTCACATCAGGCGGTTCCACCCGTTGCCGCACGTCAGAAGCGGGTGAGGCGTGTACCGCAAGGAGACCAAGGACGTTCAAGCCCCGCGTCCGACTGACCCACGACACCGACACTCTGCGCGTGAAGGTCACCGACACCCGGACCGGACACATCCCGTGCTCTCCCGACATGGAACCGCCCGACGACGCGGAGTCCGGCCGGGGTCTGCTGATCGGCGCGGAGCCGGCGACCCGCCGAGCGGTCGCCCGCGTGAAGGCACGCCGGGCCAGGCTGCCCGGGCGGAACTGCCGCTGACGTGAGACGCACCGGCCCGGCCATCGGCAAGCACTTTCACGCCAACGGCCTGGAGAACAAAGCCGAACGGGACCTCCGGTGTCAGTGCCGGGCGCTAGTGTCGTTCGCCCGGCAAGGAGCCGGTGAGCCCAGGGGGAACACGACACCGCCATGCACGACAACCACACCGGATACCGCATCTCCGTCGTCGACGAGGACCCGCTGCGCGCCCGCAAGGAAGCACGCGAACTGCTCGCCTCGCTCGCCGAGGCAGACTCCACGGCCAGGCTGGACCTTCCCGTCCCCGGCGGGCCGGCAGGGGCCGGCGACAAAGGCGGTCCGTCCGCCGAGACCGTGGGACTGCTGCTGAGCGCCGGCTCGTTCGTCGCCGCTCTGGTGCAGACGTGGCTGGCGCGGATCCCTCAGCGCACCCTCATCGTCAAGCGGCCCGACGGAGCAACGCTGCACATCACCGGCAAGGAGGCCCGCGAGGACGACACGCTGATCGAGCGGTTCCTCACGGACAGCGGCGGCGACGGCACGACGGCAGGCTGAGCAACGATGACCGACAACGACCGCCACGCCTTACTCGTCGGCGTCTCCACGTACGACAGCGAGACGTACGCCGACCTCCCGGCCGTGCGGGCCGATCTGCACTACATGCGGGCGGTCCTGGAGAACACCGAGATCGGCATGTACAACGACTGCGCGCTGGCCGCCGAGCCGACGCGCGCGGAGATGCTGCACGCCGTCGAGACGTTCCTGGAAGCCCGGCAGCCCAGCGAGACCGCGCTGCTCTACTTCAGCGGGCACGGCGAGTACTGCGAGCAGGACGGCCAGCTGTACTTCCTGACCCGGGACACCGACCCCGCCGACCTGCCGGGCACGGCCGTACCGGCGGAGTTCCTGGAGAGGATGCTCCAGTCCTGCCGGGCCGCCTCCAAAGTGGTCCTGCTGGACTGCTGCTCCAGCGGTTCCGTCGTCCAGGGCTGGACCGCCAAAGGCCCGTCGGGGGAACCGGACCGGCCCACGCCGAGCACCCTGCTGCGGCCGACCGGCGTGTACTTCATCACCGCGTCCGACGCTCTCCAGGCGGCCTCCGCGATGGCGCCGCCCGGGTCCGGCCTCGGCACCTCCCGGTTCACCGGTGAGATCGTCGAGGGGCTGCACAACGGCCGGATCAAGGACGGCGGCTGGATCACCCCTGACGACCTCTTCGACTACCTGACCGCCCAGATGACCCGCGACGGCGTGCCCGAGGAGCAGCGGCCCACCAAGTCCACGATCAGAGCCACCCGGAGCCTTCCGTTCGCCCGGTCGGTGGCCCGACCGGTGCGGCTTCCCGCGCTCCCCCACGACGCCACCGAGGCCGCCCGGCGCTCCCCCGCGCTGATGAAGGCCCGGGAGCTGGCCGAGGTGGACGAACGGGACGGAGTCGACCGGCAGCGGCTGCTGCGGTACTACGCGGACTGCCTCACCGCACAGGCGGCGGCCGGAATGCGGCCCGACCGCGACGGCGGCCGGAACGAGAAGTACTTCCTGCTGGCCCAGGGGGAGGAGACCATCCAGTCGGGCCGTGGACCGCACATCGTCGCGCCCGGATCGCTGCCCCGCCCACAGGACGGGCGGACCGGTTCGGGCACCGAGGCCGGGACGCGGCAGGAGTACTGGTACGGGTATCCGGCGATCACGCTTCCCGCGCGGGACGGGGGCAGGGGGCGGCGCGCGACGGTGGAGCTGGCACCGCTGCTCATCCAGCAGATGGAGCTGGCGCCGGACGAGGACGGCCGGGACGTGCTCCGGCCCAGCGGCATGCCGTCCCTGCACAGCGGTGTCGTCTCGGAGTTCCTGGACGCGGGCGACGCCGCAGACCTGGTCGCCCGCTGGCAGCCGGCCTGGCAGGAGGGCAACGACGCCCAGATGCTGCGCGCGGTCCGGGAGTTGCTGGACGCGTTGGGGCTGACGGAACTCGAACCGCTTGACCCGTCCGCGCTCAGCGACCGCACGGTCATGCAGGCACTGCGGCCCGGCGCCCACAACGCGGCCGTGCTGCTGGTCCCCTCGGGCGCGGAGGCCATGGCCACCCAGGCGCTGGTGGACAACCTGCTCCAGATCTCGACGCGTACCGCGCAGATCGCGGACACCGCCCTGGGCGCGCTGCTGAACGGCGGGGCCCGGCAGACGCCGGCCACGGCCCCCACCGCAACAAGCCCGGTGACCCTCATCGCTCCGGGGCCGTGCAACGAGAGCCAGGAACAGGTGATCTCGTCGGCGATGACACAGCCGCTGACGGTGGCGACCGGGCCGCCCGGCACGGGCAAGAGCGAGGTCGTCACGGCGGTCGTCACCACCTGCGTCGCCGCGGGGCAGTCGGTGCTGGTCGCCTCCACGAACAACGAGGCCGTGGACGTCGTCGCCCAGCGCTGCGACGACATCGCGCCCGGTCTGCTGATGCGGACGGGCAACGCGGAGGCGCTGGAGCGGGAGGCGGCCAAACTGGAACGCCTGCTCGCCGAACCGGTCGAGGCGCCGCGCCGCGGATCGGCCACCGTGGGCGGCGAGCTGCGCAACACCCGGGGGACGGCCGACCGGCTGCGGGCGGAGGCGGCACACCGCGTCGGTGAGGAAGAACGGCTGCTGGAACTGCTCCGCGACCGGGAGGAGCGGGCCGCAGCCCTGGAGCTGCCCCTGTCCCTGCTGGAAGAGGCCTGGGCTGCGGACGCGGACGGCGTCGCATCGCTGGGCCGGTGGGTGGAGAGGGCGCGGAAGACGGCCGTGGCCCGCTGGTGGCGGCTGGGGGCATGGCGGCGGGGGCGCGCGCTCACCGCGCTGCTCTCGGCGGGGAAGGAGCACTCCGAGGGGGCCGGACCGGCGTGGCCCGAGTGGGCGACGGGACGACCGGTGCCGTCCGAACTGCTGGAGTCCCTGGCCGCAGTCGTGTCCGTGGAGCGGGAGGTGCGAGAGCTCGTCCGTCGGCAAGGGGAATGGGACGAGGAAGGGCTCGAACAGTCCCGGCTGGCTACGGCGGGGGCACTGTCCGGCCTGTCCGCGGAACTGTCCCGCGCGCTGTCCGCCGAGACCCTTGGCCGGGCCGCCGGGCTCATGAACCAGCGGCTCCAGGCACTTCGCCGCCGATCCGGCTACCAGCGCAGCCAGAAGAACCTGATGACACACATCAAGGGTTGGGCCGTCAGCACCCACTCGGTGCGGCAGCTCGAACTGACCCCGAAGCTGTTCGATCTCGTGATCATCGACGAGGCGAGCCAGTGCTCCATTCCGTCAGTGCTGCCGCTGCTGTTCCGGGCCCGCCGGGCACTGATCATCGGTGACCCCATGCAGCTCGGGCACATCCCCGGCGTGTCACCGCAGCAGGAGCGGCAGGCACGGGTGCGGGCCGGGCTGAGCGCCGCGCAACTGGAGCACCACCGCCTCACCTACCACGTGTACTCCTCGTACCACGCGGCCGAACAGCACGGTGACAGCGCGCTGTTCCTCGACGAGCACTACCGCTGCCATCCGCGGATCGCGAACGTCGTCAACGGCCACTGCTACGGCGGTCGGTTGCGGGTGCTGACGGACGTGCGGCAGCAGGCACCGGCGCACGACCCGGTGGGAGCGGCCGACCCGGCACCGGTGCTCGGCTGGGTCGACGTACCGTCGGGGGAATCGGCGCGCGGCGGCGACGGGCGGTCCTGGCGGAACCCGGTGGAGGCTGAGGCCGTGCGGCGCATGGTCGACGGGTTGCTGGCAGGGCTTCCGCCGGACGCGACGGTGGGAGTGGTCACGCCGTTCCGGGCGCAGAAGGAGACACTGGCACGGATGTGGCGGGACGACGACCGGGTCCGGGTCGGCACCGTCCACACCTTCCAGGGCGGACAGCGCGACGTGATGGTGCTCAGCCCGGTGGCGGCGCACAACACACCGCCCCGCACGACGCACTGGGTCGCGAGCCAGGTCAACCTGTGGAATGTGGCGGTCACCCGGGCCAAGTCCCAGCTGGTCACCGTGGGCGGCCGCGCCTTCTGGCAGGGCCAGAGCGGCCTGCCGGCCCTCCTCGCAGCGCGCTCGGCCCTGCTGGGAGCCGACGAGGACGGCACGACGGCCGAGGCCGAAACGCCCGGCCCGGTGACCGCGGTCCGCGAAGACCTCGCCGACCGCCTGCAGCGATACCTGACCGGACGGGGTGTCACCGATCTGGAGCGGACGGTGCTGGTGGGCGGACACCCGGTGGACCTGCTGTTCACCGACGCCGGCATGAACACGGCGGTGCTGATCGACCCCGGCCCGGGGCCCGACGGCGACCCCGCGCGGCACCTTCGGCTCATCCACGCGCGAGGCGACCTGCTCACCGGACTGCCCTCCGGAGGCCATGGGGCCAAGCCCTGCCCGGTGAGCCGGACGGTGCGGGTACCCGCCTGGCGGATCCTGGCGGGCGACACCGCGCTGGCACCGCTGTTCGACTGAGTCCCGGGCAGGGCGGCCAGGCCCGGCGGCCCGCTCATCCGCCGGGCAGGCTCCGTACGACGTACGTCATGTGCTGGAGACTTCCCGCCCGCAGCCACTCCGTGGGCCCGCCCACGCCCTCGCTCGTCAAGAGCGGACCGTTCGCGCAGTCGCTCAGTCCGAGCTGCACCGGTACATCAGTCCCATGGGTGTGCCGATCGAGGACGCGTGGGCCGTCGTCGGCCATGACGATGTGGCCCGGCTTCGTATGCCCGTGCACGAGCCCGCAGGCGTGGGCGAAGACACCGCCCGGCAGTCCGGGAGGTCGGTCTCAGCCGCCGCGCCGCACCCGGGCCGCCTTACGGGCCTCCGCGAGCTTGCGGGCCTCGCTGCTCTTGCGGGACGACCTGCCGCCGGAGCCGCCCTTCGCGTCCTTGGTGCTGCCCAGGCCGCGGAACGGGGCGTTGTGGTTCTTGGGGCGCGGTACGACCGGCCCGCCGTCGAGGGGCTTTCCGGAGGGGGCTTCGGCGCCGGTGATCCGGCTCAGCTCCGCCTCGCCGGACCGCACTTTCGTGACCTTGGGGGCGACGTGGGCGTCCGCCATGACCTGGCTCGTCTCGCGGCGCTGTCCCGACAGGACGAGTGTCACGACGGTGCCGGAACGGCCGGCCCGGGCCGTGCGGCCCGCGCGGTGCAGATAGTCCTTCGGGTCGGTGGCCGGGTCGACGTTGACCACGAGGTCGAGGTCGTCGACGTGCAGGCCGCGTGCGGCGACGTTCGTGGCTACCAGCGCGGTGACCTGCCCGTTCTTGAACTGGGCCAGGGTCCGGGTGCGCTGCGGCTGGGACTTCCCGCTGTGCAGGGCGGCGGCGGCCACGCCGCTGGCGCGCAGATGCCGCGTGAGCTGGTCGACGCCGTGCTTGGTGTCCAGGAACAGCAGGACGCGGCCGTCCCGAGCGGCGATCTCCGTGGTCACGGCGTACCGGTCCGGGCCGTGCACGACGAAGACGTGGTGCTCGATCGCGGGGACCGCGCTGGACGAAGGGTCCACGGAGTGGACGGCGGGGTCGCGCAGGTAGCGCTGCACCAACTGGTCGACGTCGTGGTCCAGGGTGGCGGAGAACAGCATCCGCTGCCCGTCGGGACGCACCTGGTCCAGGATCTCGGTGACCTGCGGCAGGAAGCCCATGTCACACATCTGGTCGGCCTCGTCCAGGACCGCGATGCGCACCCGTCCCAGTCGGCAGTCCTTGCGCTCGATGAGGTCGTGCAGCCGACCGGGCGTGGCGACGACGATCTCGGCGCCATCCCGCAGCACGGCGGCCTGTCGTCCGATGGACACTCCGCCCACCACGGTCGCGAGCCTCAGCCGCAGCGTCTCGGCGTACGGGGTGAGCGCCTCACCGACCTGCTGCGCCAGCTCCCTGGTGGGCACCAGAACGAGCGCCAGCGGCTCTTTCGGCTGCGCGCGCCGCCCGGCCGTCCGGGCGAGCATCCCCAGGCCGAAGGCGAGCGTCTTGCCGGATCCGGTGCGGCCCCGGCCCAGGACGTCCCGTCCCGCGAGCGCGTTGGGCAGCGCCGCCGCCTGGATAGGGAAGGGCACCGTCACACCGTGCTCATCGAGCGCCCGCAGAACCGCGGCCGGCAACCCCAGCTGGGCGAAGGACGCCGCCGCGGGCACTGCCGAAGTGGCGCCCGACGCCTCGGACACATCGTCCTGCTGCCGGGCGTCGGCACGTGCTGATTCGCTCACAGAGAGCCTTCCTCCGAAGGGACCGTACCGAGGAAGGCGCGGCAGGGACGCGGCCGCCAGCCGGAGACTCCGAACGGGGCACCGACACAGCGAGGCTGCAAACGCGCAACGCTAGCACGAGGCACGCCGGCCCGGCCTCCCGTGGTCGCGCCGCTCGACCGCTTTTGACCCGACTTGGCGGCCAAGGCGCGCCTCTGGCAACCGGAAGGGGGCCGCGCAGCGTCCCCATCCTCACCATGCTCACCACAAAGCCGGCCGGCCCCCCGGCCTCCCTCATCGGCCAGCTGCTCGACTTCAGCTGGACCCAGACCCGGGCCTGTGCCTTCGCCATCGCCCTGCTGTCCGGAGTGGCGACATCGACCCTGCTGCCCCGGCTGCCGGTGGCCCGCTACGACCTGCTCGTCGGCTACGGCCTGCTGCTCACGCTGCTGTTCTGGCGGCGCGGCTGGGAGAGCGGACGGGACGTCGCCGTCATCAGCGCCTGCCACGTCATCGGCCTCGCGTTCGAACTGGTGAAGGTCTCGCAGGGCTCGTGGAGCTACCCGGAACCAGCCGTGCTGAAGTTCGCGGGCGTGCCCTTGTACGGGGGCTTCCTCTACGCGGCCGTCGGCAGCTACGTCTGCCGGGCCTGGCACCTGTTCGACCTGGAGCTGTGCCGCTACCGGCCACGAGCGACGGCACTGGTGGCCGCGGCCGTCTACGTCAACTTCTTCAGCCACCACTGGCTGCCCGACGCCCGCTGGCTCCTCGCGGCGCTCCTCGTCGCCGTCACCGCGAGCACCTCCGTACGCTTCACGGTGCGCGGGGTACGGCGGAGCATGCCGCTCGCACTGTCTTTCACGCTGATCGGGTTCTTCCTGTGGGTGGCAGAGAACGTCGCCACCTATGTGGGGGCCTGGCGCTACCCGTACCAGCTGCACGGCTGGCAGCCCGTCAGCGTCGGCAAGTTCGGAGCCTGGGCCCTGCTCATCAGCGTCACGTTCGTGCTCGCGGCACTCGGCCGGTCGGGGACACCCGGGGCGCGGGCGGACTCCGCCGGGTGATGTGGCAACTGCGGATCTCGAAGTCCATCGCACCGCTCGGGCCGGGGTGTTGCGACGACCACTGGAACGGAAGGGTGTACCGCTCCGGGCCTCGCCCGTTCCCCACGCTCGGCCCCGGCGGGGACGACACCGGACGGGGGTGTCCCGCCCCCGCCGGTTTCGATCTCGTCACCGGCGGGGTCCGGGGGCCGTCACAGCGTCGCGGTCGTCGCCTCCCCGGACGCGCTGCCCGCGAGCCACTGGTCCCATCCCAGGTTGAACGCGGCGTAGCCGTTGTCGGCCGAAGCCTTGGCACGGGGCGAGCCGGTGATGGTGACGGGGTCGCCCTGCTTGATCTGGCCGTAGAACCACTTGGCGTCCGACAGGGACAGGTGAACGCAGCCGTGCGAGCCGCGGGCGCTGCCGCTGCCCGGGTTGGGGTCGCCGGTCGAGTAGTGCACGTAGGTGCCGGACTGGGTCAGGTGGATGTCCCAGGGCAGCGTCAGGTCGTAGTAGTTGGGGCTGCCCTTGTCGCAGCTGATGCCGACGCTGCAGGAGGTCATGTGGACCTTCTCCTCCTTGTCGATGACGGCCATCGTGCCGTTCCACGTCGGGTACTGGGCGCTGCCCGCATTGATCGACAGGGTGCGCACGGCCTTCCCGTTCCGGGTCACCTTCATGGTGTGACCGGTCACCGAGACATCCGCGCGCACGTCGTCGCCGATGGTGAAGGTGTGCGTGTAGTTGCGCACGCCGTAGCGTCCGTTGCCGTTGCTGACGCCGTTCATGTCAGCGTCGATCTTCACCTTGGTGCCGGAGGGCCAGTACGACTTCGGTCGCCAGTCGGCGCGCTTGTCGCCGAACCAGTGCCAGGCGCCGACCACCGGCTGCGAGGTGCTCACCTTCATGTGCTTCTCCACCGAGGCCCGTGCCTTCGCCGCCACCGGGTTCGTGAAGACCACCGAGATGGGCATGGCCACGCCGACCGTGGTTCCCGACTGCGGGGTGATCGTGTCCAGCAGCATCGGCGGACCCGCGGGCTTCGTCGGTGACGGAGAGGCGCTCGCACCCGGCTTGCCCGACGCCTTTGCGTCGTCCCCGCTCGCCTTGCCACTGCCGCCCCCACCACATGCACTCGCGCCCACCAGCACCGCACCCGTCACGAGTGCGATCCCTATGCCGCTCTTGCGCCGCCCCACAACCTGCCCCGCTCTTTCGCTCTTCGGCCCTGACGGGCCCGACTCACCTGTCAGACAGCCAGAGCACCGGCCATAGTTGCACGCCTCGCGTAAAACATGTCTCAAAACTCGGCGCACCGCTGTGGGCGTCCACGGGTCCCCTATCGTGTCGCGCCATGACGGTGTTGATCGTTGGCGGCAGCGGGTTCCTCGGCAACGAGCTGGTCCGCCAGGCGTCAGCGGCGGGGTACGTGACGGCCGCGACGTTCGCGACCCGCCCCGGCTCAGCTCCGCGCGTCGCCTGGCACGCGCTCGATGTGAGGGATTCACGGCCTGTGGAGGCCGTCGTGGCGAAGACGGAACCGCGCGTCATCATCAACGCCACGAGCCGCGCAGCCGACTGGGCGGTGACGGCGGAGGGACCCGTCCGGGTGGCGTTGGCCGCTTCGCGGTACGGCTGTCGGCTGGTCCATGTGTCGAGCGACGCGGTGTTCTCCGGGACCAGCGTCAGCTACGAGGAGTCGCGGCTGCCCGATCCTGTCACCCCCTACGGCGCGGCGAAGGCCGCGGCCGAGACCGGTGTCCGCCTCGTACACCCGAGCGCCGTCATCGCCCGCACTTCCCTGATCATCGGCGACCAGCGTTCCCGGCACGTGCGCGTGGTGCACGACCTGGCGTCGGGCCGACGGGACGGGATGCTCTTCACGGACGACATCCGCTGTCCCGTCCACGTGGGAGATCTGGCCGCCGCCCTCCTGGAGCTGGCCGCCTCCGACGTCCACGGCGTGCGCCACCTGGCCGGAGCCGATGCGCTCAGCCGTCACGAACTCGGCATCCTCATCGCCCGACGCGACGGGCTCGACGCTTCCCGGCTGCAGGCGGGGCGGCGCAGCGACGCCGGAATTCCCGGCGGACTCGACAACCGTCTCGACTGCCGAGCGACCCGGCGCGAACTGGCAACCCCGCTGCGCGGCGCCCGGCAGTTCCTCACTCAGGGAACCTGATCGGCTTGCCGCCGCCGCGGGCCGATGGACCCCGGAATCGGGAGGTGGGACTCCGCGGTACTCCAGGAGGCGCCGAGCGCAGCGCCGTCATGGGCGAGGCGGCGGTGGGGGACGGCCACGTGCCGTCGGCGAACGCGACCTGTGACGCCCGGTGTGAGAGGGCCGCTGGTGTACGTGGCGGTCAGTATCGTGCCTGTCGTGATGGTGGGAACCGAGGAGACGCGGCTGATCGTCGTGCGCGGCAACAGTGCCTCCGGGAAGTCGTCCGTCGCGGCCGGCCTGCGCGAGCGGTTCGGCCGCAACCTGGCCCTGGTCGCCCAGGACAACGTGCGCCGCGTCGTGCTGCGCGAGCGCGACCGGCCCGGCGCAGCCAACATCGGCTTGATCGGCATGACGGCTCGCTACGCGCTGGACGCCGGATTCCACACGGTCGTCGAGGGGATCCTGTACGCCGACCGTTACGGCGCGATGCTTGAGGACCTCGTTCGCGACCACCGGGGCGCCACTCGCTGCTACTACCTGGACGTGCCGCTTCAGGAAACGCTCGCCCGGCATGCGACGAAGCCCGATCGGGCATACCTGGCCCAGGTCACCGACCAGCACCTGCGTGAGTGGTACCGCGAACGGGACTTGCTGCCCAACGGGATCGAGACCGTCATCGACGCCGGCACCACCTTGAACGAGACCGTGGAGCGCATCATGCGCGAGACCGGCCTGGACCGGATGCCGCCGATCGACCGCTGAGGCCGGTTCCGGGGGCCGGTGCAGAGGGCGCGTTCCCCGGCCGCGGCGGTGGCGGCCGGCGGGGGCGTCGCGTTCAGCGCGTCCCGGTCGACCACCTCGCCCACCACTCCCGCGGTGGTGAACCGGCAGGTGGGCCACCTCCCCGGCGGCATGACGCTCGACGCCGGGTACGGCACTGCGCTGCGAGGGCGGGCAGTCGCGACCTCTGAGTACGACGGTCGGGTCGGGGCAGGTGTTCCGGGGCAGGCGCTTTCGGGGCGGGCGGGCGATGCTGGTGAGCGGACAGCCCTGCGAGAAGGGCAGGAGGCTCGGCCCGGTGACCGCCGTCAACCCGATGAACAGCGCCTCGGTGCTGGCCGCCTTCGGCGCGCTCGGCGTCCTGGTGGTGATCTTCGCGGAGTCCGGTCTGCTGGTCGTCGGCTTCTTCCTGCCCGGTGACACCCTGCTGTTTCCGGCCGGAGTGCTGTGCGCCGGCACGGCGCAGCAGGCGCCCCGGCTGGAGCTGTGGCAGGTGCTGCTGTGCGCGGCCGTCGGGGCGGTGGCCGGCGCGCAGGTCGGGTATCTGCTCGGGCGGCACGGCGGACGGGCCCTGCTGGCCCGTACCTCGAGCCGGCGCGTGAAGACGGCGGCGGTGCGGGCCGAGGAGCTGCTGGCGCGGTACGGCTACGGGAAAGCGCTGGTCATCGGCCGGTTCGTACCGTTGGTGCGGACGGTTCTGCACCCGGTGGCCGGCGCGCTCGGGGTGCCCGTGCGGACCTTCACGCTCTGGCAGACCGTGGGCGGGGTGCTGTGGTCGCAACTGCTCGTCCTCGCCGGGTACACCCTCGGTACCTCGGTCCCGCACGTCGACGACTACCTGCTTCCGCTGGTCGCCGTGGTCGTGGTGCTGTCGATGCTTCCGCTCCTGTTCGAGGCCCGCCGCACCCGCCGCACCGGCCGCACCCGCCGCGACCAGCGCGCCCGCCACTGAGTGTGCCCCGCGCCCCTTTGGGTCGCCCTTCGGTGACCCTGCTCAGACCGCGGTGACCGACGGCGAGCCCGGGTAACCCGCAGCCGTGCGTGGGGGGGGGTCGCCGTGGGCACCCCGGCCCGACCTGGGGTAGCGCTCCGGGTCGGACCAGTACTGGTGTGCCGACTCGCCGACCGGGGCGGTGCCGAAGGCGTCGGGGTCCAGACCCCGGCCCCGCGGCCGGGCGCCCGGCCGCAGCTCTCGTACCGCCGTGGCCGGCGCGGTCGTACGGCGGTCAGATCCCGGCAGCCCCGGCGGGGCAGAGGAACAGCGGGCCGGAGGATCCTCACGCGGGCGTGTCAGCCGGCCGGGGCGGCCTCGTCGAGCGCGCGGCCGGCAGCCCCACGCCCGCCCGCGGTCGTCGCCGGCATCCGCGGTACCGCGGCCGGCCGCCCGGGGGCCGCGGTGTTCGGGCGCGCCCGGGCCGACGAGGACGCCGAGGGCCTGGATGGTCGTGGCCAGCGGATCGTCCGTACGGAACCCGCCTGCGGCGACCCCGGCCCGGATCAGGTCTTCGGGCCGGCCGCGCCAGCCGGCCTCCCGCTCGACGACCCGGTCGCGCGGCACCGGCCGGTGGCGGCCGAGGCGGCGGGTGGCTCAGCGGAGTCTGCGGGCCCTGGGCCGTTTGCGGTCGGCACGGCCGGGGCGCTGGATCGTGTGCAGTTCGCCGATCGCCGCGCGGACGTGCGCCGGGTCGCCCCGGCGGGAGCCGCCCGCGCACCACCAGGACGGCCGTCCGCCGACCTCGCGCGGGTGCATGCCGAGGTCATGGACGGTGCACAGGGGCCACGCCCGCCACAGTCGCTCCGTCACCGTCTCCTGGGCGGCGTCGGCGACGGCCATCAGCGTCCCGGCGGCGGACCGCGTCGGGACCAAGGAGCCGCCATGCGCTTCGCCGTTGGACAGAGCCACATGGACGTGCTCGTCCACGCCCCCGCACTCGGGGTAGGCGATCAGGCGCAGCGGACGCTGTTCGGGGACGGTCACCGCCAGATCGCGGTTGACGGCCGCCAGCGCCTCGTCCCACAGCGGATATTCACCGGCAGGCACGAGGCGCGGCTCGGGCAGGCCGAGGAATGCACACATGAGCACATCATCACGGACACGCGGCGCACTGCTCCGGCCGCCGACGAGGCCGAGCCCGCGCCTGTGCCCAACGACGCGTTCTGGACGGGGCGCTGACGAGCCGTGAGACTGGACAGGGGCCCGACGCCCCGAGCCCCGCTCTACAGGAACGGTGACCCATGGATGAGGCAGTCCCCCGCGTCGAACTCACCCCTCGGGCCGCGGAGCTGGTGCGGCGGCTGCACGCCGAGCACGGTCCGCTGATGTTCCACCAGTCCGGCGGCTGCTGCGACGGCAGCGCGCCCATGTGCTACCCGGACGGCGAGTTCCGTACCGGCGACGCGGACGTGCTGCTCGCTGAACTGGCGGTGGACGGGGTGACCGATCCCGTCACCTTCTGGATGTCCCGGAGTCAGTACCAGGCGTGGAGCCACACGCGGCTGATCGTGGACGTCGTCCCCGGACGGGGCAGCGGCTTCTCGCTGGAGGCACCCGAGGGGGTGCGTTTTCTCACCCGTTCTCGCGTAGTCGACGCCTAGTCGGCCCGGCGGTCGCCGCGCTCTGGTCCACTGCCCCGTAGGACCCGTAACGGAACCGTACGGAACCCGTACGGAACCGGTACGGCAAAGCCCGTACGGCAGGGACAGTTGACGAGACATCAGGGGGCACGGTGATCAGACGTCGCGGGTGTGCGGCAGCGGGCAGAGCGGTTCTCACGGTGGTCACGGCGTTCGGTGTGCTGGCCGGTGCGGCCCTGGCGGGGGCGGCACCGGCCGGTGCCGTTCCGGCCGGCGAGCGGATCGCTCCGGGCGTCACCTACCGGCAGTTCGACGTCGACGCGGCCGCGGGCACGGCACACGTCCATCTGCTCACGGTCGACCTGGCCGATCCGCACGTCCGCGTGGGCCTGCTGCACCCGGGCGCGGTGGCGGCCCGGGCCACCGTCTCGGGGATGGCGGACGCGGCCGGGGCGGTCGCCGGGGTCAACGGTGACTTCTTCCACATCACCGAGACCCAGCATCCGGGCGTGGAGGCCACCGGCGCGAGCGTCGGACCGGCGATCGCGGACGGGCGGGTGCTCAAGGCGGCGGTGCCGGACGGGCAGCGGTTCGGGCCCACGCTGCCGCAGGGGACGAGCACGCGGGACGTCTTCGGCGTCGGCACCGACCGGCGGGCCCGGCTGGACCGCCTGTCCCTCGTCGGCCGCGTCGCCACGCCGGAGGGCACGTTTCCGCTGAAGGGCCTCAACCAGTACGCACTCGCGGAGAACTCCGTCGGCGCCTTCACCTCGCGCTGGGGCAGCGCCTCCCGGATGCGCGCCGTGTGCGGCAGCGACATCGAGCGGTCGGCGCCGTGCAGCACCGACACCTACGAGGTGAGGGTCCGGGGCGGCCGGGTGGTCTCCGCGTCCGACAGGCCGGGCGGCGGGGCGATCCCGGCGGACACCACGGTCCTCGTGGGCCGCGAGGAGGGCGCGCGGCAGCTGCGCAAGCTGTCCCCCGGGGACGCGGTGACCGTGACACACGCCCTGGTGGCGGCCTCGTCCGGGGTGCCGTACGCGTTCGCGGTCGGCGGGTTCCCCGTCCTGCGGGACGGCGAGGCACTGTCCGGCCTGGACGACGTCACCTCGACGGTGCGCACGGTCGTGGGATTCAAGGGCGGCGGACGGCGGTTGCTGATCCTGGCGCTGGACGGGGCCACCGCCTACCGGACCGGTATGACGGTCGCGGAGGAGGCCGGCACCATGCGCTCGCTGGGCGCGTCCGACGCGTTCAACCTCGACGGCGGCGGTTCGACGGAGCTGGTCGCCCGCGACGACGGAGCGAGCGCCGTGACGGTTCGCAACCATCCGAGTACGGGCGCCGAACGCCCCGTCGCCAACGGGATCGGCGTCTTCTCCACACCCTGATCCCCATCCTGATCCACACCCTGATCCGCACCATGATCCACGGCCCGGTCCACGGCCTGAATTCAGGGCCGCAGGCTGCTCACCAGCTCGGCGGTCGTGGTGAGCCCGCTGCTGATGGTGGGCGCCATGCTCGTGCCGGCCAGGAAGAACCCGAGCAGCATGCAGACCAGGGCGTGGGAGACCTTCAAGGCGCCGTTGCGCATGAAGATCACGGCAATGATCAGAAGCAGCAGCACCACAGAGATGGAAATGGCCATCGCGAACCTCCTCCGCCACGCCCCCTTGAGCGGCGTTCGGCCGCAAGTGTGGCGTAGCGGAGGGTTTGCCCGGGCGGCTGACGTGTCCCCCAAACGGGTGTTGTCACTCCGCTGCTGCCAAGACCGGTAGCCGGCTGTGGGACGCTTAGGGCCCCTGAAGATCCACCAACTCGGCCAGCGCCTCCCGGTGGGCCCCCGCCGTGCCGTAGGCGATCGAGTCGGCCTTGGCCCGCTTGAGGTACAGATGGATCGGGTGCTCCCAGGTCATGCCGATCCCGCCGTGCAGCTGCAGCGCCTCCTCCACGGCATGTACGGCCACGGGCGCGGCGTACGCCTGAGCGACGGCAACCGACACGTCCACGTCCTCACCGGAGGCCAGCGCGGCAGCCGAAGCCCGCGCAGTGGCCCGCAGGTTGACGACCTCCAGCCACAGCTGGGCGAGCCGGTGCTTGAGCGCCTGGAACCCGCCGACCGGCCGGTTGAACTGCTTGCGCTCCTTCAGATAGCGGACCGTCTCGGTCAGCGCCCAGTCGGCCACGCCGAGCTGCTCGGAGGCGAGCAGTCCGGCGGCGGCGCGCAGAGCCCGTCGTACGGCGGGTTCCGCGTCGCCGGCACGGCGGCCGGGAGCGCCCTGCAGCCGTACCGTCGCCAGCGGCCGGGTCAGGTCCAGGGAGATCTGCGGGGTGATCGTCACGGCGTCGGCCGGGACGGCGTACAGGCCGCCGTCGTCGGCCGGGACGAGCAGGACGTCGGCCGCGGCCGCGTCGGCGATGCCGGTCAACTCGCCGTGCAGGGTGCCGCCCTCCAGCCGTACGGTCTTCACCGCGGCACCCGGGGGCGTGTGCAGGCCGACCGCGAGGGCGCCGATGGTGCGGCCCGAGGCCAGCTTTCCCAGCAGTTCCTCGTCGCCGCAGGCCAGCAGGGCCTCGGTGGCCACGACCGCGCTGGTGAGATAGGGCACGGGTGCGACCGCGCGGCCCAACTCCTCCAGAACGACGGCGACTTCGCGGGGCGAGGCACCCTGGCCGCCCTGCTCCTCGGGTACCAGGAGCCCGGCCAGGCCCATGCCCTCGGCGAGGGACTTCCACAGGGCGAGGTCGTGCGGGGTGTCCGACTCGACGCGGGCGATGACGTCCGCCGGTGCGCAGTGGTCCGTGAGCAGGTCACGGACGGCGGCCCGCAGCGCCTCTTCCTCCTCCGAGTACAGCAGATCGGTCATCGGGCCAGGTCCTTCCATGCGACGTCCTTGTCGGTGCGCGGCTCGGCGGGCAGGCCGAGGACCCGTTCGGCGACGATGTTCAGCAGGACCTCGCTGGTCCCGCCCTCGATGCTGTTGCCCTTGGAGCGCAGATAGCGGTAGCCGGCGTCACGGCCGGTGAAGTCGACCAGCTCGGGGCGGCGCATGGACCAGTCGTCGTACAACAGGCCCTCCTCGCCGCGCAGTTCGACCTCCAGGCCGCTGATCTCCTGGTTGAGGCGGGCGAAGGCGAGCTTCATACCGGAGCCCTCGTAGCCGGGCTGGCCGGCGACGAGCTGCTGGCGCAGGCGTTCGGCGGTGAGGCGGGAGACCTCGGCCTCGACCCACAGCTTCAGCAGCCGCTGGTGCAGTTCGTGGGTGCGTAGTCCGGGGCGTTGGCGCCAGGTCTCGGCGACCGGGCCGATCATGCCGCCCTCGCGGGGCAGGACCATGCCGCCGATGGAGACGCGCTCGTTCATCAGCGTGGTCTGGGCGACCCGCCAGCCGTCACCGACCGCGCCGAGGCGGCGGGTGTCGGGGATGCGGACGTCGGTGAGGAAGACCTCGTTGAACTCGGCCTCGCCGGTGATCTGGCGCAGCGGCCGGACCTCGACGCCCGGGTCGGTCATGTCGCAGATGAAGTAGGTGATGCCGGCGTGCTTGGGCGCGTCCGGGTCGGTGCGGGCGATGAGGATGGCCCAGCGGGCGATGTGGGCGCTGGACGTCCACACCTTCTGCCCGTTGACCACCCAGTCGTCGCCCTCACGGACCGCCCGGGTGCCGAGCGCGGCCAGGTCGGAGCCGGCGCCGGGCTCGCTGAACAGCTGGCACCACACCTCCTCGCCGGTCCACAGGGGCCGCAGGAAGCGCTGCTTCTGCTCGTCCGTGCCGTACTTGAGGATCGTCGGCGCGGCCATGCCGAGGCCGATGCCGATGCGCCGGGGGTCGTTGTCGGGGGCGCCGGCGGCCTCCAGCTCGGCGTCCACGACGCCCTGCAGCGAGCGCGGGACACCGAGTCCGCCGAGACCCTCCGGGTAGTGCACCCAGGCGAGGCCGGCGTCGAAGCGGGCCCGCAGGAAGTCCAGGGGGGCGGTTGCGGCCGGCGGGTGCGCGGCCAGCAACTCCCTTGTGCGGCGGCGCAGTTCTGCGGCGTCGGTCATGCTGCCTCCTCCATCACCACGGCGATCCGGCCGGTGGAGCGGCCGTCCGCCACCTTCTGCACGGCCACGGCGGCCTCGCTCAGCGGCACCCGCTCGCTCACCAGCGGCTTGATCGCACCGCGGGCGGCCAGTTCGGTGAGCTGCTCGTGGCACTGCAGGATCAGCTTCGGGTTCTTGGTGTTGTACAGGCCCCAGTGGAGGCCCAGGATCGAGTAGTTCTTCACGAGCGCGTGGTTGAGGGCCGGGCTCGGGATGGTGCCGCTGGCGAAGCCGACGACGACGATCCGGCCCTCGAAGGCGACGAGCTTGGCGGACTGGGCATAGGCCTCGCCGCCGACGGGGTCGTAGATCACGTCGGCGCCCCGGCCGCCGGTGGCCTCCTTCACGGCGGCGATCACGTCCTCGGTGCGGCGGTCGACGACCACGTCACAGCCCAGCTCACGGGCCACGGCGGCCTTGTCCGCACCGCCCACGACACCGATCACGGTGGCGCCGGCCGCCTTGCCGAGCTGGACGGCGGCGCTGCCCACGCCGCCCGCGGCGGCGTGCACGAGCAGGGTCTCCCCCGCCTCCAGCCGGGCCCGGCGGTGCAGGCCGAACCAGCCCGTCTGGTAGCCGATGTGCAGCGCGGCGGCCTCGGCGTCGTCCAGCGCGTCGGGCGCGGGCAGCAGGGCGCGGGCGTCGGCGAGCGCGTACTCGGCGAAACCGCCGTACGGCAGCGCGGGGTTGGCGATCACGCGGCGGCCGTCCTCGGTCTCGCCGCAGATCTCCACGCCGGGCGTGAAGGGCAGCGGCGGGCGCACCTGGTACTGGCCGCGGCACAGCAGCGCGTCCGGGAAGTTGATGTTGGCGGCGCGTACCCGCAGCAGTACCTGGCCGTCGCCGGGCGTGGGCCGCTCCACCTCCGCCAGGCGCATCACCTCACTCGGCTCGCCGTTCTCGTGCACTTGCCATGCCTGCATGCGGGGCCTCCACGGGACTGCTTCGTCTGACCGGGTCCGATCGCATACTAAGCGGTCGCTTGCCGATCAGGGAACCGTTGGCCGGATACCGGTGCGCGTCGCGTCCGTCACGTCCGGGGCGCCGGCCGCGCCCGCACGTGCATCCGCTCGCCCTGCGGCCCGAACAGGCTGAGGAACTCCACCGGGCCCTCGCCCGTCGACCCGAACCAGTGCGGCACGCGCGTGTCGAACTCGGCGGCCTCCCCCGCCGAGAGCACCACGTCGTGCTCGCCGAGGACCAGCCGCAGCCGGCCCGACAGCACATACAGCCACTCGTACCCCTCATGGGTGCGCGGATCCGGCTCCTGCTCGCGCTGCGGTTCCAGCACCTTGAAGGCCTGGAGGCCGCCGGGCTGGCGGGTGAGCGGCCAGTGGGTGCGCCCGCCCCGCACGATCGGCTTGGACCGCACCCGCGGATCCCCCACCGGCGGTGCGCCGACCAGTTCGTCCAGCGGCACCTGGTGGGCCTGGGCGATCGGCAGCAGCAGTTCGAGGCTGGGCCTGCGCAGGCCGGACTCCAACCGGGAGAGGGTGCTGACGGAGATGCCGGTGGCCTCGGACAGCGCGGCCAGGGTCACCTCCCGCTCCTTGCGGATGCGCCGCAACCGCGGGCCCACGCCGGCGAGAACGTCGTCGGTACTCATGCCGGTATTGCAGATTCGGCAAACACGTTTGTCAATACCGAAGCGGCGGGGCGACGGTCGGGGGCGGAGGTGGTCACATGACCCAGAACACCGAGCACTTCGAGGTGGTCGTCGTCGGAGGCGGAGCCGCCGGGCTGTCCACCGCGCTGGTCCTCGGCCGGGCCCGGCGCCGCACGCTGGTGGTCGACGCCGACGAGCCGCGCAACGCGCCGTCCGCGCACATGCACGGCTATCTGTCCCGCGACGGCATGTCGCCGGCCGAGTTCCTGGCGCTCGGGCGTGCGGAGATCGCCCGGTACGGCGTGGAGCTGGTCCGCGACCGGGTCGTGGACGCGGGCAAGGACGGCACGGGCTTCACGGCACGGCTGGCGGGCGGCCGGGCGGTACGGGCCCGGCAGCTGGTGATCGCCACGGGCCTGAAGGACGAGCTGCCGGATGTTCCCGGACTTGCCGAGCGGTTCGGCCGGGACGTGCTGCACTGCCCGTACTGCCACGGCTGGGAGGCCCGCGACCTGCCGACCGGCGTGCTCGCGACCTCGCCTATGAGCGTGCACCAGGCCCTGATGGTGACCCAGTGGTCGAAGGACGTGCGGTTCTTCCCGCACGAGGTGAGCGAGTCGGAGCTGACCGATGACGACCTGCGCCGGCTGGCCGCCGCCGGGGTCACGGTCGCGCCCGGGAAGGTCGCGGAACTCGTCGTCGCCGACGACCGGCTCACCGGGGTCCGGCTCGGCGACGGCACGGTCCACGACCGCGAGGTGCTGTACGCCGCTCCGCGCGCCGTCCCGCGCAACGCCCTGCTCGTGCGGCTGGGCGCCGAGCTGCGCGAGACCCCGTTCGGCGCCTACCCGGTGATCGACGAACGGGGCCTGACGACCGTGCCCGGTCTGTGGGCGGCGGGCAACGCGAGCGGCTTCGCCGAGCAGGTGATCAACGCGGCGAGCCGGGGACACCGCGCCGGGGCGGCGATCAACGGGGAACTGCTCATGGCCGACCTGGACGAGGGCGCCCTGAAGGGGCGCGGGGAACTGCGCGCCTAGCCACCACCCACCCGCAGCCGGGAAACCGCGCACCCGGCGGAGCGTTGGTGCACCCTGGGGGCATGCTGCTGACCCGGCTCGCCCAGGTGTCCCGGGAAGTCGCCGCGACGGCGGCCCGGTCCCGCAAGACCGCGCTGCTCGCCGAGCTGTTCCGGGAGGCGGAGGCGGACGACGTGCCGATCGTCATCCCGTACCTGGCCGGACGGCTGCCGCAGGGCCGGCTCGGCGTCGGCTGGAAGGTGCTGAGCCGCCCGGTGCCGCCGGCCGCCGGCCCCGCCCTCACGGTCCGGGAGGTCGACGCGCTGCTCGGCGAGCTGGGCAAGGTGTCCGGTCCGGGTTCGCAGGCGGAGCGGACGCGGCTCGTCGGCGAGCTGATGGGCGCCGCCACCGAGGAGGAGCAGCGGTTCCTGCTCGGTCTGCTCACCGGCGAGGTACGGCAGGGCGCGCTGGACGCCGTCGCGGTGGAAGGCCTCGCCCAGGCGACCGGCGCGGACCCGGCCGCCGTACGGCGGGCGGTGATGCTCGCCGGGTCGCTGCAGACGGTCGCCCAGGCCCTGCTCGCCGAGGGCCCCGGGGCGCTGGACCGCTTCCGGCTCACGGTCGGCCGGCCCGTCCTGCCGATGCTGGCGCACAGCGCCTCCTCGGTCGCCGATGCGGTGGAGAAGCTGGGCGCGTGCGCGGTCGAGGAGAAGCTGGACGGCATCCGGGTGCAGATCCACCGGGACGGCGACACGGTCCGCGTGCACACCCGCACCCTGGACGACATCACCGACCGGCTGCCCGAAGTGACCGCCGCCGCCCTTCGGTTGCGGGGTGAGCGGTTCATCCTGGACGGCGAGGTGATCTCCTTCGACGCGGCCGGACGGCCCCGGTCCTTCCAGGAGACGGCGGGCCGGGTCGGCTCCCGCACGGACGTGGCGAAGGCCGCCGAGGAGGTCCCGGTCTCCCCCGTCTTCTTCGACGCGCTGTCGGTCGACGGCACCGATCTGCTGGACCTGCCCTTCAACGACCGGCACGCGGAGCTGGCCCGGCTGGTGCCGGAGCCGATGCGGGTGCGCCGGACGGTCGCCTCGGGGCCAGAGGACATCGCGGAGGCGGAACGGTTCCTCGCCGAGACGCTGGCCCGCGGTCACGAGGGCGTGGTGGTCAAGGCGCTGGACGCGCCCTACAGCGCGGGCCGGCGCGGAGCCTCCTGGCTGAAGGTCAAGCCGGTCCACACCCTCGACCTGGTGGTGCTGGCCGCCGAGTGGGGGCACGGCCGCCGCACGGGCAGACTCTCCAACCTCCACCTGGGCGCCCGCAACCCCGACGGCAGCTTCGCCATGCTCGGCAAGACCTTCAAGGGCATGACCGACGCGATGCTCGCCTGGCAGACCGAGCGGCTCCAGGAGCTGGCGGTCGAGGACTCCGGCTGGGTGGTCCGGGTCCGCCCCGAACTCGTCGTGGAGATCGCCTACGACGGCCTCCAGCGCTCCTCCCGCTACCCGGCCGGCGTCACCCTCCGCTTCGCCCGCGTGGTCCGCTACCGCGAGGACAAACGCCCCGAGGAGGCCGATACGGTGGAGGCCCTGCTGGCGGCCCACCCGGAGGTCAGGCCGTGACGGTGCGTGCGACGAGGCGCAGCGCGGGACTGCTGTTGTTCCGGCACACCGGTGAGGGACTCGAGGTGTTGCTCGGCCATATGGGAGGACCGTTCTGGGCGAAGAAGGACGCGGGCGCGTGGACCGTGCCGAAGGGCGAGTACGAACCCGACGAGCCCGCCTGGGAGGCCGCCCGGCGGGAGTTCCGGGAGGAACTGGGGCTGGCGCCGCCCGACGGGAAGGCCGTACCACTGGGCGAGGTCGTGCAGAAGAACGGCAAGGTCGTCACCGCGTGGGCCGTCGAGGCGGACCCCGACCTGACGGGCTTCAGCCCCGGTACCTTCGCCATGGAGTGGCCGCCGAGGTCCGGCCGCGTGCGGGAGTTCCCGGAGCTGGACCGGGTGGAGTGGCTCGGCCTGGACCGGGCCCGTGAGCTGATCATCGCGGCGCAGACCGCGTTTCTCGACCGGCTGGCGGAGCACTCGGGCTGAACAGGGGCCCTTCGCGTTGCGGCTTGCCCGGCCGCGCGCGAAGGTCGAAGCAAGCCCGCTCCCAGGGAGGTCAGCCATGCCCATCGCGACGGTGAACCCGGCGAACGGCGAGACGCTCAAGACGTACGAGCCGATGGGTGAAGAGGAGCTGGAACGCCGGCTCCAGCTCGCCGAGGCCACGTTCCGCACGTACCGGACGACCACGTTCGCCGACCGCGCCCGGCTGATGAACAGGGCCGCCGGCCTGCTGGACGAGGATCAGCAGGAGATCGCCCGGGTCATGACCACCGAGATGGGCAAGCCGATCAAGCAGGCACGGGCGGAGGCCGCGAAGTGCGCCAAGGCGATGCGCTGGTACGCCGAGCGCGCCGAAGGGCTGCTGGCGGACGAGGAGCCCGCCGAGCCGGACGTGCGCGACTCCGGCGCCTCCCGGGTCCGGGTGCGCTACCGCCCGTTGGGCCCGGTCCTCGCGGTGATGCCCTGGAACTTCCCGATGTGGCAGGTGATCCGGTTCGCCGCGCCCGCGCTGATGGCGGGCAACGTGGGCCTGCTCAAGCACGCCTCCAACGTCCCCCAGACGGCCCTCTACCTGGAGGACCTGTTCCACCGGGCGGGCTTCACGGAGGGCTGTTTCCAGACCCTGCTGGTCGGCTCGGCCGCGGTGGACGACATCCTGCGCGACGAACGCGTGAAGGCGGCGACACTGACGGGCAGCGAGCCCGCGGGCCGGGCGGTCGCCTCCACCGCCGGCGAGATGATCAAGAAGACGGTGCTGGAGCTGGGCGGCAGCGACCCGTACGTCGTCATGCCCTCCGCCGACCTCGACCGGGCGGCCGAGGTGGCGGTGACCGCGCGCGTGCAGAACAACGGGCAGTCCTGCATCGCCGCCAAGCGGTTCATCGTGCACACCGACGTCTACGACACCTTCGCGGAGAAGTTCGTCGCCGGCATGAAGGCGCTCAGGATCGGCGACCCGCTGGAGGACGACACCGAGGTGGGGCCGCTCTCCAGCGAACAGGGACGCAGCGATCTGGAGGAGCTGGTCGACGACGCGAAGCGCAGCGGCGCCGAGGTGCTGTGCGGCGGCGAGCGGCCGGACGGGCCGGGCTGGTACTACCCGCCGACCGTGCTGGCCGGGATCACCCGGGAGATGCGCATCCACCGGGAGGAGGCGTTCGGGCCGGTGGCCACGCTGTACCGGGCCGGTGACGTGGACGAGGCACTGCTCATCGCCAACGACTCGTTCTTCGGGCTGAGTTCCAATGTGTGGACGCGGGACGAGAGCGAGGTCGAGCGGTTCACCCACGACCTGGAGGCCGGGTCCGTGTACGTCAACGGGATGACCGCCTCGCATCCGGCGTTCCCCTTCGGCGGGGTCAAGCGGTCCGGGTTCGGGCGTGAGCTGTCCGGGCACGGAATCCGCGAGTTCTGCAACATCACCACGGTTTGGCAGGGTGCGTGAGCGCTGCGCGGCTAGCATCCGCTTTGTGAACGGCGAAGTGACTCTGCCTCTGATCGTGGACGACCGTGGGGCCCTGCAGGTGGCTGCGGCCGACGTGAGTAAGTTGCTGCGGACCGTGGGAGCTCGGTGGCTGCATCTTGTCGAGGGCGGGGAGCCGGGGCTGGACGAGGACACCGTGGCCGCGCTGACCATCGAGCTGGCCAAGCTGGCGGATCGCATCGACGTGGCGTGCATCGCGCACAGCAGCGGGGCGCCGTAGGCCGCTGCGCGGGCTGCCCCACCGCTTCCCCGCAGTAACAGTCGTCATCGGATTTCCCCTCGTTGGGCGGTGGAATTCGCCCTTCGAGCCTGCCCCGGGGTCCCCGATTCGGAGTAACCCAACGCGAGATCGTCGTCCTCCTGGGTGACGGTGGGTGCAGCACCCACAGAGGTGAACCACCTTCTGGCCGGTGGGCGAAGGCCCGCCGAAAGCGGAAAGCAGGGACGGTTCATGGCGACTTTGTGCAGACCCTCGGTGTCGGTCCCGGAGCACCTGATCACGATGGAGGAGACGCTGGAGCTGGCGCGCTCCCGCCACGCGGACCACCCTCAACTGGCACTCGCGCTGCGCCTCATCGAGAACACGGGCGTCAAGACCCGGCACATCGTGCAACCCATCGAGGAGACGCTGAAGCACCCGGGATTCGAGGAGCGCAACAAGCTCTACGAGGCCGAGGCCAAGGCCCGGGTCCCCGAGGTGATCCAGCGGGCGCTGGACGACGCGGAGCTGCTCACCAGCGACATCGACGTGATCATCTACGTGTCGTGCACGGGCTTCATGATGCCCTCGCTGACGGCGTGGCTGATCAACGAGATGGACTTCGACTCCACCACCCGCCAGCTCCCCATAGCCCAGCTGGGCTGCGCGGCCGGCGGGGCGGCGATCAACCGGGCGCACGACTTCTGCTCGGCCTACCCGAACGCCAACGCGCTCATCGTGGCCTGCGAATTCTGCTCGCTGTGCTACCAGCCCACCGACCTCGGCGTCGGCTCGCTGCTCTCCAACGGCCTGTTCGGCGACGGCATCGCCGCCGCCGTGGTCCGCGGAAACGGCGGTACGGGCGTCCGTCTGGAGCGCAACGGCTCCTACCTGATCCCGAAGACGGAGGACTGGATCGCGTACGACGTCCGGGCCACCGGCTTCCACTTCCTGCTGGACAAGCGGGTGCCCACGACCATGGAGCCGCTCGCCCCGGCGCTGAAGGACCTGGCCGGCCTGCACGGCTGGGACGCGTCCGACCTGGACTTCTACATCATCCACGCGGGCGGGCCGCGCATACTCGACGACCTCAGCAAGTTCCTCGAGGTCGAGCCGCACGCGTTCCGGTTCAGCCGGGCCACGCTCACCGAGTACGGCAACATAGCCAGCGCCGTCGTCCTGGACGCGCTGCGCCGGATGTTCGACGAGGGCGGCGCCGAGGACAGGGCGCGCGGTCTGCTCGCCGGGTTCGGTCCCGGCATCACGGCCGAGATGACGGTCGGCCGGTGGGTCGACTCGGGCGGTGACCCGCGATGACCGAGGAGGCGACGCTCACCGAGCCCCGGCCCGAGGCCCCGCCCCCGATCCGGCAGTGGCCGGCGCTCGACCTGACCGGGACGGACTTCGACCCGGTGCTGATCGAGCTGATGGCCGAGGGACCGGTCACCCGCATCCAGCTGCCCAACGGCGAGGGCTGGGCCTGGCTGGTGACCCGGCACGACGACGTGCGCATGGTCACCAACGACCCGCGCTTCCGCCGCGAGGCGGTCATGGAGCAGCGGGTCACGCGGCTCGCCCCGCACTTCGTCCCGGACCGCGGCGCGGTCGGCTTCCTCGACCCGCCCGACCACACCCGGCTGCGCCGCGCGGTGGCCGCCGCGTTCACCGCGAAGGGCGTGGAGCGGGTGCGGGAGAAGGCCCGAACCACGCTGGACGAGCTGGTCGACGAGCTTCTGCAGGACGGGCCCCCCGCCGATCTCACCAGTACGGTGCTCAGCCCGTTCCCGATCGCGGTGATCTGCGAGCTGATGGGCGTCCCGCCCGGCGACCGGCCCACCATGCACGGCTGGACCCAGCTCATCCTGTCCTCCTCGCACGGCAAGGAGGTCAGCGAGAAGGCCAAGCGGGAGATGAGCGCCTACTTCTCCGACCTCGTCGGGCAGCGCGAGGACAGTACCGCCGAGGACGTCGCCTCACTGCTCGGCGCCGCGGTGGGCCGGGGCGAGGTCGCTCTGGAGGAGGCCGTCGGTCTCGCCGTCCTCCTCCAGATCGGCGGCGAGGCGGTCACCAACAACAGCGGGCAGATGTTCTACCTGCTGCTGACCCGCCCCGACCTGATCGGACGGCTGCGCGGCGAGCCGGAGATCCGGCCGCAGGCCATCGACGAGCTCCTGCGCTACATCCCGCACCGCAACGCGGTGGGTCTGTCCCGGATCGCCATGGAGGACGTCGAGATCAGGGGCCACCGCATCCGCGCGGGCGACCCGGTCTACGTCTCCTACCTGGCGGCCAACCGCGACCCGGAGGTCTTCTGCGACCCGGACACCATCGACTTCTCCCGCAGCCCGAACCCCCACCTGTCGTTCGGTTTCGGCCCGCACTACTGCCCCGGCGGGCAGCTCGCCCGGCTGGAGTCGGAGCTGCTGGTGAACGCCCTGCTGGACCGGGTTCCGGGCCTGAGGCTGGCCGTACCTCCGGAGCAGGTGCCGTTCAAGAAGGGCGCCCTGATCCGGGGTCCCGAGGCCCTGCCGGTGACCTGGTGAGCCACCGATGACGCCCACCGAGGGACTGCTCGTGCCGCCGGGCCACGGCCGGGTCGTCGCGACACCGGCGCAGCGCGTGACGTTCAAGGTCACCGGCACCCACTCGCGGATGGCCTCCACCTTCGAGGTGGAGGTGCCGCCTGGCTTCGACGTGGGCGCCCATGTGCACACACGTAGCGAGGAGCTGTTCTATGTCCTCGAAGGCGAGCTGGACGTGCTCGCCTTCGAGCCGCGCGTCCGCACCCCGGACAACTGGCAGAGCTGGGAGTCCAGTTCGGGCAGCCGGGTGGTCCGGGCGACGCCGGGCACGGTCATCGCCGTACCGCCGGGGTGCCCGCATGCGTTCGCGAACCCGACGGACACCCCCGCGAAGATGTTCTTCCAGGCGAGCCCGCCACCGGATCACGAACGCTATTTCGAGGAACTGCTGGAGATCCTGGGCAACGGCGGCCCACCCGACCAGGAGGCCATCGAGGCGCTGAGGGCGAAGTACGACATCGATCAGCTCACGCCTCTCAGGCACCGGTGACCGTTCTTACCGGATCGGCATCCCGGCCAGGGTCCGCGCGATGACGAGCCGCTGGATCTCGCTCGTCCCCTCGAAGATCGTGTAGATCGCGCTGTCCCGGTGCATCCGCTCGACCGGGTACTCACGGGTGTACCCGTTCCCGCCCAGGATCTGGATCGCCTGCGCGGTCACCTTCTTCGCGGTCTCACTCGCGAACAGCTTCGACATCGACCCCTCGGCCGCGGTGAACGGCTTCCCGCTGACCGCCATCCAGGACGCACGCCACACGAGCAGCCGCGCCGCGTCGATCTGCGTCCGCATGTCCGCGAGCTGGAAGGCAACCCCCTGGTTGTCGATGATCGGCCGCCCGAACTGCTCCCGCGTCCTGGCGTAGTCGAGGGCGACCTCGTACGCGGCCCGGGCGGTGCCGACCGCCATCGCGCCGACGGCGGGGCGGGACGCCTCGAACGTGGCCATCGCCGCGTTCTTCACCCGCTCGCCTCCGGCCGCCTTCGCCTTCTCCCGGGCCCGCGCGAGCCGCTCGTCCAGCTTCTCCTTGCCGCCGAGCAGGCAGGAACCGGGGACGCGGACCTGGTCGAGGACGACCTCCGCGGTGTGCGAGGCGCGGATGCCGTGCTTCTTGAACTTCTGGCCCTGGGCGAGGCCCGGCGTGCCCGGCGGGACGATGAACGAGGCGTGGCCCTTGGAGCCCAGCTCCGGATCGACGCTGGCGACGACGACGTGGACGTTGGCGATGCCGCCGTTGGTCGCCCAGGTCTTCGTGCCGTCGATCACCCACTCGTCCTTCGCCTCGTCGTACACGGCACGCGTGCGCAGGGAGGCGACGTCGGAGCCGGCGTCGGGCTCGGAGGAGCAGAACGCGGCGACCTTGACGTCGTTCTGGTCGCCGTACATCTGCGGGATCCAGGTGCCGATCTGTTCCTCGGTTCCGTTCGCGAGAACGCCCACGGCGGCGAGACCGGTGCCCACAATGGAGAGGGCGATGCCCGCATCGCCCCAGAACAGCTCCTCCATGGCCATCGGGATGCCGAGGCCGGTGGGGTCGAAGTACTGCTGCGCGTAGAAGTCGAGGGAATAGATGCCGACCTTCGCGGCCTCCTGGATGACCGGCCAGGGAGTCTCCTCGCGCTCGTCCCACTCGGCGGCCGCGGGGCGGATCACGTCGGCGGCGAAGCCATGGAGCCAGTCCCGGACTTCCCTCTGTTCGTCGTTCAGCTCCATGGTGAACTCGGCCATGTCCCCTCCAGCGGCGGTGCGATGTTACTAGCGGTAACCCGAGTCTGTTACCGACGGGTAAGAAAAGTCAACCGCCGATGACGTCCCGGCATCCCGTTCGATGTCAGGGGCACAGTCAGTGTTAGTTTGCGCAGGCGTCACCGAATCAGCACGGGTGGGGAGAGCACATGGACACCACACAGCGGACCGATCAGCAGCGGTCCGCCGACCGCCGACGGCGCGAGCTGCTGGAGGCCGCCGACCGGGTGGTGCTGCGCGACGGCCCGCAGGCGTCGATGAACGCGATCGCGGCGGAAGCGGGGATCACCAAGCCGATCCTTTATCGCCACTTCGGCGACAAGGGGGGCCTGTACGCGGCCCTGGCCAAGCGGCACACGGATGCGCTGCTCGATTCACTGCGGGCGGCGCTGGACGCTCCCGCCGAGCGGCGCGAGCGCGTCGAGTCCACCTTGGACACCTACCTCGCGGCGATCGAGGCCAGGCCCCAGGTCTACCGGTTCCTGATGCACCCTGCGGAAGGCAGCGCCGGGGGCGACCAGGGGTTCGACGTCGGCAAGCACTCAGCTCCGCTGCTTCGGCGGATGGGTGAGGAACTGGCTCAGGTCATCGAGGAGCGGGTGGATCTGGGGCCGGAGAGTCAGCAGCTGGCGCGGGTGTGGGGGCATGGGATCGTCGGGATGATGCACGCGGCCGGGGACTGGTGGCTGGGGGAACGGCCTTGCAGCCGGGCCGAGTTGGTACGGTCTCTCGCGGATCTGCTGTGGGGGCGCCTCGCGGCCGCGGGGGACAGGATGGGCGGTCCCGGGTTCTGACGGTCGTTTGCCGGGTGCGGGCGCGCGGGGGTTGCTCGAGCAGTTCCCCGCGCCCGTTGGGTGAGTCCCGTCACCGGCGCCAGGAAGCCCGCTTGACCTGCCTGGCCAATCTGCGCCGGCGCCAACCCGTCAGGTGATCCGCGTACACCCGGCCCTCCAGGTGGTCCCACTCGTGCTGCAAGCATCTGGCGAAGAACCCGGTGCCGTGCACGGTGACCGGCTCCCCGGTCACCCGGTACCCCTCGACCACCGTATGATCGTAGCGCTCGGTCCCCGCTTCCAGGCCCGGCAGGGACAGGCAGCCCTCCGGGCCCCGGATCACCACGCCGTCCGTCTCCACCATGCGCGGGTTCACCACATGCCCGAGATGCCGCACATCGTCATCATCCGGGCAGTCGTAGACGAACACCCGCAAAGGCACCCCCACCTGATTCGCCGCCAGGCCCACCCCCTGGGCCGCGTACATCGTGGCGAACAAGTCCTCCACGAGGTCCGCCAATTCGGGGCCGAAGTCGGTGACCTCCCGGCAGGGCTCGTGCAGAGCAGTGTCTCCGAGCAGGGAAAGAGGCCGGACTCGCCCGTGGGCGCCCGGGATCGTGCCGTGTCGCATAGCGGCAAGGGTACGGTTCCTTCAGCTCATGCCCGCCGCACTGGCGTGGGCCGGGATTCGGGTGTGCGAATGGATCTCGATAGGCTTCAGGTCCACACCACGTTGCCGGATGGCCCCAGGCGCGGCGCGTACGCAAGGAGGATCGAGAACTGATGGCAGGCAACTCGGACCCGCTCTCGCCGCGGGCCAAGCTGGCCGTGACCGCGGGCAAGGCGGTCGCTGCGGCATCACGCGCCGCGGGGCGTGGCAGCGGGTCGGTGATCGGTGGCCGGGTCGCGCTGAAACTCGACCCCGATCTGCTCGGACGGCTCGCCCAGAACCTGGACGTCGTCCTGGTGTCCGCCACCAACGGCAAGACGACGACGACCCGGCTGATCGCCGAGGCGCTGCGCGCCGCGGGCCCGGTCGTGTCGAATGCCCTCGGCGCCAACATGCCGGCCGGTATCACCTCCGCGCTCGCGGGCGGCTCGGACGCGAAGTTCGGTGTCATCGAGGTCGACGAGAAGTACCTGGCCGGTGTGGCCAGGGACACCAGCCCCAAGTGCATCGCCCTGCTGAACCTCTCCCGCGACCAGCTCGACCGCGCCGCCGAGACCCGGATGCTCGCCGAGAACTGGCGCGAGGGACTCGCCGGCTCCAAGGCCGTCGTCGTCGCCAACTGCGACGACCCGCTGGTGGTGTGGGCCGCGTCCTCCTCCCCGAACGTGGTCTGGGTCGCGGCCGGGCAGATGTGGAAGGACGACGCCTGGTCCTGCCCGTCCTGCGGTGGCGTGATGCAGCGCCCGGGGGACGACTGGTTCTGCGGTGAGTGCGGGTTCCGGCGGCCCACGCCGACCTGGGCGCTGTCCGGGGATCACGTGCTGGACCCGCACGGGTCCGCCTGGCCGATCCATCTGCAGCTGCCGGGCCGCGCCAACAAGGCGAACGCGGCCAGCTCCGCCGCGGTCGCGGCCGTCTTCGGGGTGCCGCCCCAGGTCGCCCTGGAACGGATGTACCAGGTGCAGGCCGTGGCCGGACGCTATGACGTCGTCCAGTTCCAGAACCGTGATCTGCGGCTGCTGCTGGCCAAGAACCCGGCCGGCTGGCTGGAGACGTTCTCCCTGATCGACCCGCCGCCCGCCCCGGTGATCCTGTCCGTGAACGCCCGCGGAGCCGACGGCACCGACACCTCCTGGCTGTGGGACGTCGACTACACCCGGCTGACCGGCCACCCGATCTTCGTCATCGGTGACCGGAAGCTGGACCTCGCTGTCCGCCTGGAGGTCGCGAACCAGCACTTCCAGGTCTGCGAGGACCTCGACCAGGCCGTGCAGATGTGCCCGCCGGGCCGTATCGAGGTCATCGCGAACTACACCGCGTTCCAGGACCTGCGCCGCCGCGTCGGCAACTGATCTTCGAAGGGCGATCACCTCATGAGCGACAACCAACTGCGGCTGGTGTGGATCTACCCGGACCTGCTGAGCACCTACGGCGACCAGGGCAACGCCCTCGTCGTGGAGCGCCGGGCGCGCCAGCGCGGCCTGGACGTGGCCCGGCTCGACGTGCGCAGCGACCAGCCGATCCCGACCTCCGGCGACATCTATCTGATCGGCGGCGGCGAGGACCGCCCGCAGCGGCTCGCGGCCGAGCGGCTGCGCCGTGACGGGCATCTGCAGCAGGCGGTGCAGAACGGCGCGATCGTCTTCTCCGTCTGTGCCGGCTACCAGATCCTCGGCCACGAGTTCGTCAACGACCTCGGCCAGCGCGAGCCGGGCCTCGGCCTTCTCGACGTGGTCTCGGTGCGCGGCGAGGGCGAGCGGTGCGTCGGTGACGTGCTCGCCGACATCGACCCGCAGCTCGGGCTGCCGCAGCTGACCGGCTTCGAGAACCACCAGGGTGTCACCCACGTCGGCCCGAGCGCCCGGCCCTTCGCCCATGTGAAGGCCGGCAGGGGCAACGGCACCGGGGACGGCACGGAGGGCGCGTACAACGGGACCGTCTTCGGTACGTACATGCACGGCCCGGTCCTCGCCCGCAACCCGCAGATCGCCGACCTGCTGCTGAAGCTGGCGCTCGACGTCAACGCCCTGCCGCCGGTCGACGACCGCTGGTACGAGGCGCTCCGCGACGAGCGCATCTCGGCGGCCCAGCAGCCCGCGTGAGCACAGCTGCGCAGCACCCCGCGTCAGTGCCGCTCCAGCGGGATTCCAACGGGTTCCGGCAGGCTCGCGGCGGGCCCGCCTGACAGGCCGTCCGCTCACATGTGCGGGCGCGTCCAGCAGGCGGACGCCCGCTACGGAGCCACCCCCTCACGCCGGTAGGGTGGCCGGGAATCCGCCGGACAACGTGGTCCGGTTACCCGGCCCACGTTGAGAAGGTATTCGGGCTATGCGCATTGGTGTCCTCACGTCCGGCGGCGACTGCCCCGGCCTGAACGCCGTCATCCGGTCCGTCGTGCACCGTGCCGTCGCCGACCACGGCGACGAGGTCATCGGTTTCCGGGACGGCTGGAAGGGCCTCCTGGACTGCGACTACCTCAAGCTCGACCTCGACGCCGTGGGCGGCATCCTGGCGCGCGGCGGCACCATCCTCGGCTCCTCCCGGGTCCAGCCCTCGCACCTGCGGGACGGCGTGGAGCGGGCGAAGGGCCATGTCGAGGAGCTCGGCCTGGACGCGATCATCCCGATCGGCGGCGAGGGCACGCTGAAGGCGGCCCGGCTGATGTACGACAGCGGGCTGCCGATCGTCGGCGTGCCGAAGACCATCGACAACGACATCGCCGTCACGGACGTCACCTTCGGCTTCGACACGGCCGTGGGAGTGGCGACGGAGGCGCTGGACCGGCTGAAGACCACCGCCGAGTCCCACCAGCGCGTCCTGGTCGTGGAGGTCATGGGCCGGCACACCGGCTGGATCGCCCTGCACTCCGGCATGGCGGCCGGCGCCCACGCCATCGTCGTCCCGGAACGGCCCTTCGACATCGAGGAGTTGACGGCGAAGGTCGGGGAGCGGTTCGACGCGGGCAAGCGGTTCGCGATCGTGGTCGCGGCCGAGGGGGCCAAGCCGAAGGCCGGCACGATGGACTTCGACGAGGGCGGCAAGGACATCTACGGCCACGAGCGCTTCGCCGGCATCGCCCGGCAGCTGTCGGTCGAGCTGGAGCACCGGCTCGGCAAGGAGGCGCGGCCGGTGATCCTCGGGCATGTGCAGCGGGGTGGTACGCCGACCGCCTATGACCGGGTGCTGGCGACCCGTTTCGGCTGGCACGCGGTGGAGGCCGTGCACCGCGGTGAGTTCGGCCGGATGACCGCCCTGCGCGGGACCGACATCGTCATGGTGCCGCTGGCGGAGGCCGTGGAGACCCTGAAGACCGTTCCCGTGGAGCGGTACGACGAGGCGGAGTGCGTCCTGTAGTTCACCCGAGAACAACCCGCCCCCGGTCACAGCCGTGACCGGGGGCGGTTCTACTCTTGGGGCGGACAACTCGCACAACCCCCACGAATCAGGAGCCGCCGGATGGATCACAGCGGGCACGGCATGATGATGGATCTGCCGCCGTTCACGCTGGGGCGGGGGCTCCAGTGGTCCGCGGATCCCTTCTTCCTCGTGGCCTGCCTGCTCGGGCTGGGTCTGTACGGCTGGGGTGTGGTACGGCTGCGGCGGCGCGGGGACGCGTGGCCCGTCGGCCGCACGGTGGCGTACGTCGTCGGTGTGCTCACCGTCGGCCTGGTGATGTGCACCAGGCTGAACGACTACGGCATGGTCATGTTCAGCGTGCACATGGTGCAGCACATGATCATCAGCATGCTGTCGCCGATCCTGATCCTGCTCGGCGCGCCGGTCACGCTGGCGCTGCGGTCGCTGCCGACCGCCGGCCGGGGCCGCAAGGGCCCGCGCGAGCTGCTGCTGGCGCTGCTGCACAGCCGCTACATGCGGGTCATCACCCACCCGGCGTTCACGATCCCGCTGTTCATCGCGAGCCTGTACGCGCTGTACTTCACCCCGATCTTCGACTTCCTGATGGGGTCCAGGGCCGGGCACGTCGCGATGATGGTGCACTTCCTCGCGGTCGGGGTCGTCTTCTTCTGGCCGATCATCGGTGTGGATCCCGGTCCGCACCGGCCGGGGCATCTGATGCGGATGCTGGAGCTGTTCGCCGGCATGCCGTTCCACGCCTTCTTCGGCATCGCGCTGATGATGGCGTCGACGCCGATGGTGGAGACGTTCAGGAACCCGCCGGCCTCGCTCGGCATCGACGCGCTGTCCGACCAGAACGCGGCCGGCGGTATCGCCTGGGCGTTCAGCGAGATCCCGTCCGTGCTGGTGCTGATCGCGCTGCTGTTCCAGTGGTACGGCTCCGAGCAGCGGCAGGCCAGGCGCAAGGACCGGGCCGCCGACCGGGACGGTGACAAGGAGCTGGAGGCGTACAACGCCTATCTGGCCTCGCTGAACGCCCGCGAGGGTTAGCCGGAGCCGTCCCCTCCGGGCGGGATCGGGGGCACCATGGTCAGGGACGGACCATGAGGAGGGTGTCGCGATGCCCGGTTCCACGAACGGTTCCACCAAGGCGATGGGGGCTCTCACGGTCGGCGGACTCGTCGTCGTGACCGCCTACACGGTCGCCCTCGGCAGCAACGGCTGGCTGTGGTTCGGCTGGGTGGTGCTGGGTCTGCTGACGCTCGCCATGGTCGTCGCACAGTCGTGAGGTCCGCCGGCCCGCGGGTCTGACCTACAGTGCCCGCATGAACAGCAGGACTCCCTCGTTCGACGACCTCGACCGCAAGATCATCACCGCGTTGATGGCGAACGCCCGCACCAGCTTCGCCGAGATCGGCGCGGACATCGGGCTGTCCGCGACGGCGGTCAAGCGGCGCGTCGACCGGCTGCGCGAGACCGGGGTGATCACCGGGTTCACGGCGACGGTGAAGCCCTCGGCGCTCGGCTGGCGCACCGAGGCGTACGTCGAGGTCTACTGCGAGGGCGCGGCCCCGCCACGGCGGCTGGCGGAGGTCGTGCGCAACCACCCGGAGATCGCGGCGGCGATGACGGTCACCGGGGGCGCCGACGCGCTGCTGCACGTGCGGGCGCGGGACGTGGAGCACTTCGAGGAGGTGCTGGAGCGGATCCGTGTCGAACCGTTCATCCGGAAGACGATCAGCGTGATGGTGCTGTCCCACCTCCTCCCGGAAAGCCCGGAAGCGGGCGCCACTCATGCGGCGCCGGAATGACCGGAAGTATGCGCAGGACCAGTGCGCGAAACGGCTGAAGAACGCAGCGATGCTGCGCATTCGCGCAGGAATTTTTGCTTGTCGGCCGTCTGCCTCCCTTTCTACCGTGGATCACACCCAAGTGACACACAGCAAAGCGGAGGAAGCCCTCTGTGTCCGAAAACCGTGTACAGCGCCCTCGGCGCTTTCTCGTCTGTGAACCCAGACATTTCGCCGTGCAGTACGCGATCAATCCGTGGATGCATCCCGACAGGCCCGTCGACGTGGACCTGGCCCGGGAGCAGTGGCAGACGCTGATCCGCGCCTACCGCGCCCACGGGCACACCGTCGACGCGCTCGAGCCGGTCCCCGGACTGCCCGACATGGTCTTCGCCGCCAACGCGGCGTGCGTGGTCGGCGGCCGGGTCTTCGGCTCGCTGTTCCACGCGCCGGAGCGGCGTCCGGAGTCGGCGCACTACGACACCTGGTTCAAGGCGGCGGGCTACGACGTCTACCGCCCCGAGTCGGTGACCGAGGGCGAGGGCGACCTGGTGTGGACGGGCCGGTACGTGCTCGCCGGCACCGGTTTCCGCACCACGCGCGAGGCGCACCGGGAGGCGCAGGAGTTCCTCGGCCACCCGGTGATCGGCCTGACCCTGGTGGACCCGTACTTCTACCACCTGGACACGGCGCTGTTCGTCCTCGACGAGGACAACATCTGCTACTACCCGGAGGCGTTCTCGGCGGGCAGCCGTGAGGTGCTGCGCCGGCTGTACCCGGAGGCGGTGCTCGCCACCCGGGAGGACGCGATGGCGTTCGGCCTGAACTCCGTGTCCGACGGCCGCAACGTCTTCATCGCGCCCCGCGCCGAGGCGCTCGCCGACCGCCTCGCCGGCCACGGTTACGTCCCCGTCCCCGTCGACCTGTCCGAGTTCCACAAGGCAGGCGGCGGCATCAAGTGCTGCACCCAGGAGATCCGCTGATGACCGCACCCGCGCGCACCCGTACGTCCGCCGACCTGATCCGCGCGGAGGGGCCCGTCCTCGCGCACAACTACCACCCGCTGCCCGTGGTGGTGGCCCGGGCCGAGGGCGCCTGGGTGGAGGACGTCGAGGGCAACCGCTATCTCGACATGCTCGCCGGATACTCGGCGCTCAACTTCGGCCACCGGCACCCGGCACTGATCGAGGCCGCGCACCGCCAGCTCGACCAGCTGACCCTCACCTCCCGCGCCTTCCACAACGACCGGCTCGCCGGGTTCGCCGAGCGGCTCGCGGAACTGACCGGCCTGGACATGGTGCTGCCGATGAACACCGGCGCCGAGGCGGTGGAGAGCGGCATCAAGGTGGCCCGCAAGTGGGCCTACGACGTCAAGGGCGTCCCGGCCGACCGGGCGACGATCGTGGTCGCCGCGGACAACTTCCACGGCCGTACGACCACGATCGTCAGCTTCTCCACGGACGAGACGGCCCGCACGGGCTTCGGGCCGTTCACGCCCGGTTTCCGGATCGTGCCGTACAACGACCTGGCCGCCCTGGAGGAGGCCGTCGACGAGACGACGGCGGCGGTGCTCATCGAGCCCATCCAGGGCGAGGCCGGCGTCATCATCCCGGACGACGGCTATCTGGCGGGGGTACGGGAGCTGACTCGGCGCAAGGGCTGCCTGTTCATCGCGGACGAGATCCAGTCGGGCCTGGGCCGCACGGGCCGTACCCTCGCCGTCGAGCACGAGGACGTCGTCCCGGACGTGGTGCTGCTCGGCAAGGCGCTCGGCGGCGGGATCGTCCCGGTGTCGGCGGTGGTGGCCCGGCGCGAGGTGCTGGGGGTGCTGCACCCGGGCGAGCACGGCTCGACCTTCGGCGGCAACCCGCTCGCCGCCGCGGTCGGCACGGCCGTGGTGGAGCTGCTGGAGACCGGCGAGTTCCAGCGGCGGGCCGCCGAGCTGGGCGTGATCCTGCGGGACGGGCTGACCGAGCTGGTCGGCAAGGGCGTCCTCGGCTTCCGGGCGCGCGGGCTGTGGGCGGGCGTCGACGTCGACCCGGCGATCGGTACCGGCCGGGAGGTCAGCGAGCGGCTGATGCGGGAAGGGATCCTGGTGAAGGACACCCACGGCTCCACGATCCGGCTGGCGCCCCCGCTGACCGTCACGGCGGAGGAGCTGCGCTCCGCGCTCGCGGCACTGGAGAAGGTGCTGGGTTCCTGAGCTCGGCGGGGGGCGGCCGTACGCCGCCCCCCGTTCCCCGTGCCCACCCGATGGCCGAAGGGTGAGGATGGAGACATGGGGTGGTAGACCACTCTCAGCGACAGAGAGGTCGGCCGTGGGCACTCACGAGGAGCGGGACGTCGCCCGGCACCGGTTCGACGTGGCCGACGCCGCGCCCCTGCTGCTCGACGCACAGGGCGTGGTGACCGGCTGGACGCCGGACGCCCAGCGGCTGCTGGCGTACCCGGCCGCCGAGGTGGTGGGCACCGGGGTGACCGGCCTGCTGTCCGCCGCGGACGCCGCGCGGGTGCCCGAGCTGGCCGAGCGGTGCCGCAGGGACGGCGGCTGGGCGGGGCTGCTGACCGCACGGCGCAAGGACGGGCAGCGGGTCCCGGTGATGGCGCGGGTCACTCCGGCGGTGGAAGCCGGTGGTGCCCCGCACTGGCTGGTCCTGCTCTCCGACATGTCCGGGGCGCGGGGCTGGGACATGAGCCGTGCGGTGCTGGAGCAGATGGTGACCGACTCCCCCGTCGGCATCGCGATCGTGGACACCGATCTGCGCTGCGTGTGGTCGAACCCGGCCCTGGAACGGTACGGCGGCGGCTCGGCGCGGGAGCGGATGGGGCGCCGGCTGGCGGAGATCCAGCCGGGCATCGACTCCGCGGGTATCGAGGCGCAGATGCGGCGTGTGCTGGAGACCGGCCGGCCGATGGTCGGGTACGAGCATGTGGGCCAGGTGCGGTCCGCGCCGTACCGGGAGACGGCGCACATGATGTCGTTCACCCGCCTCGACGACGACCGGGGCCACCCGATAGGCGTGTACTACACGGTCGTCGACATCACCGAGCGGTACCGCGCCCGGCAGCGCCTCGCCCTGCTCGACCGGGCCGGTGAGCAGATCGGCCGCAGCCTGGACATCGTGCGGACCGCGCAGGAACTGGCCGACGTGGCCGTGCAGGACTTCGCCGACTTCGTCAGCGTGGACCTGCTGGAGTCCGTGCTGCGGGGCGCGGAGCCCGAGCCGGTGCCGCTCAGCGACACGGATCAGGTGCCGCTGCGGCGGGCCGGGCACCAGTCGGTCAACCCCGGGGTCCCGGAGGCCGTCGCAGGGATCGGCGAGGTGGCCACCTACCTCGCCGGATCGCCCCCGGTCCGCTGTCTGGCCACGGGCCGGTCCTGGCGCGAGGAACGGCTCGACCCGCTGGCCAGGGAGTGGGCCACGGACCTCCTGGCCGGCCGGGAGGCGACGTTCCTGGAGCTGGGCCTGCACAGCGTGATGATCGTGCCGATCCGCGCGCGGGGCGTCACGATGGGCGTCACCTCCTTCTTCCGGCGCCGTCGTCAGGAGCCGTTCGACGAGGACGACCTGAGTCTCGCCGAGGACCTGGTGTCCCGGGCGGCGGTGTGCGTGGACAACGCCCGCCGCTACACCCGCGAGCGGGAGGCGGCCCTGGTCCTGCAGCGCAGCCTGCTGCCGCACCTGCTGCCCGAGCAGGACGCGGTGGAGGTGGCCGCCTGCTACCGGCCGGCCGACGAGCTGACCGGCCTGGGCGGCGACTGGTACGACCTCATCCCGCTGTCCGGGGCGCGCGTGGCCCTGGTCGTGGGCGAGGTGCCGGGCCACGGGATCGACGCCGCCGCGGCCATGGGCGGGCTGCGTACCGCCGTACGCACCCTCGCGGCGCTCGACCTGCCGCCCGAGGAGGTCCTCGCGCACCTCGACGACCTGGTGGCGCGCACGGCCCGTGAGGAGGGCGCGCCACCCCTGGAGGGTGCCGGCCTCCCGGCGGCGGGCCCCGGGTGCGTGTACGTCGTCTACGACCCCGTCGACGGGCAGTGCACGATGGCCTCCGCGGGCCATCCCGCGCCCGCCGTCGTCCTGCCCGACGGCACCGTCGGCTTCGTCGGCCTCCCGCAGGGATCGCCGCTCGGGGTGGACGGTCCGCCCTTCGAGGCGGTCGAGCTGACCCTGGCCGAGGGCAGCACGCTGGTCCTGCACACCGACGGGCTGCTGGCCCGCGGGGGCGACGACGGGACCGGCGGCGCGGACCGCGACCGGCTGCGCCGCGCCCTGGAACGGCCCGCCTCCTCGCTCGATCTGCGCTGCCGGGCCGTGGTCGACGCCCTGGTCCCGGACCGGCCGTACGACGATGTGGCCCTGCTGATGGCCCGCACCAGACTGCTGGGCGCCGACCGGGTCGCCGACTGGGACCTGCCCGCCGACCCGGCCGTGGTCGCCGACGCCCGCAAGGAGGCCGACCGGCAGCTGGCCGAGTGGGGTCTGGAGGAACTGGCGTTCACCACCGAACTGGTCGTGAGCGAGCTGGTCACCAACGCCATCCGGCACGCGGAGGGGCCCGTCCGGCTCCGGTTGATCAGGGACCGGGCCCTGATCTGCGAGGTCTCCGACAGCGGCGCCACCGCACCCCATCTGCGCCATCCGCGCACCACGGACGAGGGTGGGCGCGGACTGCTGCTGGTCTCCCAGTTCACCCAGAGGTGGGGAACCCGCTTCGTGCCCGGGGGGAAGGTCATCTGGGCCGAACAGTCCCTGACGGATCCGCCGGACTGACGTGCACGGCGCACACAGGCGGCGTATGACGTAGGAAACCGGGGGACGTTCCGGCGGATGGGCGGTAGCCATGAACGATGCGGCCATCGACTACGCGAGGGTGTTCCAGGCACTGCCGGGCGCGGTGGCGCTCCTGACACCCGACCTGGTCTTCGCGGACGCCAACAAGGAGTTCCTGCGGGTGGCCGGGCGCGCCCGCGAGCAGGTCGTGGGGCGCCATCTCTTCGACGTCTTCCCGGACAATCCGAATGAATCCGGCGCGTCGGGCATGCGTAACCTGGCGGCCTCGCTGCAACGGGTCGCGATCACCGGCGAGCGCGACGCCATGGCCCTGCAGCGGTACGACATGGAGGACCCCGAGCGGCCCGGGGAGTGGGAGGAGCGCTACTGGAGCCCGGTCAACGCGCCGGTGTCCGGACCGGACGGGAGGGTGCTGCTGCTGGTCCACCGGGTCGAGGAGGTCACCGAGCTGATCCGGGCGCGCGGCGGGCCCACCGGCAGCCCGGCCCGGGTTCTGGAGGCCGAGCTGTACACCCGCGCCCGTGAGCTGCAGGAGCTGAACGAACGGCTGCGCCAGGCCCACGCCCGCGAGCGCGAGGTCGCCCTCGCCCTGCAGGAGGCGATGCTCCCCGCCCGCCGGCAGGTCGGCCACCACAACGCCGCGGTGCGCTACCGGCCCGCGGTCGGCGCGCTGAACGTGTGCGGGGACTGGTACGACCTCGTCGACCTGGTGGGCGGCCACCGCATCGGCGTGGCCGTGGGCGACGTGGTCGGCCACGGTCTCGAGGCGGCCGGGGTCATGGGCCAGCTGCGCAGCGCGCTCAGTGCCGCCTCCCGGGTGGCCGCGGGACCGGCCGAGGCCCTGAACGTCCTGGGGCGGTACGCGCACGTCGTCGACGGCGCCGAATCGGCCACGGCCGTCACGACGTTCATCGACCTCGACCAGCACACGATCAGCTACAGCAGCGCGGGGCACCCGCCGCCCGTCCTCGTCCACCGCGACGGCCGTGTGGACTTCCTCGACCAGGCCACCGACCCGCCGCTCGACGCCCGCCCCGACCCGATCCCCCGGCCCGAGGCCCGCACGTCCTACGCCGAGGGCGCGACCCTCGTCCTCTACACCGACGGTCTGGTCGAGCGCCGCGGCGAGGACATCGACACCGGTCTGGCCCGCCTCGCCGGCTCCCTCGCCCGCCACCGCGAGAAGGACCCCGAGGGTCTCGCGGACGCCGTCCTCCTGGAGCTACTGCCTCCCGGGGGCGCCACCGACGACACGGCGCTGGTCATCGTGCGGCTGTGACCGCACGTGGTGGGGCGGGGGCACAGGCCCCCGCCCGTCGTCCGTCAGCTCTTGCCGAGGAGCTTGTTCATCTCCTGGATCTCGGCGTTCTGCGCGGTGACGATCGCGTCCGCCATGGTCCTGGCAGGCCCGTAGGCGCCCTTCTTCTTCTCCGTGCCGGCCATCTCGACGGCGCCCTGGTGGTGCTCGACCATCATGGACAGGAACTTCGTGTCGAAGTCCGCGCCCTTGGCCTTCTTCAGCCCGGCCATGTCACCGCCACTCATCATTCCGGACATCCCGGGCATGCCAGACATGCCGGAGTGCCCCGAGTGGCCCATGCCGGCCATGGGCACCTGTTCGCCCCAGGACGTGAGCCAGCCGGTCATGGTGCGGATCTCGGGATCCTGTGCCTTCTCGATACGGGTGGCGAGGTCCTTCACCCGCGCCGAGGAGGCCCGGCCGTCGGCGAGCTTCGCCATCTCCAGGGCCTGCCGGTGGTGCGGGATCATGCCCTGCGCGAACGCCACGTCCTGGGCGTTGTGAGCGGTGCGGGCCGATGCGCTCGGGGAGGCCGACGGGCCGTGGGCGGCGCGGCCGTCGCCGTCACCGCCGCCACCGCAGGCGGTGAGGACGAGGGCGGCGGTCGCGGCCACCGCGGCCAGGGCGGCACGGCGCGTCGAAGTACGGCTGATCATGCTGGAACTCCTGTGATTTCTCATGGGTTTGGGGCACGCGTGGGCACGACCACGAGCGGTCCGCCGACAGGCGGGCGGCTGTGGCCGGCGGGGCCCTCTAGATCCGCAGGAGCTGGAGTTCGGCCAGGGAGGGTGGGGCGCGGGCGTCATCCGGTGCCGTGACCACGCGGGAACGCGGGCAGTGGGCCGGTGCGGGAGCCGTCACGGGGTCGGGAACGAGTGCGGGCAGCTGGGGACCGCCGTTCACCGCGCCCGAGGCGCAGGTGGGGTCCGCGTGGTGCGGATGGCTGCCGCCGCAGTGGCCGTCGCCGCCCGGACAGTCGTCCTGCGCGGAGACGGCGACGACGCCGGTGAGATGAGCGGACCGAGCGTGCTCCGCCCGTCCCATGCCTCCGCCGGGCGCCAGGGCGTGCATGCCCAACAGCCCGGCCAGCACCGCGAGCACGAGCAGCGCACGCCACCGCCGCTGCGGCGGGTGCGGGGCGTGCGGCGCGGTGCTGGACATCGGCAACATCGTACGGGGACGCACGGCGGCCCGGGCGGAGGGGGCTCAGCAAAACGTCAGCGGTACTCCCGAGCGTTCACCAGGCGCGTCGCTGATCGGCCCAGCGTATTCTCCGGGTTCTTGCCCGGGAAGAATCCACCAGAAGAGCGATTCACCGTTTACCGGTTTTCCATTGCCGAATACAGCAGGATCGAAGCGGAAGCAAGCATCGCATGTTTGTCAGTGATGAATGATATCGGGCCACGCTGTGCCATCGGGGTGATGTGTACTGACCAGTAGCAGCAGGCTGTTCCGGCGATCACCCGCGCCCCACGTGGAACACCAGTCAATACTTTCCCTGACGCGGCGGTTGAGCCGATCCGCTGGAGGAGGAGCGACCCCTTGTTCTATTACCTGCTCAAGTACGTACTGCTGGGCCCCCTGCTGAGACTGGTCTTCCGGCCCCGGATCGAGGGGCTGGAGAACGTGCCGGCGACCGGCCCCGCTATCGTCGCCGGAAACCATCTGTCGTTCTCCGACCACTTCCTGATGCCGGTGATGCTGAAACGACGCATCACCTTCCTCGCGAAGGCGGAGTACTTCACCGGCCCGGGGCTCAAGGGCCGGCTCACCGCGTTCTTCTTCCGCAGTGCCGGACAGATCCCGGTGGACCGCTCGGGCAAGGAGGCGGGTCAGGCGGCGATCCGCGAGGGCCTCGGCGTGCTGGGCAGGGGCGAGCTGCTCGGTATCTATCCGGAAGGCACCCGTTCGCACGACGGCAGGCTCTACAAGGGCAAGGTCGGCGTCGCCGTGATGGCGCTCAAGGCCGGGGTGCCGGTGGTGCCGTGCGCGATGATCGGCACGTTCGAGGCCCAGCCTCCCGGAAAGGTCGTCCCGAACATCCGCCCCGTCACCATCCGCTTCGGCAAGCCCCTCGACTTCTCCCGCTATGCCGGCCTGGAGCAGGAGAAGGCCGTCCTGCGGGCGATCACCGACGAGATCATGTACGCGATCCTGACGCTGTCCCAGCAGGAGTACGTCGACGAATACGCGGCGGTCGTCAAAGCGGCACAGGCGGCGCAGGCGGCCGAGAAGAAGGAACGCAGGTTCCCGCGGGCGCCGCTGAGCTGACCTCTGCCGTCGGCAGAAGGAACGTGCCCCGGGCTGACCGCGTGCCTAGGCTCGCCGTATGAAAAGGGCTGTGGTGATAGGTGCGAGCGGGCAGATCGGCCGTCCGACGGTGGCCGCGCTGGTGCGGGACGGGTGGGAGGTGACAGCCGCCTCGCGGAGCGGCGGCCGGGACGAGGCGTGGGACGAGGGGGTACGGACGGTGCGGCTGGACCGCGCCGACGACGCGGCCCTGGCCGCGGTGGTCGGCGACGGCTGCGACCTGCTGGTCGACATGGTCGCCTACGACGACGCGCACGCTCGGCAGTTGACGTCGCTGGCGGGCCGGATCGGCTCGGCGGTCGTGGTCTCGAGCGTGTCGGTGTACGACGACGGCTCGGGCCGGAACTTCGACACGGCGCACGAGCCGGGCGGCTTCCCCGCCTACCCGGTCCCGGTCCCCGAGACACAGCCGACGGTGGCACCGGGCGAGGCGTCGTACAGCACCCGGAAAGTCGCGCTGGAGCACGAACTCCAGGCTGCGGCCGACGAGTTGCCGGTCACCGTACTGCGCCCGGCCGCGGTGCACGGGCCGTACAGCCCGCTCCCCCGCGAGCTGTTCTTCGTGAAACGGAATCTGGACGGCCGGCGCGGTCGGGTGCTCTGCTACCAGGGTGAGAGCCGGTTCCATCCGTCGAGCGCGCGGAACATCGCCGAGCTGGTGCGACTGGCGGCGGCCCGGCCCGGTACCCGGGTGCTCAACGCCTGTGACGGCGAGACGCCGACGGTCGCCGGGATCGGTGCGGCGGTCGACGCGGTGATGGGCGTGGAGACGCGGACGACGCTGGTCGACGGGCCTCCCGAGGGCTCGGTCGGCAAAACGCCCTGGTCCGTTGCGCGCCCGGTCGTCTTCGACATGTCCCTCGCGGAGCGGGAGTTGGGCTACCGGCCGGTGGTGTCGTACGCCGACAGCCTGCCGGAGACGGTCGAGTGGCTGACCGGTGTGCTGTCGGGGCGCGACTGGCGGGAGTGCTTCCCGCTGCTCGCCCGGGCGTATCCGGACCTGTTCGACTACGCGGCGGAGGACGCCTGGTTCGCGGCATGAGCGAGGGGCGGCCGGTGGATCCGGCCGCCCCTCGTCACCGTAGGAACGCCGTTACGGCTTGGGCGTGGCGTGCGGGGTGCAGGTCACGTCCGCGGCGTCCAGCTTGCCGTCGAGCAGGTAGGCGTCGACGCGCTGGTTGATGCAGGGGTTGACCAGACCGGTCACACCGTGGGAGCCCGCGTCCTTCTCGGTGATCAGCCGGGAGCCGGCGAAGCGCTTGTGCAGTTCGACGGCGCCCTCGTAGGGGGTGGCGGCGTCCCGGGTGGACTGCACGATCAGCACCTGCGGCAGACCCTTGTGGGTCTTCACCTGGACCGGGGTCTGCTGCTTGGCCGGCCAGGTGGCGCACGGCAGGTTCATCCAGGCGTTGGCCCAGGTCATGAACGGGTAGTCCTGGTTGAGCCGGGTGTTGTCCCGGTCCCACTTCTTCCAGCTGGTGGGCCACTTGGCGTCGGTGCACTCGACGGCCGTGTAGACCGCGTTGCCGTTCTCGGCGGTGATGTTGCCGGCCGTGTTCGACAGGTCGGGGGCGGCGGCGTCGACCAGCGCCTTGGTGTCACCGGCGACGTACTTGCTGAACACCGTGGCGACCGGCACCCACGAGGAGTCGTAGTACGGCGCGCTCTGGAAGAAGGAGATCAGCTCGGCCGGGCCGACGACCCCGCCGATGGGGTTCTTCTTGGCGGTGGCGCGCAGCTCGAGCCACTTGGCCTGGACGGCGGCGCGGGTGGTGCCGAGGTGGAAGGCGGCGTCGTTGGCGGCGACCCAGTCCTCCCAGTCCTTCCAGCGGCCCTCGAAGGCGATGTCCTGGCCCAGGTTGGCCTGGTACCAGATGTTCTCCCGGGAGGGGTTGACCACGCTGTCGACGATCATGCGGCGCAGGTGGCCCGGGAAGAGGGTGCCGTACACGGCGCCGAGGTAGGTGCCGTAGGAGACGCCGAGGTAGTTGAGCTTCTTCTCACCCAGGGCGGCGCGGATGACGTCCAGGTCGCGGGCGGTGTTCGGCGTGGTCATGTGCGGCAGCATCGCGCCGCTGCGCTCGGCGCAGCCCTCGGCGTACTCGCGGGCCAGCTTGCGCTGCGCGGTCTTGTCCGCCTCGGTGTCCGGCACCGGGTCCATCTTCGGCGCCTTGACGAACTCCTGCGGGTCGATGCAGGAGATGGGGGCGGAGTGGCCGACGCCGCGCGGGTCGAAGCCGACGAAGTCGTAGGCCTTGGCGACGTTCGCCCAGACGGGGTTCTTGTTGGTGACCCGGGTCGGGAAGCGCATCCCGGAACCGCCGGGACCACCCGGGTTGTAGACGAGCGAGCCCTGACGCTCGCTCTGGGTGCCCGTGTTGCCGATACGGTCGACGGCGAGCTTGATCTGCTTGCCGTACGGGTGGGCGTAGTCCACGGGCACGGTGACCCAGCCGCACTGGATGGGCTTGGCGAACCCCCAGTCGGCCGGGCAGTCCTGCCAGTCGATGCCGGCCTTGGCGGCGCGGGCGGCGGCTACCTCGGCGCCCTTGGCCTCGCGGTCCGGGCCCGGCCGTCCGGCGGCGCCGGCCGCGGGCGCCGAGACGACGCCGGCGATCAGGGTGGCGGTGACGAGCGCTCCGGCCGAACCGAGCGCCAGCAGGCGGCTCTTCGGTCTGTTCTCCCTCAAGTGGGCCCCTCCCCCTACATCTGCATCTCTGCGAGTGGTCAGGCGGGGATCCTTTCGGCTGTGAGCCGCCGGAGACCAGGGGTGGCCCTGTATCTTTACCAATCCGATAACCGGACGATCATGTTCGGTCGCGCTGTGCGGGGCGCGCCTCAGCCGAGGTCGGCCAGTGCCTCGTCCAGGACTCGTCGTAGCCGCAACGCGTCGGGGGCGACGGCGCTGACCAGGACCGCGGGGCCCGCCAGCGGTATCAGTGCGGCGCACTCGCCCAACATCCGCGCCTCCACCGGATGTTCCGCGAACTGAGGCCGAACGACGACCAGTTGACCGACCGCGCGGTGCCCCGCCAGCACCGCCGGGCCGTCCCAGCCGCCCGGGGCGCCGGGGCCGCAGGACAGTTCCTGGTCCAGTACCGTCCGGCCCGCGACCCGGACGGTCAGCCGGCTGGTGAGGCGCCCCGGTTCCTCTCCCGCCCGGCCGAGCACCTGCTCCTCGCGCAGGACCAGCCGGGCGCCGGCGGCCAGTTCGGCCCGCGTGGTGACGTACAGGTCGCTGCCGCGGGCCGAGATCAACTGCTCGGGCAGCCAGCGCAGTTCGGCGTCGTCGGCCACATCGAGCCGTACGTCGTAACGGGCCTCGCCCTTGGTCTGGCCCGGCAGGGCGAGGGTGGCGGCGGCCGAGCCGACGTGCAGCCGGGCACCCTCCTCCACCCGGGCGGTGAGTGCGAAGCGGTCCCCGCCGAGCGGGCCGCTCATCGCGCCGACCACCATGACCTTGGCCTCGCTGCCGTTGGCGCGGGTGCGGCGCAGGGCCAGCGGGCCCTCGCCGTCCAGCACGGGCAGCGCGGTGCCGCCGCGGCCGTCGGCGCGGGCGACGATCCGCGCGTCCGCCCGGACTCCGGTACTGGTCATGCCGTCCACGTGGTGATCCGCTCCCGCACCCACGCGGCCACGCCGGCCACACCGGTCTCGCCGCGCAACGACTGGAACACCACCGGCAGTTGCGCGCGCTGGGCCTTGGCGTCGGCGGCCATCCGGGCGAGGTCGGAGCCGACGTACGGGGCGAGGTCGGTCTTGTTGACGACGAGCAGGTCGGCCGTGGTGACGCCGGGCCCTCCCTTGCGCGGGATGTCGTCGCCGCCGGCCACGTCGATCACGAAGATCTGTGCGTCCACCAGGCCTTTGGAGAAGGTCGCGGTGAGGTTGTCACCGCCGGACTCGACGAGGATCAGGTCGAGCGGGCCGACCGCTTCCTCCAGGTCCTCCACGGCTTCGAGGTTGGCGGAGATGTCGTCGCGGATCGCGGTGTGCGGGCAGGCGCCCGTCTCCACGGCCGTGATCCGCTCGGGCGGCAGTACGGCCTCCCGGAGCAGGAACTCGGCGTCCTCACGGGTGTAGATGTCGTTGGTGACGACGGCGAGCGACAGCTCGTCGCGCAGGGCCCGGCAGAGCGCGGCGACGGTCGCGGTCTTCCCGGACCCGACGGGCCCGCCGAGCCCGATGCGCAGGGCGCGCCGGGTTCCGTCGGGGCGGTGGGCGTCGGCGCTCACGGCGGCGGGACCGGTGTGGGGGTGGTCGAGGTGCATGTACGGCTCCTATGTGACGAGGCGCGTCCCCTCAGCCCGTCTGGGGTCCCCCTGCTGGGGGAGCTCGAGGACGAGGCCGTTCAGGCCGGCCGGGGGTCCAGGGGGCAGAGCCCTCTGGCGGGGTCGAAGGGGCGGGGCCCCTGGAGGACGGGAAGGGTAGGGCGGCGGGGGCGGGACTCTTCAGGACGCGAACAGCCGCACCGGCCAGGCCGCATGCCACTCAGCGCCGATTTCCAGCAGGGGCCCCGACGCCGCCGGCAGCGCGTCGACACCCTCGTCGAGCACCCCCCGTGCCGCCTCCACCGCCGTATCCGCGACGCGATCCAGCTCCGGCGCCAGCCGGGCCAGTACGCCCGTCGCGTCGAACGGGTCCAGGCTCAGCAGTCGTACCGTGGCCGTCGCCGGTCCGCTCACGCTCTCGTACACCGCGCAGTACGCCGCATCCTGCGGCGCCAGCCCAGCCGCTCGCGCCGCGAGCCCGAGCACCACAGGCTGGTGAGCGCCCCTGGGGAACTCCCGGGCCAACGCGTCGAGTTCCGGCGACGGCCAGCTTCTCCGCACCGCCCTCAGCAACTGTCGGCCAAGGCGACGCGCAGCAACACGCAGCGCGGGCGACGGCGTACGGGCATCCGCCGCGGCGTCCAACTCCCTTGGGTCCGCTCCGAGTACGGCGGCCGCCGCGAGTGCTCCCGCGACCAGCCCGGCGGTGTGCAGCCGGCCCCGGCAGAAGTCCTCCAGGGTCGCGGCTGAGGTGATCCGGCCCGCTTTGACGGCGGCCTCCGCCCCGCCGGAGTGCGCGTGCCCTCCGGCGGGGAAGCGGCCGTCGGCCAGGACGAGAAGTGCTGCCCGTGACATCGCGACCCCGTCAGAACAGGAAGTAACGCTGGGCCATGGGCAGTTCGGCGGCCGGGGTGGCCTCGACCAGTTCGCCGTCGATGTGCACGGCGAAGCTGTCGGGGTCGATCCGGACGTCGGGCCGGGCGTCGTTCTCGCGCATGTCGGCCTTGGTGACCGCGCGCGTGGACTCGATCGCCACGAACCGCTTGCCGAGCCCCAGCCGCTGCGGCAGCCCGTCCTCGATCGCCGGCTCGGCCACGAAGTTGACCGAGTTGGCGGCGGGGGCGCGGCCGATCGCGCCGTACATCGGGCGGGGCAGGATCGGCTGCGGGGTGGGGATGGAGGCGTTGGCGTCGCCCATCTGCGCGTAGGCGATCTGCCCGCCCTTGATCACGAGCAGCGGCTTGACCCCGAAGAACGCGGGCTCCCACAGCACCAGGTCGGCGAGCTTGCCGGCCTCGACGGAGCCGATCTCGGCGGCGAGCCCCTGGGCGAGCGCCGGGTTGATCGTGTACTTGGCGACATAGCGCCGTACCCGGTGGTTGTCCGCGCGGCCGTCACCCGGCAGCGCACCCCGCCGGCGCTTCATCACGTGCGCCGTCTGCCAGGTGCGCAGGATCACCTCACCGACGCGGCCCATGGCCTGGGAGTCGGAGGAGATGATCGAGATCGCGCCGAGGTCGTGCAGGACGTCCTCCGCGCCGATGGTGGACGGCCGGATCCGGGACTCGGCGAAGGCCAGGTCCTCGGGGACCGCCGCGTTGAGGTGGTGGCACACCATCAGCATGTCGAGGTGTTCCTCGACGGTGTTGACGGTGTACGGCCGGGTCGGGTTGGTGGAGCTGGGCAGCACGTTGGGCTGCGAGACCACGGTCATGATGTCCGGCGCGTGCCCGCCGCCGGCGCCCTCGGTGTGGTACGAGTGGATGCCCCGGCCCGCGATCGCGGCGAGGGTGTCGCCGACGAAGCCCGCCTCGTTGAGTGTGTCCGTGTGGATGGCGACCTGGATGCCGGTGCGGTCGGCGACGGTCAGCGCGGCGTCGATGACGGCCGGGGTCGAGCCCCAGTCCTCGTGCAGTTTCAGGCCGACGGCGCCGCCGCGGATCTGGGAGAGCATCGCCTCGTGCGAGACGGTGTTGCCCTTGCCGAGGAAGCCGACGTTGACCGGGTAGGCCTCCATCGCCTCCAGCATCCGGGCCAGGTGCCAGGGGCCGGGCGTGACGGTGGTGGCCTTGGAGCCCTCGGCGGGGCCGGTGCCGCCGCCGACCAGGGTGGTGATGCCGGAGGCCAGCGCCTCGTCGGCGACCTGGGGGCAGATGAAGTGGACGTGCGCGTCGATGGCGCCGGCGGTGAGGATCCGCCCGTTGCCCGCGATGATCTCGGTCTCGGGGCCGATGACCAGGTCGGGGTGAACGCCGTCCATGGTGTCGGGGTTGCCGGCCTTGCCGATCGCGGCGATCCGGCCGTCGCGGATGCCGACGTCGGCCTTGACGACGCCCCAGTGGTCGACGATGACGACGCCGGTGACGACGGTGTCGGGGGTGCCCTCGGCGCGGGTGGCGCGGGACTGGCCCATGGACTCGCGGATGACCTTGCCGCCGCCGAAGACGGCCTCGTCGCCGGAGGCGCCGGGTCCGCCGGAGCGGTCCTCCTCGATCTCGATGAGCAGGTCGGTGTCGGCGAGCCGGATGCGGTCACCGGTGGTGGGGCCGAACAGGTCGGCGTAGGCGCCGCGGGAGATCTCAGGCATCGAGGGCACCTCCGGTCTCCCCGCGCAGCCCCGGCACGATCCGGGCGCCGCCCAGGGGCACGAGTTCCACGTCGACGGGGATACCGGGCTCGAAGCGCACCGCGGTGCCGGCGGCGGCGTTCAGCCGCTTGCCGCGGGCCGCGGCACGGTCGAACTCCAGGCCGGGGTTGGCCTCGGCGAAGTGGTAGTGGGAGCCGACCTGGACGGGCCGGTCGGCGGCGTTGAGGACGGTGAGGCGGGTGACCTCACGGCCCTCGTTGACGTGGACGGGGTCGTCCGCGAACAGGATCTCTCCGGGAATCACCGCGGCCCCCTTCAGATGATCGGCTCGTGGACGGTGACGAGCTTGGTGCCGTCCGGGAAGGTGGCCTCGACCTGGACGTCGTGGATCATCTCGGGGACCCCGTCCATGACGTCGTCCCTGCTGAGGAGCTTGCGACCGGAGGACATGAGTTCGGCGACCGTACGGCCGTCACGCGCGCCCTCGAGGATGTGCGACGTGATGAGGGCGACCGCTTCCGGGTGGTTGAGCCGGAGCCCACGGGCCCGGCGCTTCTCGGCCACGTCGGCCGCCACGTGGATGAGCAGCCTCTCTTGCTCGTGCGGGGTCAGTTGCACGTCCCACCTCACAGTCCTCGCTCCGGACCGTGCGGGGTCCGGCTGCCGCAGCCATCACGACGGGATAGGTGTAACACACAGACAAACGCCCGGATCGTCGTCAATCCGGGCAGAAAAACCCCTGATGGCGTGGATCGGCAGGCTAGAACGCCGGAGTTTCAGCGACGTTAACCAGACCTTGATCCACCGATGACCGCGCGATGGGACCCCCGATACCCGCGCCGGTCACGACACGCCGGGACCGCGATGCTCGGCGGCGATCCCGAACCGCCGCTGTTCACGCGGGACGGAACCGGCCTCACGGACACCGGAGACCGAGCTGATGACCCGCTCCTCGACCCGCTCCTCGACCGGCTCCTCGGCCGGCTCGTCGAGCGCGTCCAGCCGCTCCAGGTCGGCGGCCGAGACCAGCGCGACCAGCGGCTTGCCGTGCCGTGTCACGACGACGCGCTCACCGCCGTACACCACCCGGTTGATCAGGTCGGCGAGCTCAGCCCTGGCTTGGGTCACCGGAATCTCGTAGGCCATACCGCCATCGTACGTCAGGTACGTAATGTACATTTTTTACAGAGCCGAGCGCTGTACGTCAACTCCCCGGGCGGCTCGTTCAGCGCACTGACGGCCCCGTCTACGACACGATGCGCTACGTCGGTTGCGACGTGGTGACCTACTGCCTGGGCCAGGCCGGGTCCCCCGCCGCGCTGCTGCTCGCGGCCGGCACACCGGACAAACGGTTCGCGCTGCCCGGCGCGCGCATCGTGCTCCAACAGCCCCGGCTGCCCGAGCCGGTGCGGGGCCAGCCCAGCGATCTGCTCATCCAGGCCGAGGAACCGGCACGGATGCGCGCGCTGACGGAGGAGATGCTCGTACGGCACACCGGGCGCACGGCACGGGAGGTACACCGCGACCTGGAACGGGACGTGATCCTGGACGCCCCCGCGGCACTGGCCTACGGTCTGGTGGACGGCATCGTGCCCGGCCGGCGGAGCACGCCCGGCGCACCGGACGCGAGGTGAGCCGCCGATGCCGCCGGAACCGCCGCCCCTGCCCGCACTGACGCGCGCCGGAGGAGATCTGATCGTCCGTTACCTGGAGACGGTCGACCTGCTGGGCAGGACCAATCCGGGGCGGGACGGGGGCACCTACGGCGGGCCGCGCGCTGCCCGGGCGCCGGTGTGCAAGGCCGCAGAGCCGCGTGACGCCCTCGCGTTGATGCACCGGCGGGGCGAGCCGGAGCTGCGCGGGGACACGCCGGCACGGGCCTTGCGGGTGCCGGACGGTGCACGCCGCACCGCTCGCGTCACGCTCCCGACCGACGCCGTCGGGTGATCCGGACGCCCGACCAGCCGGACGGACCCGGGTGTCGACACGCGCCGTTCGGGACGGACCCGAAACTCCCCGAACGGCGTACCCCCGACCGACGTATATCCAGAGCGTTCCACGGGCCTTCCGACTTGCGCACCGCGCGGGTCGAAAGCACGGAAGACGAGGCTCCGCCCCAGGTCGGCGGCTACGACCGGGATGTGACGGTGCCTCGAACGCACCCCTGTCCACTCGAACGGGTGAGTGGTGAGTAACGCCACAAATACTCGGATCCGTTGGGATTTTCAGACAGCTGTGAGTGAAGATCCCTGTCTGACGACAAGCCCCCGCCACAACGGCGGGGCGGTCCGGGCGGACGCCGAGTCCTGCCGCCGCCCGGATGACCGGTCGACAGGAGTGGATCGGCAGGAGTGGAGGACCCAAGCAAGTCGGGTCGCCGGAACGGATGTTCGTCTGTGGTCACAGACGGCCGGACGTTCCGAGCAGCCCTTGGGGTGAAGCCGCGACGCGGCCGGGCAACTTCGCCAGCCCGAATCCGACAGGTCATCCTTCACAGGCGGCTGACGAAGGGTTGCGCATGACTGCGCTGAATCGTGTCCCGTCGCTCATGGCCCGGGCCGGCACGGCCTCGGCTCTCACCCTCGCCGCCGTCGGCGGCTCGATCGCGGTCCCTGGTCTCGCCACCGACGCCTCGGCCGCCACCCTCGCGACCAAAGCACTGCAGGTCGCAGCATCGAAGAAGGGCTCCCCGTACCAGTGGGGGGCCACGGGTCCGCGCAGGTTCGACTGCTCGGGACTGACGCTCTACTCGTTCAAGAAGGTGGGCAAGACCCTGCCGCGTACCGCGGCCCAGCAGTACAACAAGACGCACCACATCTCGGCCCTCAGCCGTAAGGCCGGTGACCTGGTTTTCTTCCACTCGGGTTCCAGCGTGTACCACGTCGGTATCTACGCGGGACACGGGAAGATCTGGCACGCGCCGAGGACCGGGGACGTGGTGAGGCTCCAGAAGATCTGGACCAAGAGCGTCTGGTACGGCCGGGTCGGCTGACCCGGCGTCAGGGCAGGAGCGGCTCCAGCAGCAGGGCCGCTCCCAGCACCGTCAGCGCCACCCCGGTGCCCGCCTGGAGCCCACGGGCGGCCCGGGGCCGGCGCAGCCACCTGCCCAGCCGCGGACTCGGCCCAGCAGGCCCGGCAGGCCCGGCAGGCCAGCGACGGAGTGGCGCCCTGCCCCGCGCCAGCCGGGCGGGCGGCTCTGCGGAGGGGCCACGGGGCCAGGCCCCGGCGCGCCGTGCCGGCCACGGCATCCGCCCCCGCGCCGAAGGACCACGAGACCCTCTCGACACCTCCGGTTCCACCACGGCGCTCCGCCCCCGAGTCCCTCAGCACCGCGCCCGCCGTCGCCACCCGGCCGTCACGGTGACCGGCCCCTCCCGGTGCGTGCCGCAGGGACCGCCGGCCGATCAGGACGCCCACCAGCCCGCCGCCGACCGGCCCATCGCCCCAGGGTCCGCCGTCCCGGACCCGCCGCCACCCGGCCCCTCTCCCACCGGCCGGCACCACCCAACCCGCCGTCTCACCGCCCCACACCACCGCGTCCGCCGTCCCGGACCCGCCGCCACCCAGCCCCTCTCCCACCGGCCGGCACCACCCAGCCCGCCGTCTCACCGCCCCACACCACCGCGTCCGCCGTCCCGGACCCGCCGCCACCCGGCCCCTCTCCCACCGGCCGGCACCACCCAACCCGCCGCCTCACCGCCCCACACCACCGCGTCCGCGCTCCGAGTCCCCCGCCCCCTCGTCCGCGGGCCTGCCGTGGCTGAGTCCCTCGTCCACCAAAATCGCCACCGGGGCGCCGCCGCTCGGCCTCGTCGCCAAAGGCCTGACGCCTGCCGGTTCCGCCCCGCAGTGCCCTTGGGAACGCAACGGCCGCCCCGCCCGGAGGGCTACGGTTCCTGTGGCCCCCCTGCCGGGACCGGCTCGGCCGGGATCGTCCAGGGGAGTTCGATGGAGACCGTCTTGCCGCCCTCGCGGGTGGGGCGGACGCGGAGTTTGCCGCCGCACTCGGCCGTGAGCCAGCGGATGATCACCATGCCGCGGCCGTTGTCCTGCTGGACCGCCGCAGGCAGTCTCTTCGGGAAGCGGGGGTGGCTGTCCGTGACGCCGATACGCAGGTGTTCGTCGCGGTCCAGGGCGACGTCAACCGTGAAGGTGGGTGACTGACCGAAGGTGTGCTGTACGGCGTTCGTGGCGAGCTCGGAGACGATGAGCCGCACGGTGTCGGCCACGTCGGTGTCCGCCGGCAGGCCCCACTCCTCGAGGGTGCCCACGACGTAGCAGCGGGCGGCGGACACCGAGGCGGGATCGCTCGGCAGAGTGACGGATGCTTCCAGATGGTCTGCCATGGCGACGTCGTCCCTTTCCCATGGGACCGCAGTCCGACACGGAGCGGATGGTTCGAGTACGGTCCCGGACTGGTGCTTGCTCGTCAGACTGCCACCACCGGGCCGGTCACGGGGAGCGATCCACCAAGATATGCATATATCTGTCGCCCAAAGCGGTGAACTCTATGACGCGAGACCGTATTTGGGCGGCCCGGAAGGAGTAAGGAGGAGCCCATGCAGAACGGGCCGGCAGTGCGCCGTCGCAAATTGGGCGCCGAACTGCGCACGCTGCGTACCGGTGCTGGGCTCACGAGTGGTGAGGCGGCCCAGCTGGTCGGCTGGCACCAGTCGAAGGTGAGCCGGATCGAGACCGGTGCCAGCGGCGTGAAACCAGCCGATGTCCGGTTACTCCTGGACGCCTACGGGGTGGAAGACGGGCAGCTGCGCGAGTTGCTGCTGATGCTGGCGGGTTCCGAGGGCGCGGGCGACCGGTCCGGCTGGTGGCACGCCTACCGCGGGGTTCTGCCGCCCACCTACCGGGATTTCATCAGCCTGGAGTCGCAGGCGAGCGCGATGCGCACCCTGGAGACCACGGTCGTACCCGGCCTGCTGCAGACGCCCGAGTACGCCCGCGCGGTGACCCGGGCGGCCGTGAAGGACCTGGACGACGAACGCCTGGACGCGCTGGTGGAGGTGCGGCTGGCCAGGCAGGACGTGCTCCGCGTCGACCCGCCGCTGAAGCTGTGCGCGGTGCTGGACGAGGCGGTGCTGCGGCGCGAGGTCGGCGGCCCGGAGGTGATGTACCGACAGCTGGCCCGGCTGGAGGAGGCCGCCCGTCTGCCCCAAGTACGGCTGCAGGTACTGCCGTTCGAGGCGGGAGCGCATGTCGGCCTCACCGGACCTTTCGTTATCTTCTCATTTCCGAGCACTTCTGATCTGGATGTGGTTGTTCTCGACCAATTGACGAGTAGCCTCTACCTGGAGCGGAAAGAAGACCTCATGGCCTACTCGGAGGCCTTCGACACCCTTCGCATGCACGCCCTTTCACCCGAGGACACGTTGGATTACATCGCCGGAATAGGTGACGGCGCGTAAGGAGGCACCATGTCAGCACTGCCTCGGAACGTCCCTGCCAGTACCGACCTGCACGACGTGCGCTGGCTGCGCAGCAGCTACAGCACAGGAGCCAACAACTGCGTGGAGACGACCCGGCCGGGCTCCGGTCCCTGGGCCGGACTGCTCGCCGTGCGCGACTCCAAGAGTCCGGCCGGACCCGCGCTGCTCTTCTCCGCCGGGAGCTGGGCCGGTTTTCTCACCGCCCTCTGACCGACGACCACCACCGACCCGAAGACGACCCCGCGCGAAGCACGGCCGTGTCACGCCGACTCATGGTCGCGTTTCGCCGATCACCCGTACAGCGCGTTCGATCTCGGCCCCGGACAGGTCCGCGCGGGCGGTCAGCCGCAGCCGTGAGATGCCGTCAGGCACGGAAGGGGGACGGAAGCAGCCCACGGCCAGCCCTGCCGTCCGGCAGTCGGCCGCCCAGCGCACGGCCTGCTCCGGGGACGGAGCCCGCACGGAGACCACCGCGGCGTCCGGACGCACCGCTTCCAGACCCGCGGCGGTCAGCCGTGCGTGCAGGTCGGCGGCCACCTCGCGGGCGCGCGCCGCGCGTTGCGGTTCGCGGACGAGCAGCCGCAGTGCCGCGAGCGCGGCGCCGGCCGCCGCCGGGGCCAGACCCGTGTCGAAGATGAAGGTCCGGGCCGCGTTGACCAGATGGTCGATCACCCGCGCCGGGCCGAGCACCACTCCGCCCTGGCTGCCGAGCGACTTGGACAGGGTGGCCGTGACCACCACGTCCGGGGCACCGGCCAGCCCGGCCTGGTACGGCGCGCCCCGGCCGCCGTCGCCCAGCACCCCGAGCCCGTGCGCGTCGTCCACGACCAGCCCCGCGCCGTACTCCCGGCACGCCTCGGCGAGCTCGGCCAGCGGCGCCCGGTCGCCGTCCACCGAGAACACGGTGTCCGACACGGCGATCGCCGGCCCCGGGCGCGTGGCCAGGGCCTTGCGCACCGCCTCGGGGTCGGCGTGCCCGACGACCTGCCGCTCGCCCCGGGCGAGCCGGCAGCCGTCGATGAGGGAGGCGTGGTTGCCGGCGTCGGAGACGATCAGCGAGCCGTGCGGGCCGAGCGCGGTGACCGCGGCCAGGTTGGCGGCGTAGCCGGAGGAGAAGACCAGTGCGGCCTCGAAGCCGCAGAACGCGGCCAGCTCGCCTTCCAGCTCGGTGTGCAGCTCGGTGGTGCCGGTGACCAGCCGGGAGCCGGTCGAGCCGCCGCCCCAGACCCGGGCGGCCCGCGCGGCCCCTTCGGTGACCTCGGGGTGGTGGGCGAAGGCCAGGTAGTCGTTGCTCGCGAGGTCCAGCAGCGGCGAGTCGGCCGGGCGCGGGCGCAGGGTCCGTACGAGTCCGGCGCGGCGACGCGCCTCCGCCTGCTCCGCGATCCAGCCGAACGCCATGGCTCCTCCGATGGTTTTGTAGGTAGCGGACAGACACTAGCGGCAGGACCAGCCGCCCAGTGTGTGGCAATACCCACACGGTGATCCGTCTCCGTTGTGCAAACTCTCCTTGGCCCGGAGCGGTCCCGTACGACAGGATCGGACGTCATGGACCTTCTGAACACGCTGGTGGACAAGGCGCTTCGGCGCGAGCTGCCGACCCGCGAGGAAGCACTCGCCGTACTGGCCACCTCCGACGACGACGTGCTCGATGTGGTGGCCGCGGCCGGCAAGGTGCGCCGGCACTGGTTCGGCCGCCGCGTGAAACTGAATTACCTGGTCAACCTCAAGTCCGGCTTGTGCCCGGAGGACTGCTCCTACTGCTCCCAGCGGCTCGGCTCCAAGACCGGCATCCTGAAGTACACCTGGCTCAAGCCCGACGAGGCCTCCCAGGCGGCCGCCGCGGGGCTCGCGGGAGGCGCCAAGCGGGTCTGCCTGGTGGCCAGCGGACGCGGCCCGACGGACGGGGACGTGGAGCGGGTCTCGGAGACCATCAAGGCGATCAAGGAACAGAACGAGGCCGTCGAGGTGTGCGCCTGCCTCGGTCTGCTCTCCGACGGCCAGGCCGAGCGGCTGCGCGAGGCGGGCGCGGACGCCTACAACCACAACCTCAACACCTCGGAGTCCACCTACGGGGACATCACCACCACCCACACCTACGCCGACCGGGTGGACACGGTGAACAAGGCCCACGCGGCCGGCCTGTCCGCCTGCTCCGGTCTGATCGCGGGGATGGGCGAGAGCGACGAGGACCTGGTGGACGTGGTCTTCTCGCTGCGCGAACTGGACCCGGACTCCGTTCCGGTGAACTTCCTCATCCCCTTCGAGGGCACCCCGCTGGCCAAGGAGTGGAACCTCACCCCGCAGCGCTGCCTGCGCATTCTGGCCATGGTCCGGTTCGTCTGTCCGGACGTGGAGGTCCGTATCGCGGGCGGCCGCGAGGTCCATCTGCGCACCATGCAGCCGCTCGCGCTGCACCTCGCCAACTCGATCTTCCTCGGCGACTACCTGACCAGCGAGGGCCAGGCCGGCAAGGCCGACCTGGAGATGATCGCGGACGCCGGGTTCGAGGTGGAGAACGCCGGCGAGGTGACGCTCCCGGAGCACCGGGTGGCGGCCGCGGGCGGCTGCGGATCGCACGAGAGCGCCGGATGCGGCTCCGTCTGCGGCTCGCACGAGGGCTGCGGCTCGCACGAGGGCGCGGACGCGTGCGGTACGACGGCTGATGCGTGCGGCACGGCGGGTGCGGTGACCGCGCCGGCTCCGCAGGAGGCGCGCACGGACCTCGTGGCCGTCCGCCGCCGGGGCGCCGGAACGGACCTCGCGCCCAATGCCTGACCTGCCCGGCCTGAGCGTGCCGGAGCTGCTGGAGCTGGACCGACGGCATGTCTGGCATCCGTACGGCCCGATGCCCGGACGTGCCGAACCGCTGGTCGTGGAGTCGGCGAGCGGGGTCCGGCTGCGGCTCGCCGGCGGCTCGGGCGAGTTGGTGGACGGCATGTCCTCCTGGTGGTCGGCGATCCACGGCTACAACCACCCGGTCCTCAACGAGGCGGCGCACGAGCAGCTCGGTCGGATGAGCCATGTGATGTTCGGCGGGCTCACGCACGAGCCCGCCGTACGGCTCACGAAGCACCTTGTCGACATGTCACCAGAGGGCCTGGAGCACGTCTTCCTGGCCGACTCCGGCTCGGTGTCGGTCGAGGTCGCGGTGAAGATGTGCCTGCAGTACTGGCGCTCGCTCGGCCGGCCCGGAAAGCAGCGGCTGCTGACCTGGCGGGGCGGCTACCACGGAGACACCTGGCAGCCGATGTCGGTGTGCGACCCCGACGGCGGGATGCACGAGCTGTGGACGGGTGTGCTGCCGCGCCAGCTGTTCGCCGACGCCCCGCCCGCGGAGTACGAGGAGTCGTACGCCGACCACCTGCGCGAACTGATCGCCCGGCACGCGGACGAGCTGGCCGCGGTGATCGTCGAGCCGGTCGTGCAGGGCGCCGGCGGGATGCGCTTCCACTCCCCGGCGTATCTGCGGGTGCTGCGCGAGGCGTGCGACGCGCACGACGTGCTGCTGGTGTTCGACGAGATCGCCACCGGCTTCGGCCGTACCGGTGCGCTGTTCGCGGCGGAGCACGCGGGCGTCACCCCGGATGTGATGTGCGTGGGCAAGGCGCTGACCGGCGGCTATCTGACGCTGTCGGCCACGCTGTGCACCGCGCGGATCGCCGACGGGATCTCGCGGGGCGAGGTGCCGGTGCTCGCGCACGGCCCCACGTTCATGGGCAACCCGCTGGCGGCGGCCGTGGCCTGCGCCTCCATCGAGCTGCTGCTGGGGCAGGACTGGCGGACGGAGGTCAAACGGATCGAGACGGGCCTGTGGGAGGGCCTGTCGCCGGCGCGTGGCCTGCCCTCGGTCCGGGATGTCCGGGTCCTCGGGGCGATCGGCGTCGTCCAGCTCGACCACGAGGTGGACATGGCCGCGGCCACCGCGGCCGCCGTGCGGGAGGGCGTGTGGCTGCGCCCGTTCCGCGACCTGGTCTACACGATGCCGCCGTACATCACCTCGGACGAGGACGTGGCAAGGATCGCGCGCGCGGTGTGCGCCGCGGCGCGGGAGGGATGACATGCCGGTACTGATGATCACAGGGACGGGTACGGAGGTCGGCAAGACCGTCACCACCGCCGCCGTCGCCGCCGCGGCGCTCGCGGCCGGACGCTCGGTGGCCGTGCTGAAGGCCGCGCAGACGGGGGTACGGCCGGACGAGCGCGGGGACGCCGACGAGGTCGCACGGCTCGCGGGGCGGGTCACGGCCACGGAACTGGCCCGCTACCCCGAGCCGTTGGCACCCGGCACGGCGGCCCGGCGGGCGGGCATGGCGCCCGTACACCCGCACGAGGTGGCCGACCGGGCGGCGAAGCTGGCCGCCGAGCACGATCTGGTGCTGGTCGAGGGGGCGGGCGGGCTGCTCGTCCGGTTCGACGCGGCCGGCGGCACCCTGGCGGACGCGGCGCGGCTGCTGGACGCACCGGTGCTGGTCGTCGCCCAGGCGGGTCTGGGCACGCTCAACACGACGGAGCTGACGGCACTGGAACTACGGCGCCGGGACCTGAAGTTGGCGGGCGTCGTGATCGGCAGCTGGCCCGACTCCCCCGACCTCGCCACCCGCTGCAACGTCACCGACCTGCCGGAGGTCGCGGGCTCCCCCCTCCTCGGCGCGATCCCCTCCGGGGCGGGGGCGCTGTCACCGGCCGACTTCCGCACGGCAGCACCGACGTGGCTGGCCCCCCGCCTGGACGGGACCTGGGATGCGGAAGCGTTCCGGGTCCGCGAGGCGGCATGACGGGAGCGGCACACCCCGGGCGCGGGCCCGGGGGTGACCTTCCCGCCGGCCGAGCCGCGTAGGGGGCCCACCCTCCAGCCGACCGGGTCGGGTGGAGGGTGGGCCGGGTGGGGTCCGGGGGCGGAGCCCCGTGCCGGCCGGGCGCCGACGCCGGGGGTGCGAAGGCGTCGTACGGGGGACACTCCCTCTAGGCCGTCCGTCGGGGAGGTTCGCCATGCGGCTGCTGTCCGGTTCCGACAAGGTCGCGCGGAGTCCCGTGCACCATCCGCTGTCCGCCCGCTGCTACGCCCGGTACAGCGTGAGCGCCGAGACCCGGCTGGGCATGGCCGGAGTGCGCGAGCGGCTGCTCGCGGGACTGTCCGGGCGGGTGATCGAGATCGGCGCCGGCAACGGGCTGAACTTCTCGCACTATCCGGGCACCGTCGCCGAGGTCGTCGCGATCGAACCGGAGCCGCTGCTCAGGAAGTTGGCGCTCGAGTCGGCCCTGCGCGCCCAGGTGCCGGTCGACGTGGTGCCGGGCGCCGCCGAGGCGCTGCCGGTCAAGAGCGAGGCCTTCGACGCGGTCGTGCTGTCCCTGGTGCTGTGCAGCGTGCGCGACGTACCGCGGGCGCTGAGCGAGGTACGGCGGGTGCTCAGGCCGGGCGGCCAGGTGCGGTTCTTCGAGCACGGCCGGGGCGGTGGCCCTCTGATGACCCTCACCCAGCGCACGCTGGACCGGACCCTGTGGCCTCTGCTCACCGGCGGATGTCATGTGGCCCGCCGGCCGGTGGCCGCGCTGCGCGAGGCCGGGTTCGCACTCGGCCCCCACCGGCGCGTGATGATGCCGGAGAAGGGCCCGGCGCTGCCGGCGTCGTACTGCACGCTCGGCGTCGCCTGGCGCCCGGACGAGCCGACCGCGCGCTGATCACAGGCTCCAGCGCCGCAGCTCCCGCGCGATGTCGTCCACGTCGGCCGCACCCTCCTTCACCAGCCGGGCGAGGTCGCGCACCTGCTCGGGCGTGGTGACCACCTTCGCGCCGCTGGCGACCAGGTAGGCATAGGCGACCGCCGAGGCGAACAGCGCGTTGGAACGCTCCAGCGCCGGCAGGTGGATCAGCAGCTGGAGCAGGGAGGCGGCGCGGGCGTGCGGGTTGTCGTAGACCGGCACGCCGAATATCTCGGCGCGGTGCCGGGCGACGGCGGCGACCAGCGCGCCCCAGTCGGTGACCTGCGGGTCCCCGGGCGTCTTCTGTTCGGCGAGCATGAGGAGCCAGGCGAGGTCGATGCTGAGCTCGTTCAAGGGATCAGCGGCCGTCCCCGGTGCCGGCACCGCGGGGGGTCTCGGTGAACTCCTCGGCGAACACGGACTCGTACTGCTTCATGAAGTCGGCGGCGGCCTCGACGAACGTACGGCCGGCTTCCCCGGTGTCCTGTCTGACCAGCTCTTCGATGTAGCGGTTGACGCTGATGCCACGGGCCAGGGCGCGTTCGCGGGCCGCGCGGGCGGTGCCCTCGTCCACGCGCACGTTCAGCTGGGTCTTCGCCATGCCTCGACGCTAGCGCCGAGGTGCTAGCAAGGCAAGGGCGCGCGTAAGCGCTGCGCCGGGTCGGTCTGTCCCTTACGCTCGCCCGGAACGGGCGGTTCGAACGACCGGGAGGCTGTCTTGTCCACACCAGCTGCGCAGCACGCCCCGGGCCGCACGCCCAGCGATGGCATCGCGGCCCGCGCCCGCGGGCTGACCAAGGCCTACGGCTCGGGCGAGACGGCCGTGATCGCCCTGGACTCGGTGGACGTGGACATCGCGCGCGGCCGTTTCACCGCCGTGATGGGCCCCTCGGGATCGGGGAAGTCCACGCTCATGCACTGTCTGGCGGGCCTCGACACGGTCTCGGCCGGTCAGGTGTGGCTGGGCGACACCGAGATCACCGGTTTGAGGGAACGGGAGCTGACCCGTCTCCGGCGGGACCGGGTCGGGTTCATGTTCCAGTCGTTCAACCTGATCCCGACCCTGACGGCCGCCGAGAACATCACCCTGCCGATGGACATCGCGGGCCGGAAGCCCGACCAGCGGTGGCTGGACCAGGTCATCGACACGCTGGGGCTGCGCGGGCGGCTGACGCACCGGCCCGCCCAGCTCTCCGGGGGCCAGCAGCAGCGGGTCGCCTGCGCGCGGGCGCTGGCCTCCCGACCGGAGCTGATCTTCGCCGACGAGCCGACCGGGAACCTCGACTCGCGGGCCGGCCTGGAGGTGCTGGGCTTCCTGCGGGACGCGGTGGACGATCTCGGGCAGACGGTCGTCATGGTCACGCACGACCCGGGCGCCGCCGCCCACTCCGACCTCGTGCTGTTCCTCGCCGACGGGCGGATCGTGGACGAGACGGCACAACCGACGGCGGACGCCGTACTGGAACGGATGAAGCAGTTCGACGTGGCCCGGGGCCGGCTCGGCGACGGCACCGCCCAGGAGGGCTGACCGGTGCTGAAAGCGACCCTGAGGAGTTTCCTCGCGCACAAGGGGCGGCTCGCGCTGTCCGCGCTGGCCGTGGTCCTGTCCGTGGCGTTCGTCGCGGGCAGTCTGATCTTCTCCGACACCGTCACCCGTACCTTCGACCGGCTGTTCGCCTCCACCGCCGCCGATGTGACGGTCCAGCCGAAGCAGGATCTGCGGTCGGCCCGGCTGAGCGGCGAGGTGCAGACCCTGCCCGCCGCGCTGCGGGACCGCGTGGCCAAGGTCGACGGAGTCGCGGCGGCCCGCGCCGAGGTGTCGGTGGAGAACGCCGTCGTGGTCGACGCCCACCACAAGTCCGTCGGCCCGACCACGGGCGCCCCGACCCTCGCGACGGCCTGGTACGTCACGCATCGCAGCCCGGTGCGGCTCACCTCCGGCCATGCGCCGCGGGGTGCGGGTGAGGCGCTGCTGGACGCCGACACGGCCGGCAAGAGGCACGTACGGATCGGCGACACGCTGACCGTCCAGGCCCAGCCGGGCACGTTCCGGGTGCGGGTGGTCGGCATCGCCACGTTCACCACCACCAACCCCGGCGCGGCCCTGGTCTTCCTGGACCCGGCGGTCGCGGGCCGCGAGCTGCTCGGGTCGGCCGCGAAGGCGACCAGCATCTCGGTGGACGCGGCGCCCGGAGTGACCGACGCACAGCTCAAGCAGCGTGTCGGCCGGGCGATCGGCACCGGCACCTACGACCTGAAGACCGCCGGCGAGCAGGCCAAGTCGGCGGCGGCCAGCCTCGGCACCTTCCTCGACGTGATCAAGTACGTGATGCTGGGCTTCGCCGGTGTCGCGCTGCTCGTGGGCGTGTTCCTCATCGTCAACACCTTCTCCATGCTGATCGCCCAGCGCACGCGCGAGCTGGGCCTGCTACGGGCACTCGGCGCGGACCGCAGGCAGGTGCGGCGCTCGGTGCTCACGGAGGCACTGCTGCTCGGGCTGGTCGGTTCGACACTCGGCCTGCTGGCCGGTATCGGGCTGGCGCTGGGGCTGATCCGGCTGATGAGCGCCTTCGGGATGAACCTGAAGGCCACGGAGATGGTGATCGGCTGGGCCACCCCCGTGGCGGCGTACGTCGTCGGTGTCGGCGTCACCTTCGTGGCCGCCTATCTGCCCGCGCGGCGCGCGGCGGCCGTGTCGCCGATGGCGGCGCTCGCCGACGCCGAGGTCGCCGGTGTGGGCAAGCCGTTGACGGTGCGGGCCGTCGTCGGGGCGGTGGTCGGGGCGGCGGGCGCGGCGGCGCTGGCCGGGTGCGCGGCGGCCACGAGGACCGCGCAGGCGGCCTCGCTGCTGGGGCTCGGCGTGGTCCTGACGCTGATCGCGACCGTGGTCGCCGGCCCCCTGCTGGTGCGGCCGGTGATCCGGATCCTGGGCGGGGCGTTTCCCGCGCTGTTCGGCCCGGTCGGCCGGATGAGTCAGCGCAACGCCCTGCGCAACCCGCGCCGTACGGGCGCCACGGCCGCCGCGCTCATGGTGGGTTTGGCCCTGGTCGGCGGGATGTCGGTGGCGAGCGCCTCGATGTCCGCGTCGTTCGACCGGCAGATCGAGAAGAACCTCGGTGCCGACTTCATCGTCCAGAACACCAACTTCGCCCCGTTCACCAAGGAGGTGCGGGACGGCGTGGCGCGCACGCGGGGCGTCGGGCTCGTCGTTCCGCAGCGGCTCACCCCGGTCGCCGTGGACCTGCCGACGGGAGACCAGGTCCGCACGACCGCCGTCGCGTACGGGTCCCGGCTCGACGACGTCCTGCACATCACCTACGCGCAGGGCGGTTCGCGGGCCGCGCTGGCGGACGGTCACCTCGCCATGGACGCCGGCTTCGCCAGGGACCACGGCGTGCGTGTCGGCAGCGTCGTACCGGTCGGGTTCCCGGGCGGGCGGCACACCGGGCTGACCGTCGCGGCACTCACCGACCAGGCCACGACGGAGGGTTTCGGGAGCCAGGGCGGCATCTACTTCGGCCTGGGGACCCTGGCGAAGTACGCGCCCGGCGCCCAGGACTCCGCGCTCTACGTCAACGCGGCATCCGGCACGAAACCGCAGGACCTGCGGCCCCGTCTGGAACGGGCGCTGGAGCCGTTCCCGCAGGTCCAGGTGCGCAACCAGACCGACTACAAGCAGCTGGTCCACAAGCAGATCGCCGTGCTGCTCTACCTGGTGTACGCGCTGCTCGGACTGGCGATCGTGATCGCCGTGCTCGGTGTGGTCAACACCCTGGCCCTGTCGGTGGTGGAGCGCACCCGTGAAATCGGGCTGCTGCGCGCGATCGGGCTGGGGCGGCGGCAGCTGCGCCGGATGATCCGGCTGGAGTCGGTGGTGATCGCGGTGTTCGGCGCGGTGCTCGGGCTGGGGCTGGGGCTCGTGTGGGGCGTGTGCATGCAGCAGGTGCTGGCCCTGCGCGGGCTGACGGCGCTGGCGTTCCCCTGGACGACGATCGTCGCCGTAGTGATCGGTGCGGCGGTGGTGGGCGTGGTGGCGGCCCTGCTGCCGGCGCTGCGGGCGTCGCGAATGAACGTGCTGGCGGCGATCGCCCACGAGTGAGGCCGCCCTTCTGGGCGTGCGGCGGGCGTGATGGAATCGCGGGTCCCGGTTCAAGTCACCTGCCCCCGAGGAGAGTTCATGCCGCGTCCGTTCCGCTTCGGGGTCAATCTGCTCACGCCCGCGCCCGCCGCCGAGTGGCGCGCGAAGTGCCGCCGCGCCGAGGAACTCGGGTACGACGTGATCCTGGTCCCGGATCACCTCGGCATGGCCGCTCCGTTCCCGGCACTGGTCGCGGCGGCCGAGGCGACCGAACGCCCCCGGCTGGGCACGTTCGTACTCAACGCGGGATTCTGGAATCCCGCACTGCTGGCCCGCGAGGTGGCGACCACGGACGCGCTCACCGGCGGGCGCCTCGAACTCGGCCTGGGCACCGGGTACGTACCGGCCGAGCACGAGACGGCCGGGCTGCCGTACGGTTCGCCGGGCGAGCGGGTGGACCACCTCCGCCGTACGGTGGCGGAGCTGGACCGGCTGCTCGGCTCCCCCGGACACCAGCCGCGTCCCGCCCAGTCCCGGGTGCCGCTGCTGATCGGTGCCAACGGCGACCGGATGCTGCGGCTGACCGCCGAGCACGCGGACATCGCGGCCTTCACCGGAGCCCGGCCGGGGAAGACACCGGGCGGTCTGGAGCCGCTCACCGCCGAGGAGCTGGACGAGCGGGTGGCGCGCTACCGGAGCCTCGCGGCGGGCCGGGCGGAGGAGGCGGAACTGAATCTCCTCGTCCAGCTCGTGGCGGTCACGGACGACCCGGAACCGGTGCTGAAACCGCTGCTGGAGCGGCAGTCGCAGCTGAGCGTCGCCGACGCGCTGGCGCTGCCCATCGTGCTGGCCGGCCCACTGGAGGACGTCGTCGCCCGGGTGCGGGTGCAGCGCGAGCGGTTCGGGTTCTCGTACCTGACGGTCCTTGAGCCGTACATGGAGGCCTTCGCGCCGGTGATGAAGCGGCTGCGCGAGGCGTCCGCATGATGGAAACCCGCACGCGGAGCCCCCACCGCCTGCTCCGATGATCACATGACCGACCTCCGTATACGCCCGGCGGCGCACGCCGACCTGGACGCTGTCCTCGCCTTCTGGAAGACGGCCGCCGAGGGCGCCAGCATCAGCGACGACCGGGACGGCGTGGAACGGCTGGTGGCCCGCGACCCGCAGGCCCTGATCCTCGCCGAGCAGGACGGTGAGCTGGTGGGCACGGTGATCGCGGGCTTCGACGGGTGGCGCTGCCATCTGTACCGGCTCGCGGTACATCCGGAGCGGCGCCGGCAGGGCATCGGCTCGGCGCTGCTGGTTGCCGCCGAGGAGCGGTTCGTACGGCTCGGCGGACGACGTGCGGACGCGATGGTGCTGGTGCGCAACGAGCGGGCGCACCACGCCTGGAGCGCCGCCGGTTACGGCCCGGAGGAGCGCTGGCGGCGCTGGGTGAAGCCGCTCCCCGGCTGAGCCGCCGCCTTCCTTTGCTCATCCTTTACCATTGAGGGAGCACTCGGCCCTCTATGAAAGGTTGTGAGCGTCCGCCGATGGGCGACCCTCCCGGTACGCGCCGCCGCGCGACCCGCCCTGCCCTGTCCGATCATGGGACGGGGGTGACCCGATGACCGAAGTGCTCCTGCTTCTGGTGGCGATCCTGCTGTCGCTCGCCTGTGGTGCCTTCGTGGCGGCGGAGTTCTCGCTGACCACGGTGGAGCGCGGCGAGCTGGAGCGGGCCGCCGAGCGCGGCGAACGCGGCGCCTCAGGCGCCCTGAAGGCCGCGCGGAACCTGACGTTCCAGCTCTCCGGGGCCCAGCTCGGCATCACCGTGACCAACCTGGTGGTCGGCATGCTCGCCGAGCCGTCCATCGCCAAGCTGCTCGCCGGCCCGTTCCGGGCGATGGGCCTGTCGGAGGGCACGGCGAGTTCGGTCGCCCTCGTGCTCGGTACGGCCCTGTCGACGGTGTTCCTGATGGTCGTCGGCGAGCTGGTGCCGAAGAACTGGGCGATCTCCTCACCCCTGGCCGTGGCCAAGCGGGTGGGCAATCCGCAGCGCTTGTTCAGCGCCGCGTTCCGGCCCTTCATCACGCACCTGAACAACACGGCCAACCGTTTCGTGCGCCGGCTCGGCATGGAGCCCGCCGAAGAGCTGGCCTCCGCGCGTGGACCGCAGGAGCTGGCGGCGCTCGCCCGGCACTCCGCCAAGGAGGGCGCGCTGGAGCCGGACACCGCCGAGCTGTTCGTGCGCACGCTGAACCTGGCCGACCTGACGGCGGAGAACGTGATGACCCCGCGCGTCCAGGTCGTCGCCCTCGACACCCAGGCCACCTGCGAGGACGTGGCGAACGCGACCCGGGCCACCGGGCTGAGCCGGTTCCCGGTCTACCGGGGCACCCTGGACTCGGTCGTCGGGACCGCCCACATCAAGGACGTGCTGGCCGTCCCCGCCGACCAGCGGCGCCACCGCACGGTCGCCCAGGTGATGCGCGAGCCGCTGCTCGTACCCGAGTCCCTGACCGTCGACCGGCTGCTGGACCGGCTGGGCGGCAGGCGCACCATGGCCGTCGTCATCGACGAGTACGGCGGCACAGCCGGCGTGGCGACCCTGGAGGACATCGTCGAGGAGGTCGTCGGCGAGGTACGGGACGAGCACGACCCGCACGAGACGCCGGACCTCGCCCCCGCCGGGGCGGACGAGCACGGGCGGGCCCTGTACTCGGCCGACGGCGCCGCCCGCACCGATCAGCTCGCGCGGGTGGGCCTGCGGGTGCCGGAGGGGCCGTACGAGACCCTGGCCGGGCTGCTCGCGACCCTGCTGGGCCGGATACCCCGGATCGGTGACACGGTCGAGGTCGCGGGCTGGCGGCTGGACGTGGTGGACGCCACCGGCCGCCGCGCGGCACGGGTGCTGCTGCACGCGCCGCTGGACGACGAGCAGGCCCACGAGACCGCGGAGGGGGCACGATGACCGCCGTACAGCTGCTGGTCGGGCTGGCGACCCTGGTCGTCAACGCCTTCTTCGTCGGCGCCGAGTTCGCACTGATCTCCGTGCGCCGCTCACAGGTCGAGCCGCTGGCCCAGGAGGGCGACCGGCGTGCGAAGGCCGTGCTGTGGGGCCTGGAGCACGTCTCGGCGCTGCTGGCCGCCGCCCAGCTGGGCATCACGCTGTGCACGCTGGTCCTGGGTGTGGTCGCGGAACCGGCGATCGCGCACCTGCTGGAGCCGGTGTTCCGCGCGGCCGGTGTGCCCGTGAGCGCGGGTCACGCCGTGTCCTTCGTGATCGCGCTGACCCTCGCGACCTACCTGCACATGCTGCTCGGCGAGATGGTGCCCAAGAACATCGCGCTCGCCGAGCCGGTGCGCAGCGCGCTGCTGCTCGGCCCGCCGCTCGTCGCGCTGTCCCGGGCCCTGCGCCCGGTGATCTTCGCGATCAACGCCTTCGCGAACGGGCTGCTGAAGGTGCTCCGGGTGGAGGCCAGGAACGAGGTCGCGGCGACCTTCACGGACACCGAACTCGCCGAGATCGTGAAGGACGCCAGCGAGGCGGGCCTGATCGACGACCGGGCGCAGGAGCGGCTGCACGACGCGCTGGAGCTGGGCAGCCGGCCCGTACGGGACGTCGTGGTGCCGCTGGAGCGGGTGGTGTACGCGCGCGTGGGCGTCAGCCCGGAGCAGCTGGAGCGGCTGTCGGCCGAGTCGGGCTTCTCCCGGTTCCCCGTGGTCGACGTGGGACGGCGGATCCTGGGCTATCTGCACGTCAAGGACGCGCTGGACGCCTCGCCGCGGGACGTGCCGTTCCGGCTGCGGGACATGCGGTCCATCGCGCGCGTGCGGGAGGGCACCCCGCTGGACGACGTGCTCACCGCGATGCGCGGCAGCCGTACGCATGTGGCGGCGGTGCTCGGCGACGACGGCCGGCTGGCCGGCCTGGTGACCATGGAGGACGTGCTGCGGGAGCTGTTCGGGCAGCCGGCACCGGGATGACGCGGGGATCCCGCCGGGCGTATCCGGGGCGACCGACCGGTGGGTATGGAGCCGGGATACCATCGCTCACGCCATGCAGACGAATCCCACAACTCCCCCGCACACCAGCCTGGTCGCGGTCGGCGACTCCTTCACCGAGGGCATGTCGGACCTGCTGCCCGACGGCTCCTACCGGGGCTGGGCCGACCTGCTCGCCACGCGGATGGCCGCCCGCACACCCGGGTTCCGGTACGCCAACCTGGCCGTGCGCGGGAAGCTGATCGGGCAGATCGTCGACGAGCAGGTGGCCACGGCGGCGGCCATGAACGCCGATGTGGTCACGCTGGTCGGCGGGCTCAACGACACCCTGCGGCCCAAGTGCGACATGGGCCGCGTCAAGGGACTGCTGACCGAGGCCGTGGAGCGGCTGGCGCCGTCCTGCAAGCAGCTGGTGCTGATGCGCAGCCCCGGCCGCCAGGGCCCGGTGCTGGAGCGGTTCCGGCCGCGCATGGAGGAGCTGTTCGCCTGCGTGGACGAGCTGGCCGCACGGCACGGCGCGGTCGTCGTCGACCTGTACGGGGCGCCCTCGCTCGGCGACCCCCGGCTGTGGGACGTGGACCGGCTGCATCTGACGGCGGAAGGGCACCGCCGGGTCGCCGAGGCGGTGTGGCAGACGCTCGGGTACGAGCCGGAGGACACCGAGTGGCAGGTGCCGATGCCGGCCACCCTCCCGCCGGGCTGGGTGACGCGCCGGGTGGCGGACGCGCGCTTCGCCCGGCAGCACCTGCTGCCGTGGATAGGCCGGCGCCTGACCGGCCGCTCCTCGGGGGACGGCCGCCCGGCCAAGCGGCCGGAGCTGCTGCCGTACGAGGGACCGGCGTAGCTCGGGGCACTGCTCGGCGGTTGGCGGCGGGCGTGTGCACGTGACGGGCGTCTCGTAGCTTCCGCCGAACGGGGGCGTGGCGCTGGCCTGCACAAACCGCCAGTAGAATCTGGACACGTGACTTCTGCGCCCGCCAAGCCCCGCATCCCGAACGTCCTCGCCGGACGCTACGCCTCCGCCGAGCTCGCCACGCTCTGGTCCCCCGAGCAGAAGGTGAGACTGGAGCGGCAGCTCTGGCTCGCCGTGCTGCGCGCCCAGAAGGACCTGGGCATCGAGGTGCCGGACGAGGCCATCGCCGACTACGAGCGTGTCCTCGACACCGTCGACCTGGCCTCGATCGCCGAGCGCGAGAAGGTCACCCGGCACGATGTGAAGGCGCGGATCGAGGAGTTCAACGACCTCGCCGGGCACGAGCACGTGCACAAGGGCATGACCTCCCGCGACCTCACCGAGAACGTGGAGCAGCTGCAGATCCGGCTGTCGCTGGAGCTGATGCGCGACCGTACGGTGGCCGTCCTCTCCCGCCTGGGCAAGCTCGCGGGCGAGTACGCGGAGCTGGTCATGGCGGGCCGCTCGCACAACGTGGCCGCGCAGGCCACCACCCTCGGCAAGCGTTTCGCGACCGCCGCCGACGAGCTGCTGGTCGCCTACGGCCGCGTCGAGGAGCTGCTCGGCCGCTACCCGCTGCGCGGCATCAAGGGCCCGGTCGGCACCGCGCAGGACATGCTGAACCTGCTCGGCGGCGACGCGGCGAAGCTGGCCGAGCTGGAGCAGCGGATCGCCCGGCACCTGGGCTTCTCGCAGGCGTTCACCTCGGTCGGCCAGGTCTACCCGCGCTCGCTGGACTACGAGGTCGTCACCGCCCTGGTGCAGCTGGCGGCGGCGCCGTCCTCGCTGGCCAAGACGATCCGGCTGATGGCCGGGCACGAACTGGTCACCGAGGGCTTCAAGCCGGGCCAGGTCGGCTCCTCCGCGATGCCGCACAAGATGAACACCCGCTCCTGCGAGCGCGTCAACGGCCTCATGGTCATCCTGCGCGGCTACGCCTCCATGACCGGCGAGCTGGCGGGCGACCAGTGGAACGAGGGCGACGTGTCCTGCTCGGTGGTGCGCCGCGTCGCGCTGCCGGACGCCTTCTTCGCGCTGGACGGTCTGCTGGAGACCTTCCTGACCGTGCTCGACGAGTTCGGTGCCTTCCCGGCGGTCGTCGCCCGCGAGCTGGACCGTTATCTGCCGTTCCTCGCCACCACCAAGGTGCTCATGGGTGCGGTGCGGGCCGGTGTGGGCCGCGAGGTCGCGCACGAGGCGATCAAGGAGAACGCCGTGGCCACCGCGCTCGCGATGCGCGAGCAGGGAGCCGAGCGCAACGACCTGCTCGACAAGCTCTCCGGCGACGAGCGCCTGCCCCTCGACCGCGAGCAGCTCGCGGCGCTGATGGCCGACAAGCTGTCCTTCACCGGCGCCGCCGCCGACCAGGTCGGTGTGGTCGTCGGCCGGATCGAGGAGATCGTCAAGCGGCACCCGGAGGCCGCCGGTTACGCCCCGGGAGCGATCCTCTGACCCGCACACCCCGCGCACCCCGCTTCACCAGGGCGGACCTGGAGGCCGCCCGCGACCGTCTCGTGCCGGACGTCGTCGCGGACGGCCTGCGTGTGCTGTTCTGCGGCATCAACCCGGGGCTGATGACGGCCGCGACCGGTCACCACTTCGCCCGTCCCGGCAACCGCTTCTGGCCGGTGCTGCACCTGTCGGGCTTCACGCCGAGGCTGCTGAAGCCCGCCGAGCAGCGGGAACTGCTGTCGTACGGGCTGGGCATCACGAATGTCGTGGCACGGGCGACCGCGCGGGCCGACGAGCTGACCGCCGAGGAGTACGTCGAGGGCGGGCGGCTGCTGACCGAGAAGGTGACCCGGCTGCGGCCGCGGTGGCTGGCCGTGGTCGGGGTGACCGCCTACCGGGCCGCCTTCGGCGACCGCACCGCGCAGGTCGGACCGCAGGAGCGGGCCGTCGGAGACAGCCGGATCTGGGTACTGCCCAACCCCAGCGGGCTGAACGCGCACTGGACGACGGCGACGATGGCCGAGGAGTTCGCCCGGCTGCGGGACGCCGCGCCGGCCTAGCGGGTCAGGGCGGGTCGATGGACGTGACCACCGCCAGCAGCTGGAACGGCAGCTCGTCGTCCCACTGGGACACGCCCAGGGCGACCCAGCGGCCCGTCGGTGCCTTCCACAGGGCCACATCGGGTATGCGGGCGGCGAGCTCGGCCCATGGCTCGTCGACGTCCTCGCCCTCCATGACCCGCGCGAAGGTGCTGGACAGACTGAACGCGTCGGCCGGTCCCCACCGCTCGGCGAGCCGCTCCGCGAGGGCGTCCCGGTCCGCGTCGTACTGCTCCTCCGTCTCCTCCCGTTCGGTGTCGCCGTCCTCGTGGAAGTCGCCGCTGGTCTGTAACTCGGCTATCAGGTACCCGGGCCCGCCCGTGCCGACGTCCGTCCTGCCGTGCTCCGCCGGAAACTCCCGGTCGCACAGCAGGTCGATGAGGGCCAGGCACTTCGCGATGTCCATGCGATCCAGTAAAGCGGGCACCACTGACAATTGGCGTGCCGTCAGGCGTCCCTGCGGTCCAGGGACCACGCCCCGGCCAGCAGGGCGGCCGCCGACCACAGCGCGGTCACCGCGAGCCCGCTCCACGGGCCGAGGGCGCCGTCCCAGGTGCTGTGCAGGGCGACTTGGCCGGCCCGGTCGGGGAGGAAGTCGGCGACGCTTCCGGACAGGTCGCCGATGACGAAGGACACGATCAGCAGGAACGGGATCAGCACGGACAGGGTCGCCACACCGCTGCGCAGGACGGCCGCGAGCCCGGCCGCGAACAGCGCCATCAGCGTCAGGTGCAGGGCGCAGCCGACCGCGCCGCGCAGGCCCTCGCCCCAGGAGGGGCCGGAGGTGCCGAGGATCGACTTCCCGGCCAGCAGGGTGACCAGCCCGGTGAGGAGACCGACGGCCAGCACGGGCAGGGCGACCGCGGCGGCCTTGGCGGCGAACCACCGCAGCCGGTCGGGCACCGCCGACAGGGTCAGCCGTAGTGCGCCGCCCCGGAACTCGGCCGAGACGGCCGTCGTGCCGAAGGCGATCGCGGCGATCTGGCCGAAGCTCGCGCCGAAGAACACCGAGTACAGCGGGTCCGAGCCGTCGGCGTCGGCAGCCGCGAGCGCCGAGAACGCGGTGGTGACGAGGAGCACGGCGGCCAGGCTGCCGACGAGCGGGCGCAGGGTACGGATCTTGATCCACTCGGCGTGCAGAACGGGTGCGAACTCCATGCTCAGGCCTCCTTGGGCAGTGCGGTGAACTCGGCTTCGGCGGCGGTCAGATCGAGATAGGCCACCTCCAAGGTGGCCTCGCGCGCGGCGAGTTCCAGGACGGGCAGGCCCGCCTCGGACATGAGCCGGCCGATGTCGTCCACGCGTGCGTGCCGCACGGTGCGGGATCCGTCCGGGCCCGGGAGGCGACGAGGCCGTGGCGGGCGAGCAGGTCGTCCAGTGCGGCGGGCTCGCTGGTGCGGATCCGGACGTGCGGCCGTACGCGCGCGTGGATGAACTCCCGGACCGGTGTGTCGGCCAGCAGCCGCCCTCGTCCGAGGATCACGAGGTGGTCGGCGAAGGCGGCGGTCTCGCTCATCAGGTGGCTGGAGCGCCAGCACCGTGCGGCCCTCCCCGGCGAGCCGGCGCAGCAGGGTGCGGATCCAGACGATGCCTTCGGGGTCGAGGCCGTTGGCGGGTTCGTCGAGCAGGACGACCTCGGGGTCTCCGAGGAGGGCGGCGGCGATGCCGAGCCGCTGGCGCATGCCGAGGGAGTAGGTGCGTACCCGGCGCCGGGCCACCTGGGCGAGTCCGGTCTCCTCCAGGACGGCGTCGACCCGGCGTTCCGGGATGCGGTTGGTCGCGGCGAGGGCGCGCAGATGGTCACGCGCGCTGCGGGAACCGTGCGCGGCCCGGGCGTCGAGCAACGCGCCCACCCGGCGCAGCGGTTCACGCAGGGCCGCGTAGGCGTGGCCGCCGATCGTGGCGGTGCCCGAGGTGGGCCGGTCGAGGCCGAGGACGAGGCGCATGGTGGTGGACTTGCCGGCGCCGTTGGGGCCGAGGAAGCCGGTGACGCGGCCGGGGCACACGCTGAAGGTGAGCTGTTCCACGGCCCGCCGTCCGCCGTACTCCTTGCTGAGGTCGCGTACGTCGATGCTGGTCATGGCAACAGCCTTGCCGTCAGCGGGTGTCGGGGCCTCCCCCGCGCGGGGGAGGCCCGTTGTCGGTGCCGCCTGCGACGATGGCGTCATGGCCCGAACGATCCGCTTCCTGCGCCCGCTCCTGCGCGGGACGACCCGCTGGAGCGGGCCCGGCTGACCGAGCGGGAGGCGGAGGTGCTGCGGCTGATGGCGCGGGGGCTGTCGAACGCGGAGATCGCGGCACGGCTGGTCGTGGGCACGGAGACGGTGAAGTCGCATGTGAGCGCCGTGCTCACCAAGCTCGGCGCGCGCGACCGTACCCAGGCGGTGATCACGGCGTACGAGTCGGGGTTCGTCGAGCCGGGGTGAGCCGCTCCTGATGCGGAACCCGGCACTCGCCGGGGTGCGCCGGGCCGAGTACGATCCGCCCAACACGCGCGCGAGCTGGGAGGACGGACGGTGGGGCAGCTGACCGGCGGCGATCCCTCGCTGCTGCGAAGGATCAATTCCGCGGTGGTGCTGCACGCGCTGCGTGCCACGGACTGCGCGACGCTCACCGAGATCACCCGGGTCACCGGACTGTCCCGGCCGACGGTGGAGGGGGTCGTCGACGGGCTCATCGAGGGCGGGCTCGTCGTGGAGACGGCCGCCGACGAGAGCACCGCGCGCCGTCAGGGGCGGCCCGCGCGCCGGTTCCGGTTCCGGGCCGAGGCGGGGCATCTGCTGGGCCTGGAGATCGGGCCGCACCGGGTCGCCGCGCTGCTGTCCGACCTGGACGGGCGGGTACTGGGCGCGCAGGCCAAGGAGGTCGACGAGACGGCCACGGCGGACGAGCGGCTCGACAGGCTGCGCGGCGCCGTCGCCGAGCTGCTGCGGCGGGCCGGGGTCGCACGCGGGTCGCTGCGGGCCGTGGGCGTGGGTACGCCGGGGATCGTGGAGGCCGACGGCACGGTACGGCTGGGCACGGCGCTGCCGCAGTGGACGGGGCTGAAGCTGGGTGAGCGGCTCAGCCGTTCCTTCAAGTGCCCGGTGCTGGTGGAGAACGACGCCAACGCGGCGGCCGTCGCCGAGCACTGGAAGGGCGCGGCGGCCGGGTCGGACGACGTGGTGTTCGTGCTGGCCGGGCTGAGTCCGGGCGCGGGTGCGCTGATCGGCGGTCGGCTGCACCGCGGCTACGGCGGGGCGGCCGGGGAGATCGGCGCGCTGCATCTGCTGGGCCGGGAGGTGACTCCGGAGACGCTGCTGTCCACCACCGACGAGCCGCTGCACCCGCTGGACGAGCAGGCGGTCGCCGAGGTGTTCGCGCTGGCCCGGCAGGGCGACCAGCGGGCGCGGGCCGCCGTGGAGCGGTTCATCCAGCGGCTCGTGCACGACGTGGCCGCGCTCGTGCTGGCGCTAGATCCGGAGCTGGTCGTGATCGGCGGCTGGGCGGCCGGTCTCGACGGCGTCCTGGAGCCGTTGCGCCGCGAGCTGGCCCGCTACTGCCTGCGGCCGCCTCGGGTGGCGTTGTCCCTGTTGGGTGAGGCGGCCGTGGCTACGGGGGCGCTGCGCCTGGCCCTGGACCATGTGGAGGAGCAGTTGTTCGCTGTCGACGGGACGGCGACGGGCAGACGCTGACCGTCGATCCGGTGCCGGTCGTCGCGCGACTGCGGGAGCGTCGGGGTTGCTCGCGCGGTTCCCCGCGCCACTGGGTTGGCCGGCCCTGCCCGGCGTTCGGCAAGTACCCCGTGATCAGGAAGCCCGGCGCTCCGGGTCGTGGTGTATTTCCACTCCCGGCGTGTCACCGAAGGTCAGGCGGCAGGTGTCGGCCCGGTAGGTCGCCAGGGAGAGGGCTGCCGTGCGGCCCTCGGCGAAGAAGCGGGTGGTGACGACCAGGACGGGGGAGCCGGGGAGCCGGTCGAGTTCCTTGGCGTCCTCCGCGCGGGCGGAGCCCAGCTCGACGGCGCGGTCCTGGCCCTCGAGCGTCAGGTGCTGGAGTTCGCGCAGCACCGCACGCGCGCGTGCCGGGCCGGACGGGGCGTCGATCGCGCTGAGGTCGGGCACCGCGGCCGCCGGGATGTAGAGCAGTTCGGTGGCGACCGGCTGGCCGTGGGACATCCGGGAGCGGCGCACCGTGTGGACGGGCTCGTCCGCGCCGGTCTCCAGGGCCGTGGCGACGGCCGTGGGCGGCACCGCCTGGTCGCAGTCGAGGGGCTGCCAGGCGTCCGAGGCGGCGCCCGGCCAGGCGTGCTGCTCGGTGCCGACGGCCACGCCCACGCGCGGGGGTGCGACGGTCGTACCGACGCCGCGGCGGCGCTGCAGCCGGCCTTCCAGCTCCAGCTGTTCGAGGGCCTGGCGGAGCGTGGCGCGGGCCACGCCGAAGCGTGCGGCGAGGTCGCGCTCGTTGGGCAGGATCTCGCCGACCGAGAACTCGGAGTCCAGTGCCTCGGTGAGCACGGTCTTGAGATGCCAGTACTTCGGTTCCGGCACCGATTCCAGCTGCGTGGTCCCCACCCTGTCCTCCGCAAGAGCCGTGGTCCGGCGGTTTTTAGCGCCCTTGTTTATTAAAGGTTGTTGCACTTCTCTGCGACCATAGGGCGGCCTTCACCCTTGGTCAAGACCAATCCTGGATCCTCGGGCGCCGTTCAGCCGGCCTGCCGCGGAGCGTTCATGAGGCGTTCGCACGCGCCGGCGTGTGTGACATCGCGGCAAAGCCCCCGTCGCAGGACGGGGGCTCGCGGGGCGCACGGGATTCAGCTGTCGGCGAGGTGCCGCAGCTTGTCCGGGTTGCGGACGACGTACACGGTCGTGACGCGGCCGTCGGCGACGTCCACCTGGAGCAGACTGTCGGGCTTGCCGTCGGACAGCAGCAGCAGCGCCGGGCCGCCGTTGGACTCCAGGAACCGGTACGACAGGGCCGCCTGCAGCTGCTGCTGTGCGACGCCGATGAGGAAGCGGCCGACCTTGTCGGCGGTGTGCAGGATGCGCACCGGCGCCTTGGCCTTGCCGCCGCTGTCGCCGACCAGGCGGACGTCCGGGGCGAGCAGGGACATGAGCCCGTCCAGGTCACCGCCGCCCGCCGCGGCGAGGAAACGTTCGGTCAGCTCGCGCCGCTGGACGGGGTCGACCTGGTAGCGCGGCCGGCGTTCGTCGACGTGGCGGCGCGCCCTCCCGGCGAGTTGCCGTACCGCCGTCTCGGCGCGGTCGAGCAGGACGGCGATCTCGGCGTACGGGTAGCCGAACGCCTCCCTGAGCACGAAGACGGCCCGCTCCAGCGGCGACAGCGACTCCATGACGACCAGGACGGCGAGGGAGACGCTGTCGGCGAGCAGGGCCTGGTCCGCCGCGTCCGGGGCGGCGTCGCCGAACCCGGTGAGGTACGGCTCCGGGAGCCACGGCCCGACGTACGCCTCACCGCGTGCCTGCACCTGGCGCAGCCGGTCGATGGCCAGGCGGGTGGTGATGCGGACCAGGTAGGCACGTGGTTCACGGACCTCCGCGCGGTCGGTGCGGGACCAGCGCAGCCAGGCGTCCTGGACCACGTCCTCGGCGTCGGCCACCCGGCCGAGCATGCGGTAGGCGACCCCCATGAGCAGGGGGCGATGCGCTTCGAAGAGGTCGGTCGCGGTCTCGGTGGTCACCGCCCCATCCCATCCGACACGCGCCGGGTGTGTCCAACCGGAATCGGCCCGTCCGGCGCCGGTCCGGATCACAATGACCGCGGACCGCCGGGGGTCGGCGGCCGGTGACGTGGAGGTGGCCGATGCGGTACGCGGTGCTGGGCACGGGGGAGGTGGGCCGCACACTGGGCGGCAGGCTGGTGGAGCTGGGGCACGAGGTGACCCTCGGTTCCCGCGTCAAGGACAATCCGGTGGCGCTGGAGTGGGCCACGGCAGCGGCGGAGCGCGCCCGCGCGGGCACGTTCGCGGAGGCGGCCGCCGCGGCCGAGGTGGTCATCAACGCGGTCGGCGGCCGGGTGGCGCTCGACGCCCTGCGGGCGGCCGGTGCCGAGCACCTCGACGGCAAGGTCGTGGTGGACGTCTCCAATCCCCTGGCCTTCGAGGACGGCCAGGCGCGTCTGGACCCGGTGGACTCGGACAGCGTCGGCGAGCAGATCCAGCGGGCTTTCCCGCACGCGCGCGTGGTGAAGGCGCTGAACACGGTCAACTGTCAGGTGATGGTGGATCCGGGGCGGGTGCCGGGAGAGCACCACCTTTTCGTGTGCGGCGAGGACGCCGGGGCCAAGCAGCAGGTGACGGGCCTGCTCGGGGAGTTCGGATGGCCTGCGCGGCGGGTGCTGGACCTGGGCGGGATCCGCGCGGCGCGGGCGATGGAGATGTATCTGCCGCTGTGGCTCACCATGATGCGGCAGTTCGGGACCGCGGACTTCAACATCGAGGTGCGCCGGGCGGTTTGACGGCTCCGGCAGCGAGACGTACTCCGACCAGGGGCTACCAGCCGGTAGCAATTGCTGACAAGCTGTCTATGGCGTCCGTCAGCACCCAGACGAGGAGCACCCCATGTCCGCCACCGTCTCCTTCAAGGTCCCCACTCCCCATGGCCCGAAGGACGTGGCCGTGTCCTACGCGCGCGTGGGACACGGTGAACCGCTGGTCCTGCTGCACGGCATCGGCCATCACCGGCAGGCCTGGGACCCGGTCGTGGACATCCTCGCCACCGAGCGCGACGTGATCGCCGTCGACCTGCCGGGCTTCGGCGCGTCCCCGGGGCTGCCGGACGGCCTCGCCTACGACCTGGCGACCACCAACTCCGTTCTCGGCGCCCTGTTCGACGAGCTGGAGCTGGACCATCCGCACATCGCGGGCAACTCGCTGGGCGGCCTGCTCGCTCTGGAACTGGGCCGGGAGAAGCTCGTGCGCTCCGTCACGGCGCTCTCCCCTGCCGGATTCTGGACGGAGGCCGAGCGCCGGTACGCCTTCGCGGTGCTGCTCGCGATGCGGGGCATCGCCCAGCGGCTGCCGTTGCCGCTGGTGGAGCGGCTCTCGCGTACCGCGGCCGGCCGTACCGCGCTGACGAGCACCATCTACGCACGCCCCGCGCGCCGCGCCCCTCAGGCCGTGGTCGCCGAGACACTCGCGCTGGTGGGCGCCGCCGGGTTCGATGCGACGCTGCGGGCGGGCTCCGCGGTGCAGTTCACCGACGCCCTGCCGGGCCTGCCGGTCACGGTGGCCTGGGGCAGCCGGGACCGGCTCCTCGTCCGTCGTCAGGGCGTACGGGCCAAGCAGCTGATCCCGCACGCGCGACTGGTACGGCTGCCCGGCTGCGGACACTGCCCGATGAACGACGACCCGGCGCTGGTCGCGCGGGTCATCCTGGACGGCAGCCGCTGAACCGGCCTGCCCCGGCCGGGCTCCGGGGCCCGGAGAGGGCGGCGGGTGCGGCGCCGCCGGTGTGACGGACCAGGCGCACCGCGCCCGGTCCGTCGGCAGAACGAGCCCCTCGCTGACGACACCGGCCCGGCCACCAGCACGCCACCTCACCGACGCGGCCAGGCCAGCCGCCAGCGCTACCTCACCGACGCGGCCAAGCCGACCACCAGCGTGATTCACCGACGAGGCCCGGGCAGCCACCGGCGTCACCTCGCCGAAGTGGCCGGCCCGGTCACCGGTGTCGCCTCCGCGAGGGGCTGGGCCCGGCCGTCGGCGCGCTGTGTGTGCGCGGATGCGGCGGATCCTTACCGTCGAGCCGGACAGGACGTGCCCCACCCGGCGCGCACCGGCGCGGTCCGCCCGTCCTCCCGCGAGCCGTGCGCGACCATGGCCCCCGGCCCGTCCTCCCGCGAGCGGTGCGCGACCATGGCGCCCCGCCCGGCGACTCGGCCCCAAGGCCCGTTGTTCACTTGGGGTTTCCGTGCGCGCCGCAGCGTCCCAGTAGGTGTGGCTCTGCACACTGGCCGGACCCCGTCCCTGGAGGCGCAGCCATGTCAGAACGTCCGCTCCCCGGCCGCCGCAGTGTTCTGCGCGGCTCCCTCGCCGCGTCGGCGGCGCTCACCCTGCCCGTCGGCCTCGGCGCGGCCCCGGCGTTCGCCCGCTCCGGGCGTCCCCAGGCGGGGTGGGGCGTGCAGGCGGGTGATGTGACCACCGACTCCGGCCTGGTGTGGGTGCGTTCGGACCGGCCGGCCCGGATGATCGTGGAGACCTCGGCCACCGAGTCGTTCCGCAGCCCGCGCAGATGGCACGGCCCGCTGCTGGGCCCCGGCACGGACTTCACCGGCACCACCCGGCTGCACGGACTGCCGTCGGGCGAGCAGATCCACTACCGCGTACTGCTCGCCGACCCGGACGACCCGCGCCGTACCGGCGAGCCGGTGACCGGAACCTTCCGTACCGCGCCCGCCGGGCGGCGTCAGGGTGTGCGGTTCGTGTGGTCCGGCGACCTCGCCGGACAGGGCTGGGGCATCAACGACTCCATCGGCGGTTACCGCATCTTCGACGCCATGGCCAAGGTCGACCCGGACTTCTTCCTGTGCAGCGGCGACAACATCTACGCCGACGGCCCGATCCCGGCCACCGCGACCCTGCCCGACGGCAGCGTGTACCGGAACGTCACCACCGAGGAGAAGTCGCACGTCGCGATCACCCTGGACGACTACCGGGGCAACTTCCGCTACAACCTGCTGGACTCGGCGCTGCGCCGGTTCAACGCCCAGGTGCCGAACATCATCCAGTGGGACGACCACGAGGTCCGCAACAACTGGTACCCGGGCGAGGTCATCGGCACCGGCACGCCGTACCCGGCCGGCACCAGGCTCGACGACCTGGCGCTGCGCTCGCGGCAGGCGTTCTCCGAGTACTTCCCGGTCTCGACCACCAGCGAGCGCCCGGACGGCCGGATCTACCGGGTCGTCCACCACGGTCCGCTGCTCGACGTGTTCGTGCTCGACATGCGCACCTACCGCAACGCGAACTCGCCCGACGACCAGACCACGGACCCGGTGGGCATCCTCGGGCGTGAGCAACTGGAGTGGCTCAAGCGGGAGCTCGCGAAGTCCCGCGCGGTGTGGAAGGTGATCGCCAACGACATGCCGCTCGGCCTGGTCGTGCCCGACCCGGTGGAGGGCAAGCCCGACTTCGAGGCCGTGGCGCAGGGCGACCCGGGCGTGCCGCTCGGCCGTGAGCTGCAGATCGCCGAGCTGCTGCGCTTCATCAAGCACCGGCGGATCACCGGCACGGTGTGGCTGACGGCCGACGTGCACCACACCTCCGCCCAGCACTACGACCCCGCGCGGGCCGCGTTCAAGGACTTCGAGCCGTTCTGGGAGTTCGTCTCCGGACCGCTCAACGCGGGTGCCTTCCCGGTCAGCGCGCTGGACGGCACGTTCGGCCCGGACCGGGTGTTCGTCAAGGCACCCACCGCCTCCAACGTGTCTCCTGCCGTTGGCTACCAGTTCTTCGGCGAGGTCGACGTCGACGGCGACAGCGGCGAGTTGACGGTGCGGCTGCGCGAGTACGACGGCACCGTGCTGTTCACCCAGACGCTCCAGCCGGGGCGGGTCGGCCAGTAGGGAGCCGGGCGGTGCGGGGCGACCCGACCATGGAAAATCCAACAAAAGGGACGGAGCATGCTTTACTCATCGGTCACAAACCGTTCGTGATCACGCAACACCCTTCCTTCACAGTGGCTGCATGACTGCAGACATGTCGAATGTGACCCGGGTGAAGCACGGCCGCCCCGTGCACCACTGGCGGCGGGACCTCGTGGAGCTCGCCGCCCTGTTCACGGCCGTCGCGGTGGCCGACGTGGTGGCGAACCTGGTCGGGCACGGCCCCGACGGTCCCGCGATGCTGGTGATCTCGGCACTCGCGCTGGCCGCGACGGCCGGCTTCCACACCTGGTGGGCACGGCGCCACGGACACGCACCGCCGACCGGTGATACCGGTGCCCGGCCGGCCGCCGAGACGCGGTCGTCCGGGCCCTCGGCGCAGCCGGACGACGCCGCGGACGACGTGGCCGGCGCCGGGGCGCTGTGGCGGATGCGGACGACGGTGAAGGACGAGCCGGGCTCGCTGGCCGCGCTGTGCGCGGTGCTGGCCGAGCGGCGCGTCGACATCCTGAGTCTCCAGACGCACCCGCTGGCCGACGGCACCGTGGACGAGTTCCTGCTGCGGGCGCCCGGCGCGCTGGCGGCGGCCGAGATCTCCCGGGCGGTCGCACTGGCCGGCGGCGCGTCCACCTGGATCGAACGGGCCGACGCCCACGACCTGGTCGACGCCCCCACCCGGGTGCTCGGGCTGGCCGCGCGCACCGCACTGGACGCCGCCGAACTGCCGCTGGCGCTGCGGCAGTTGCTGGGCCGGTGCACGATCCGCTCGCTGCCCGGGACACCGGTCGGCGGTGGCCGCGGGCCGGAGCCGGTGCCGGTCGAGGGCGTGCTGGAGGACACCGTGCTGCGGCTGCCGGCGCCGGAGGGCGGGGTGCTCACCGTGGAGCGGCCGTATCTGCCGTTCACGCCGACCGAGTTCGCGCGGGCCCGGGCGCTGGTGGAGCTGGACAACCGGCTCGGTCCGCGGATCCCGCGCGGCAAGGACGTGCTGACGCTGCCGGAGGGCAACGACATCACCGTCCGCCGGGTCGACACCGGAGACCTGGCCGCCGCCAAGGCGATGCACGAGCGGTGCTCGCCGCGCACCCTCGGGCTGCGCTACCACGGCCCGGTCGGCGACGCGGACCGCTATCTGAACCACCTGCTCAGCCCCCGTTTCGGCCGGACGCTGGCCGCGCAGACCACCTCCGGACGGATCGTCGGCCTCGGGCATCTGCTCTGGGACGGCGACGAGACCGAGGTCGCGCTGCTGATCGAGGACGACTGGCAGCAGCGCGGCATCGGCGGTGAGCTGCTCGACCGGCTGGTGGCGATGGCCGTGGAGGCCGGCTGCGAGAGCGTGTACGCCGTGACCCAGGCGTCCAACACCGGCATGGTCGCCGCGATGCGCCGCCTCGGGCTGCCCCTGGACTACCAGATCGAGGAGGGCACGCTGGTCATCACGGCCCGCCTGGTCACCACAGCGGTCGGGCAGCGCTCGCCGTATGACACCGGCCTGCGCCACGTCGGCGACCCGGCCAAGCGCGACTGACACAGGCCGGCCGCGGCCCGCCTTCGTCCAGGCGCCCTGGCCCGGCACCGCCGGTCGGGCGGGGCCGCGGCCCGGGTCGGCGTCGACGAGTCGGAGCCGTACGCCGGGGAAGCGGGCGAGCAGCGCGGTCACCGAGCAGCCGACCATGCCGGCGCCGACCACCGCGATCCGGTCGCCGATCAGCGGTGCCGCGTCCCCCAGGGCGTTCACGGCGGTCTCCACGGTCCCGGCGAGCACGGCCCGCGCGGCGGGCACCCGTTCGGGCACGACGGTCACGGCGTTCACCGGCACGACGTAGCGGCTCTGATGCGGATACCGGCAGAAGACCGTACGCCCGGCCAGCGCGGCCGGGCCGGGTTCGGCCGTCCGGGGCGGGCCGGTGGCCCCCGGGAGCCCTACGGAGACGGCCGCACCGGGAATCCCCCGCGACGGTGCTCAGCCACGGCGGCGGCGTCGAGGGCCCCACGCCCTCGAGGCAGTGGGGGGCCCAGCTCACCGGCGCCCTCCACCGGCCGCCGACCTCAGCGCACCGCTTCCCGCAGCGGCACCGGCATCCGGGCAGGCTCCCCCAACGCCTGGTCGAGGTCCGCCCACAGGTCGTCCACGTCCTCCAGACCCACCGACAGCCGCAGCAGCCGGTCGCTCACCCCCGCCCCGCGCCGGTCGTCGGCGTCGACGATGCGGTGGCTGATGGAGGCGGGGTGCTGGATGAGCGTGTCGACGCTGCCGAGGCTCACCGCCGGGGTGACGAGCCCGACCCGGGAGATGACCTCGTGCGGGTCGCCGTGCACCTCGAAGGCGATCATCGCGCCGCCGATGCGCGGATAGTGGACGCGGGCCACACGCGGGTCGGCGGCGAGCCTGCGGACCAGTTCGGCGGCGTTCGCGGAGGCGGCCCGCACCCGGACCGGGAGCGTGGACAGCCCCCTCAGCAGCAGGTAGCCGGCCAGCGGATGGAGCACACCGCCGGTGGCGAACCGTATCTGCCGCAGCCGGCCCGCGAACTCCTCGTCGCAGGCGACGACTCCGGCGAGCACGTCGCCGTGCCCGCCGAGGTACTTGGTGGCACTGTGCAGCACCATGCGGGCGCCGTGCTCGGCCGGGCGTTGCAGCACGGGTGTGGCGAAGGTGTTGTCGGCGAGCAGCGGGACCGAACCGCAGGCGTGCGCGACGGCCCGCAGGTCTATTTCGGCGAGGGTCGGGTTGGCCGGGGACTCGACCATCACGAGCCCCGTGTCCGGGCGCAGCGCGTCGGTGATGCCGGCCGGGTCGGTCCAGGTGACCTCGGTGCCGAGCAGCCCGGCGGTGAGCAGGTGGTCGCTGCAGCCGTACAGGGGCCGTACCGCGACCACATGGCGCAGGCCGAGGGCGGACCGGGCGAGCAGGACCGCGCTGAGCGCCGCCATGCCGCTGGCGAAGGCGACCGCGGATTCGGTGCCCTCCAGGCGGGCCAGTGCGGTCTCGAAGCGGGCGACGGTCGGGTTGCCGAGGCGGCCGTAGATGGGAGGACCGGCCGGGTCGGCGCCGTCGGCGGCGAAGGAGTCGATGCGGGCGGCCTCACCACGGCTGTCATGGGAGGGATAGGTGGTGGACAGGTCGATCGGTGGGGCGTGCAGGCCCTGGCGGGCGAGATCGTCGCGGCCGGCGTGTACGGCTTCTGTGGCCAGGGCTCTGGATGCGGTGCGTACGTCGTCGTAGGCACCGGTGCTCGCTGTGTCCATGGGCGGAAGGGTGAACATCGAACGGTTCACGGAATTCGAACACCGTGCTACGTTCGGCCAATGGCCGAATCTGTCGTACTGGATCCGGTGGACCTCCATCTGCTGCGGCTGCTGCAGAACGACGCCCGGACCACCTACCGCGATCTCGCCGCGCAGGTGGGCGTGGCACCGTCGACCTGCCTGGACCGGATCACCCGGCTGCGCCGCTCGGGCGTGATCCTCGGCCATCAGCTGCGGCTCGATCCGGCCAAACTCGGGCGCGGGCTCCAGGCGCTGCTGTCGGTCCAGGTGCGGCCGCACCGGCGGGAGCTGGTGGGACCGTTCGTGGAGCGGATCCGGGCGCTGCCGGAGGCACGGACGGTGTTCCATCTGACCGGGCCGGACGACTATCTGGTGCATGTGGCCGTCGCGGACATGGCGGATCTGCAGCGGCTGGTGCTCGACGAGTTCACGGCACGGCGCGAGGTGGCCCGGGTGGAGACCCGGTTGATCTTCCAGCAGTGGGAGTGCGGACCACTGCTGCCTCCCGGCCACGCCCAGAGCTGAATCCCCGCGAACGCGGGTGACGCGGTGATCCCCCGCGTACGAGGATGGCCGCATGTCTGAGACCAAGAGCCCGCTGCCCCGTGAGGTGGCCGACGCGTACGTGGACGGCCTCATCGCCCTCGACCCGGTGACCGGTACCTACCTCGGTGTGAAGGAGAGTTCGCGCCTGCTGCCCGACTACTCGCCCGCGGGCCAGGAGGCTCTCGCGGAGCTGGCCCGGGCCACCCTGGCCGAGCTGGACGAGGCGGAGCGGCAGCCCGGTGCGGACAGCGACGTGGAGCGGCGCTGCGGGCGGCTGCTGCGGGAGCGGCTGACCGCCGAACTCGCCGTGCACGAGGCGGACGAGTACCTGCGCGCGATCGGCAACATGAGCACGCCGGGCCACGCGGTGCGGGACGTCTTCACGATCACCCCGGCGCAGACGGAGGAGGACTGGGCGGCGATCGCCGAGCGGCTGCGCGCGGTGCCCGGCGCGCTCGCGGGTTACCGCGAGTCGCTGCAACTGGGCCTGGACCGCGGGCTGTTCGCCGCTCCGCGGCCGACCGCGACGTACATCGAGCAGCTCACCGAGTGGACGGACACCGACGGCAAGGGCCGCGGCTGGTACGAGGACTTCGCCGCCGCCGGGCCCGAGGCGCTGCGCACCGAGCTGGACGAGGCGGCCCGCGCGGCGACCGGCGCCCTGGTCCAGCTGCGGGACTGGCTGCGGGACGTGTACGCGCCGGTGATCGGGGACGCGCCGAACACGGTGGGCCGCGAGCGGTACGCGCGCTGGTCCCGCTACTTCAACGGCACCGATCTGGACCTGGACGAGGCGTACGCGTACGGCTGGTCGGAGTTCCACCGGATCCTCGGCGAGATGAAGCAGGAGGCGGAGAAGATCCTGCCCGGCGCCGGGACGCCCTGGGTGGCGCTCGCGCACCTGGACGAGCACGGCCGGCACATCGAGGGCGTGGACGAGGTCCGTGAGTGGCTGCAGGGCCTGATGGACAAGGCCATCGAGGACCTGGACGGCTCGCACTTCGAACTCGCCGAGCGGGTGCGGAAGGTGGAGTCCTGCATCGCCCCGCCCGGCGGCGCGGCGGCCCCCTACTACACGGCACCGACGGAGGACTTCTCACGGCCCGGCCGCACCTGGCTGCCCACGATGGGCGAGACCCGCTTCCCGGTCTACGACCTCGTCTCGACCTGGTATCACGAGGGCGTGCCCGGCCACCACCTGCAGCTCGCGCAGTGGGCGCACGTCGCGCAGAACCTCTCCCGCTACCAGGCGACGGTCGGCGGGGTGAGCGCCAACGCCGAGGGCTGGGCGCTGTACGCGGAACGGCTGATGGACGAGCTGGGCTACCTCACCGACCCCGAGGAGCGGCTCGGCTACCTGGACGCGCAGATGATGCGGGCGGCCCGGGTGATCGTGGACATCGGCATGCATCTGCAGCTGGAGATCCCCGCCGACTCGCCGTTCCACCCCGGGGAGCGGTGGACGCCGGAGCTGGCGCAGGAGTTCTTCGCCGCGCACAGCAGCCGGCCGGCCGACTTCGTGGAGAGCGAGCTGACCCGCTACCTGACGATTCCGGGCCAGGCGATCGGCTACAAGCTCGGTGAGCGGGCATGGCTGCTGGGCCGGGAGAGGGCACGCGAGCGGCACGGTGACGCGTTCGACCTGAAGGCCTGGCACATGGCCGCGCTGTCGCAGGGTTCGCTGGGGCTGGACGACCTGGTGGACGAGCTGGCCCGGCTCTGACGGCCCGGCGCCGGGCATGGCTGCCGGAACCTGACGGCTCGGAGCTCCGGAGCGGGCACGGCCGAGTTGGAACCCGCTCCGGCCCGACCGCAGACCACCCCGCCGCGCCCACTCCGGAGGCGAGCGCACCGGGTCCCCGATCTCCGGTCGGCCGGCCCCGGCCTTGGAGATGCCCCTCTCGGTGCCGGGCTGTCCCGCCGGACGGCACCCTCGGCCGTACAGCCGTCTCCCGGTGGCGCAGGCGACCGGGCGGCGGCTAGCTGGTGCCAGAGGCGACGCGGAGGAGGCGGCCGGGATGCAGCAGGGGCAGCGGCAGAGGGTGCTGGAGACACCGCGGGCCGCGGGCCTGGCGGGAGTGGTGTTCGCGCTGCTGCTCGCGGCGGCGATCGTCCTGGTGCGGCTGAGCATCCCCGACGGGACCACGGTCACGGCTCGCGCGTTCACGGACTCCGGGCGCCGTGGCGCCCTGCGTGTGGCCCTCGCGCTCGTGCCCTTCGCCGGCATCTTCTTCCTGTGGTTCATCGGCGCGGTACGGGCGCACGTCGGCGCGGCCGAGGACAAGTTCCTCGCCACCGTCCTCCTCGGCAGCGGACTCGTCTTCACCGCCTCGATCTACGGCGCCGCCGCCGCCGCGAGCGCCGTCCTCGCGGTCGCACACCCCGCCGGCACGACGCCCGACCTGTCCACCTGGGACTTCGGCCGTCACCTCGCGTACACACTGATGAACCAGTACGCCACGCGCATGGCGGCCGTCTTCGTCACCTCCATGTCGGTGATCGGCCACCGCCTGGGCGCCCTGCCCCGCTGGCTGTCGGTGCTGGGCTTCCTGACCGCCCTCACGCTGCTCTTCGTCGCGTCCACCGTGCACTGGGCGGAGCTGGTCTTCCCCGCGTGGTCGCTGGTGCTCAGCGTGCACATCATCCTGGCGGGCGGTCGCGACAGGGGCCGCACCGCGGCCGACCCGTGACGGACCGCCGCCGGCGGCACCCCTGAGGACGGCACGGCCGACGGCCCGAATGGGTTTGCCGACGGGCGGTGCCGCCGCGTCCCGCTCATGCTGGCAGGCGGGACATGACCGCCGTCCGGGACTGCCGCGCGACACGGCCGGCGCCACCGGACCTGGCCACCGGAAGGGCGGAGCGTCGATGAGGCTCGTCGTCGATCTCAACAAATGCCAGGGGTACGCCCAGTGCGCGTTCCTCGCTCCCGATGTCTTCGCCATGCACGGCGACGAGTCACTGGTCTACAACCCGCACGCACCCGAGGAGCAGCGGGAGCGGCTGGCCCGCGCCGTCGCCGCCTGCCCGGTACAGGCGATCACGGCGGACGGTCTGGACGACGCCGGGACCGAGCCGGGGGCCGGGGCCGCCCAGGGGGCCTCCGATGGCCGCTGACCCTGTGGACCGGCTCAGGCGCGAGGGCCGTATCGTCATCGTGGGCGCCTCGCTGGCGGGTCTGCGGGCCGCCGAGACGTTGCGCGCCGAGGGCTTCACCGGTGAGCTGACCCTGATCGGTGACGAGCCGTACGAGCCGTACGACCGGCCGCCGCTGTCCAAGTCCGTCCTGCTGGGCATGGCGTCCCCGCGCCACACCGAGCTGCCGCACCGCCGGGAGATCGACGCCAAGTGGCGGCTCGGTGTCCCCGCGACCGGTCTGGACCTGACGGCCAAGCGGGTCCGGCTGGCCGACGGGGACGAGGTGGAGTACGACCGGCTGCTCATCGCGACCGGCGTCCGCGCCCGGCCCTGGCCGAAGGAGGAGGAGGCCCGGCTGGACGGTGTCTGCCTGCTGCGCACACGGGACGACGCCGCCGATCTGTACCAGCGGCTCAAGGCCGGGCCGCGCCGGGTGTTCATCATCGGCGCGGGCTTCGCCGGTTCGGAGGTCGCGTCGGCCTGCCGGGAGATGGGTCTGCCGGTCACCGTGGCGGAGCGCGCGGGCGCGCCGCTGGTGGGCGCGCTCGGCGGAGTGATCGGCGCGGTCGCCGCCGACCTGCAGCTGGAGAACGGCGTGGATCTGCGCACCCATGTCACGGTGACCTCGCTGGAGGGCGACTCGACGGGCAGGGTGCGGGCCGTCCACCTGTCCGACGAGAGCGTCGTCCAGGCGGACGTGGTCGTGGTCTCGCTGGGCTCGGTGCGCAACACCGACTGGCTGACCGGATCGGGGCTGGGCGCCGGGCCCCGGGGCATCGCCTGTGACGCGGGCTGCCGGGCCTTCGACTTCCGGGGCATCGTCACGGACGACGTCTTCGTGGCCGGTGACGTCGCGCGCTCGCCGCACGCGCTGTTCGGCTACCAGTTCCTCTCGCTCGAGCACTGGGGCAACGCCGTCGCCCAGGCGGAGACCGCCGCGCACAACATGATCTGCCACGGCGCCGACCGGCGCCCGCACCTGTGGATGCCCGCCTTCTGGTCGTCGATGTTCGGCGTGAACATCAAGTCGGTCGGCGTGCCGCCCATGGGCGACCAGATCATGATCACTCAGGGTTCGCTCGCCGAGCGCCGGTTCGTCGGCGTGTACGGCTACGAGGGCCGCATGATCGCCGCCGTGACCTTCGACAACACCCGGTGGCTGGAGTTCTACGCGCGGCAGATCGAGCGGGGCGCGCCCTTCCCGGTGGAGTTCCCGACGATGGACCGGCGTCCCGAGGGCCGGCAGCCGGTGCCGGCCGACTTCCCCGACCCGTCTCTGCCGACCCACGGCCCGACCGTGACCCTCAGTGGCTACTCACCGGCCGACCAGCAGCTGGTCTTCCACCCCGCCCGCCACTGACCGCCGCCCGGCCCCGACGCTCCAAGGACTTGTCATGACGCAGGCCTCGCTGTTCCGCCAGATCACCGACTTCGCCAACCGCGCCGACCCGTATCCGCTGTACGCGGAACTCCGCAAGACACCGGTGCTGCACGAAGAGGACGACGATCCCTACGTCATCAGCTCCTACTGGGACATCGAGGCGCTGCTCCACGATCCGCGGATCAGTTCCGACGCCGCCAATCTGGCCGCCGCCGGGGCCGACGAACTGAGCCAGGCGGAGGAGACGGGAGGGCTGCCGCCGTCGTTCATCCGGCTCGACCCGCCGGAGCACGACCGGCTCAGGCGCATCGCCAACCGGGGCTTCGGGCCGCCGCACCGGCCGCGCCGGGTGGAGAACATGCGGGGTGAGCTGGGCGCCATCGTGGACGGGCTGCTCGACGACCTGAAGGACAAGCGGCAGATCGACCTGGTCGACGACTTCGCCTACCCGTTCCCGGTGACGGTGATCTGCCGGCTGCTCGGCGTGCCCCGGGAGGACGAGCCGCGCTTTCGCACCTGGGTGGACCCGCTGGTCGCGAGCCTTGACCCGGAGACGCGCCTGAACGCCGACGCCGAGTTCGTGAAGACGGCGCAGGAAGCGCGGATGCAACTCGGGATGTACCTGGCCGGACTGGTCGAGCAGCGCACCAGGGAGCCGCAGGACGATCTGCTGTCCGACCTGGTCGGCAGCGGGGGGCCGGACGGCGCCATGACGATGATGGAGGTGCTCAGCACCGCGGTGCTGCTGCTGATCGCCGGTCACGAGACGACGGTCAACCTCATCACCAACGGCATGCTGACCCTGCTGCGGCACCCCGAGGTCCTGCAGCGGCTGCGGGAGGATCCACACCTGTCGGTGCGGATCGTGGAGGAGCTGCTGCGCTACGAGCCGCCCGTGCAGATCGTGCCGCAGCGCACCTGTATCGCCGACATCGAGCTGCGCGGGGTCGTCATCCCGAAGGGCTCACGCATCTGGCTGATGCTGGCCGCGGGCAACCGCGACCCGGATCGGTTCAAGGATCCCGAGCGCTTCGACCCGGACCGTGAGGACATCCAGCACCTGGGGTTCGGCAGCGGCATCCACAGCTGCTTCGGCGCCCCGCTGGCCCGGCTGGAGACCCAGATCGCCCTGTCCGAACTGGCCCGGCGGATGGAGAATCCCCGTCTGGTCGAGGATCCGCCGCCGTACCGGCGCAACGCGGTGCTGCGCGGCCCCCGGCATCTGAACATCGCCTTCGACGGCCTGCGTTGACCGCGCCGGCGGTCCGGTCACCGGCCGAGCCGTCTGAGCTGCACCAGGCCGACCCAGGTCTCGGGTCCTGGCTGGACGTACGCGGCGCGCACCGCGTAGGAGCCCGGCTCCAGCTCGATCCGCACATGCTCCCGGCTCGCCGCGTGACCGCCCGGCCAGGCCGAGTCGAACAGCAGCACCGGGCCGGGCACCCGCCAGTGCACCTCGCTCCCCCACGCCGCCGCATCGAGGGCGGCGGGGACGGTGGCGAGCAGTTCGGCCTCGGAGTTCGCGGCGGACCACCGTACGAAGGTGGCGTAGTGCGGAAGGTAGGAGGTCGAGGCGGGTTCGTCGCCGAACACCAGGGCCGCGCTGTCGCCGACCGGGAGCAGGCCGACGTATCCGTCGACCTCGCACGCCCGGTCGTAGTCGGTGTCGAGTTCCTCGCTGTCGGCGCCCGCCCAGAACGGCAGCACCGTCTCCGGAACGGCTATCAGCGGGCCGCCGCCCGATTCCACCCACTCCAGCGCGCCTGGATCCGCGTATCGAGCCATGGGCAGAGAACCTACACGGGCGGGGGTCAGCAGCCGCACTCGCCTTCGACGGGGGCCGTCAGCGGATCGGCGGAGCGGCGCTCCGGGCCCTGCCGGGTCTCGTAGGCGAAGCCCTCGCGCGCCCAGTACTCGAAGCCGCCCAGCATCTCCTTGACCCGGTAACCGAGTTCGGCGAGGGCGAGGGCGGCACGGGTGGCGCCGTTGCAGCCGGGGCCCCAGCAGTACGTCACCACCGGCACGGACGGGTCGAGGAGCCGCTCGGCCTGCTCGGGGACGAGCGCGGTGGGCAGGTGGATCGCGCCGGGGAGGTGGCCCTGGTCCCACGACGCGGAGGAGCGGGTGTCCACGACGACGAACCCGGGGTCGCCGCCGGCCGCGAGCGCGGCGGCCACGTCGGAGACGTCTGCGTGGAAGGCCAGGCTCGCCCGGAAGTGGGCGGCGGCCTCGGCGGGCGCGGCGGGGGCGACGCGCAGGACGGGGTTCTGGGAGGTCACGGCGTTCTCAGCGGACTTGGTGATCATGACGGGAAATCTACGGCCCGCGCCAGGCCCCCTGAAGTGGGGATCCACGGCATCCCGTTGTGCACGCCGGGGTTTCCCTGCTATCCCTCCGGGATGACCGTGTATTCCCCGGACGCCACCGACTGGCGCATCCTCGAGGTCCTCCAGCGGGACGGACGGGCCAGCTACGCCGAGCTGGCGCGTGCCGTCTCGATGTCGCCGAGCGCCGTCACCGAACGGGTCCGGCGGCTGGAGGAGGCAGGCGTGATCCAGGGGTACGCGGCGGTCGTCGACGCCGAGCGGCTCGGACTGCCGATCCTGGCGTTCGTACGGCTGCGGTACCCGAACGGCAACTACAAGCCGTTCCACGACCTGGTGGCCGCGACGCCCGAGATCCTGGAGGCGCACCATGTGACGGGCGACGACTGCTTCGTCATCAAGGTCGCCGCGCGGTCCATGGCGCATCTGGAGGAGATCTCCGGGAAGATCGGCGCGCTGGGCTCGGTGACCACCAGTGTCGTGTACTCCTCCCCGCTGCCCCGGCGACCGCTCGGACAGTGACCGTCAGCACCGATGCACAGCACCGCGCGATGTGCAATTCCACCGGGATGCGCGTGCGACCAGATGGTGAAATGCTGTGGGTGAGAAGCGGATTCGCGGTGACCGGCAGTGGGATCCCGCCCGACACCCCCAGCCGCCGCGTCTTCACAGCTGCCCACTGAGGCCCGCCGCGGCCTGCGGCAGCGACGCCCCCTCCCTGCCATCGGTTCTGTCCGGAGGCTTCCCATGCCTGAATCCACACACCTGGACCAGATCGACCACCTTGTGGTCCTGATGTTGGAGAACCGCTCGTTCGACCACATGCTGGGATTCCTGTACACCGACGACGGAAACCGGTCACAGTCCGGCGCCCCGTACGAGGGATTGACCGGCGGCGAGTCCAATCCCGATGACAACGGCACAGACGTCACCGTCTTCCGGATCGACCAGACCGTTCCGGGTGCGTACTTCATGCCGGGCGCCAACCCCGGAGAGGGCTATCGGGCCACCAACCACCAGGTGTTCGGCACCGCCACACCCGCCGCGGGGCAGAAACCGACCAACAACGGCTTCGTCACCGACTTCGCCTTCGCCCTCAAACGCCACCAGGAGCGGCACGATTCGGTGTATCCCGGCACAACCACCGCTGACATCATGGGGTGTTTCACCCCGCAAGGGCTGCCGGTGCTGTCCGGTCTGGCCCGCGGTTACGCGGTGTGCGACCACTGGTACAGCTCGGTGCCCACCGAGACGCTGCCCAACCGGGCGTTCACGCTGGCCGGAACGAGTCAGGGCCACATGGACGACCACACGCACACCTTCACCACACCCAGCATCTTCGGCGAGCTCTCCCGCAACCACGTCGAGTGGACCGTCTACGGCTACCACGCCCAGCCGCTCACCCGCGGTGACTTCCCCGACATCGCCGGTGCCGCCGCCACGCACTTCGGCCAGTTCATCGACTTCAAGCAGGCCGCCGCCCAAGGCACCCTGCCCGCCTTCGTGTTCCTCGAGCCCGCCTGGTCGCCCACGGGCAACAGCCAGCACCCCAACTACGACGTGGCTCTCGGCGAGCAGCTGATCCACGACGTGTACTACGCGTTGCGCAACGGTCCCGGGTGGGCCGGAACGCTGCTCGTCGTCACCTATGACGAGCACGGCGGCTGTTACGACCACGTGCCGCCGCCCTCCGGCGCCCAGCCGCCCGACCGGGCGGTGGGCGAGTTCGGCTTCGACTTCACGCGCTTCGGCGTGCGCGTGCCCACCGTGCTGGTGTCCCCGCTGATCGAGTCCGGCACCGTCTTCCGGATCGCCAACGGATCAACGCCCCTGGATCACACGTCGCTGCTCAGGACCGTGGAGGAACGCTGGGGGCTGGACCCGTTGACCGCTCGGGACCGGAACGCCCCCGGCATCGGCGCCGTTCTCACGCTCGGCCGGCCGCGCGACGACGACCCGCTCGACGGCGTCATCGTCCCCACCTCCATCGGAGTCAACCCGGCCCGGGGCGAGACCTCCCACCTCGAGCAGGTTCACGAGGACCTCGTCGCGCGCCGGCTCATCCCGCCGACCTGAGCCACGTCACCCCCCGTACCGTGACCGTAGAAGGACAAGATCGTCATGACGCTACGGAAAGTACCCCTGCACGGCAGCGAACGCGCTCCCTCCCCTGGTGCCGAACGGATCGAAGACGTACCCGACACCCAGCGCATCGACCTCACCCTGTACGTGCGCCGGCGCAGCGGGCTGCCGGCGGAGTACGTCGACACGCTGCGCACCCTCACGGCGGAAGGCCTGTGCGACCAGTACGGAGCGGACCCGGATGATGTAGCCCAGGTGCAGCGCATCGCCGAACGGCACGGCCTGCGGACGGAGACCGACCTGGCCGGCCGCCGGATCTTCCTGTCGGGGACCCTGGGCCAGCTGCGCGAGGTGATCGATCCGGGCATGCTGGAGTACGCCAGCAGCGCCGACCCCCGCACCGGGCGGCCCGTGCGTCACCGGCACCGGGCCGGCGTCCTGCACATCCCCTCCGAGTGGGAGGGCATCGTCACCGGCGTCCTCGGGTTCGACGACCGCCCACAGGCCCGCCCCCACCTCCGCCTGCACGACCGGGCCCACGCGGGCCACTCGTACACCCCGCCCCAACTCGCCGATGCGTACCACTTCCCGCAGAACACCGACGGTACCGGCCAGAGACTGGCGACCCTCGAGCTGGGCGGCGGGTACACCCAGGACGACCTCGACGCGTACTTCACCGGCCTGGGCGTCATCCCCACACCGACGATCGCCGCCCGTGGCATCCACGGTGCCCACAACGCACCGGAGGGAGACCCGAACGGCCCCGACGGAGAGGTCCTGCTGGACATCGACGTCGCCGGCGCCCTGGCGCCCCGCGCCCAGCAGACCGTCTACTTCGCGCCCAACAACGACCGGGCCTTCGCCGACGCCCTGATCACCGCCGTCCATGCCACCCCCACTCCCACGGCCGTGAGCATCAGCTGGGGCAAGAGCGAGGACGCCTGGACCGCGCAGAGCCGCGATGTGTTCGAGCAGGCTCTCGCCGACGCGGCCGCTCTCGGTGTCACCGTATGCGCCGCCAGCGGCGACGAGGGCAGCGGCGACGGCGTACACGACGGTCGGCCGCACGCCGACTTCCCCGCCTCCAGCCCGTTCACGCTCGCCTGCGGTGGCACCCGTCTGGACGCCGACCCCCACACCGGCGAGATCACGTCCGAAGTGGTCTGGCACACCAACGGCGCGGGCACCGGGGGCGGCTTCAGCGACGTTTTCCAACAGCCCGCATGGCAGATCAACGCCATCACGGGCGGCAGCGGCCAGGGACGCGGAATACCCGACGTCTCCGGCAACGCCGATCCCGCCAGCGGATACCTGGTCCGTGTCGACGGCCACCCTGAGGTCATCGGTGGCACAAGCGCCGTGGCACCCCTGTGGGCCGCGCTGGTGTGCCGCCTCGCCCAGGCCCTCGGCCGGCCTCTCGGGCTGCTGCAACCCCTCCTCTACCAGGGTGTGGCAACCCATACGCCTGCCCCCGGCTTCCACGACGTCACCAAGGGGAACAACGGCTCCTACCAGGCCGAGGTCGGCTGGGACGCCTGCACCGGCCTGGGCACACCCGACGGAGAAGAGCTCCTGCGGCGGCTGAGGTCCGTTGTGGGAACGTCGCACCCTTGACCGGCACGACGGATTCCAGGTTCACGACCCGCCCATGTCCCGCTGGAGCAGCGTGGAGCCCGCTCTCGCCTTCACGACCTCCAGCCGGGCGTGGATCCGGCGGCGCAGGTCGGCGACATGGCTGACGATGCCGACGCTGCGGTCCCGCTCCCGGAGTGAGTCGAGGACGTCGAGGACCTCGTCCAGGGTCTGGTCGTCGAGGCTGCCGAAGCCCTCGTCGATGAACAACGTGTCCAGGCAGACGCCGCCGGCCTCGTCGGTGACGACGTCCGCGAGGCCGAGGGCCAGGGCGAGCGAGGCGAAGAAGGTCTCGCCGCCGGACAGGGTGGCGGTGTCGCGTTCGCGTCCGGTCCAGGCGTCGACCACGTGCAGCCCGAGTCCGCTGCGGCCGCGGCCGGTGCGGTCGTCGGAGTGGACGAGGGTGTAGCGGCCCGACGACATGCGCTGCAGGCGTGCGGTCGCGGCGGCGGCGACCTGCTCCAGGCGGGCCGCCAGCACATACGACTCCAGGCGCATCTTGCGTTCGTTGTCGGCGGAGGTGCCCGCGGTGAGGGAGGCGAGCCGGGCCACCCGGTCGTACTCCTCGCGAAGCGGGGCGAGCCCCCGTACGGCCTCGGTGGCGCGCGCGGAGAGGCGGTCGAGCTCGGCGCTGCAGCGGGCCGCCGCGTCGCGCGCGGAGGCCGCCTCGCGCAGCCGGTGTTCGGCCGTGGCCGCCGTACGCTCGGCCGTGGCCGGGTCGGCGGGCGGACGCTGGGCGGCGGCCACGGTGTCGGCCTCCGCCAGCGCCGCGCGTACGGCGGCCTCCTCCGTCTGCCAGGCGTCCAGGCGGTGCTGCAGCTCGCGGTGGGCGGCGGGGTCCAGGAGGGCGTCGGCCGCGGCCTGCGGGGTGTCGAAACCGGCGCGGTAGGCGGCGTCGGCGAGGCGGGCATCGGCGTCCTTCAGACGCTGGGCGGTGTTCTCGGCGGTGCGCGCGGCGTCGGCGGCCTCGGTCAGCAGCGCCACCTGCCGCTCCAGCTGTGCGGCACGCGCGGCCACGCTGCCCGAGCCGCCACGCGCCGTGGCCAGCTCAGCCTCCAGTTGGGCCTGTTCACGCTCCAGGGTCTCGCGCCTGGTGAGCCGGGAGGCGGCCCGTACGGCGGCCTGCTGGCGGTCGGCGAGGCGCTGCTCGCGCTCGCGCTCGGCGCGCCGCAGCTCCTCGTGGGCGGCGTGCAGCGCGGAGGCGTCGCGCCGGGCGCGGGCGTACTCCTGCTCCAACGCGGCGGCCGACGCCTCGAGTTGCGCGGTGGGCTGGTCGCCGGCCTCGGCGGTGGCGGCGGCCAGGGCCTCACGGACGACGCCGAGGCGCCGTTCGTCCTCGGTGTGCCGGGCGTCGGCCTGCTGCCAGGCCTGGTGGGCCCGGTCCTCGGTCTCGCGGTCGACGTGGCCTTCGACCTTGCGGGCCGGTGCGGGGTGTGCGGTGGCTCCGCAGACGGCGCAGGGCTCGCCGTCGGTGAGGTGGGCGGCCAGCTCGGCGGCGATGCCGTTCAGGCGCTGTTCCTTGAGGTCGAGCCAGTGGGCGCGGGTGTCGAGGGTGCGCTGTCCGGAGGCTCGCGCGCGCTGCCGGGCCTGCTCCAGGTCCGCGGCCAGCCGGTCCCGGGTGCGGGCCGCGTCCAGGCGCCTGCGCATCGGTTCCCGCTGGACGGCGAGCTGTTCGGCGCGGGTGGCGGCCTCCTGGGCGGAGTCGACGCGCGACTGCAGCACCGTGCGGGTGGTGTCCCACTCGGCGAGCCAGGCCTCGGCCTCGCGGAGCACGTCCTCGTCGGCGCGCTCCTGCCGGTCGAGCCCGGACCGCTCCTCGGCCACCTCGGTGAGCCGCCGCTCGGCGCGCCGGGCCGCGTCCAGACCGCCCAGCTCCTCGGCGGCCCGGCGGGCGGCGGAGGCGAGTCCGCCCGGGTCCGCGTCGGTGTAGGAGTCGGGGAGCAGGCCACGCGCGCGTGCCTCGGTCCGGTCCGCCCTGCGGTGCTCCTCCTCGGCTGCCTCGCGCAGTTCCAGCGCGGGCGCGACCGCCTCCGCCTTGCGGGCCCGTTCCATGCGCTGCCGGTCCTCGCGGTGGGCGCCGGACCGCTCCTGGAGCCGCTCGGCGCGCTGCCGGGCCTCGGCGAACCGGCGTTGCAGCCGGGCGAGTTCGCGCACCTCCTCCAGGGCGTGCCGGGTCTCGGCGTGGGCGGACTCGGCGGCGGCGAGGCGGCAGTGGGCGACGGTCAGGCGTTCTTGGGCGGTGGCGCGGGCGACGGCGGCGGCGCCGAGCACGGCCTCGGCCAGGCCCGGATCGCCGGGGGCCAGCTCCGGCAGCTCCATGGCGTCGCCGGCCTCCTGCTGCATGCGGTGGGCGTCGGCGAGGAGTGCCGCGTCGCCCTCACGCACGCGTGCCTCGGTGGCGCGGCGGCGTTCGGCGAGGCGCTTCTCCACGTCGGCGAACCGCTGGGTGTCGAAGAGGCGGCCCAGCAGCCGGCCGCGGGCCTCGGCGTCGGCGCGCAGGAACCGGGCGAAGTCGCCCTGGGGCAGCAGCACCACCTGGCAGAACTGCTCGCGGCTCATCCCGAGCAGCTGGGTGATCTCCTCGCCGATCTCCTGGTGGGAGCGGCTGCGGTCCTTCCAGGCACCGGCCGTGGCGTCGTACTCGCGCAGCCAGGTCTGGGCCTTGTCGACGGTGGTGCCCTTGCCGCGCAGCTTGCGCCGCTCCCACGGCGGCTGCCGGGTGATCTCCAGGCGGCGGCCGGCGACGGTGAGGTCGAGGCGGACCTCGGTGCGGGTGCGCGGCTCGGCGTGGTCGCTGCGCAGGTGCATGCCCTGGCCGCTCTGCCGGGCGCCGGGGACGGAGCCGTACAGGGCGTAGCAGACGGCGTCCAGGACGGAGGTCTTGCCGGCGCCGGTGGGGCCGTGCAGCAGGAACAGTCCGGCGGCGGACAGGGAGTCGAAGTCGACACTCTGGGAGCCGCCGAAGGGCCCGAAGGCGGTGATGTCGAGCCGGTGCAGCCTCACCGGGCCACCTCCCGTACGGCGGCGTCGGCGCGCACGGCGTCGAACGCCTCCCGGAGGACGGCGGCCTCCCGCTCGTCGGGCCCGGCGCCGCGTACATGGGCGACGAAGTCCTGGGCGATCTGCTGGTCGCTGCGGCCGGCGAGGCGCCGGGCGTACGACGCCTGGGGATCGTCCGGGGCGCGCTCTGGGGCGAAGACCAGGCTGAGGGTGTGCGGGAAACGCTCGGTGAGCCGGGCCATGGGGTCGGCGGGCCGGACCGCGTCGGTGAGGGTGGCCTCGACCCAGGCGTCCTCGTGGCGGGCCAGCTCCGGGTCGGCGAGCAGGTCCTCCAGGGTGCCGCGGAGGCGGGCCAGCGGGCGGGGCACCGGGCAGTCGAGGCGCTCTGCGGTCACGGCGCCGTCGGCTGCCAGGTCGACGAGCCACATGCTCTTGCGGTGGCCGGCCTCGGAGAAGGAGTAGGCGAGCGGCGAGCCGGAGTAGCGCACGCGCTCGGTGATGGTCTGGCAGCCGTGCAGATGCCCGAGTGCCACATAGCCGACACCGTCGAAGACCCCGGCCGGTACGGCGGCGATGCCGCCGACGGTGATGTCCCGCTCGCTGTCGCTGGCCTGGCCGCCGGTGACGAAGGCGTGTGCGAGGACGACCGAGCGGGTGCCCGGGGCACGGGTGGCGAGGTCGGCGCGGACACGGTCCATGGCGGCGGTCAGTACGGCCTCATGGCCGGCCTTCTCCACCCCGAACTCGTCCTTCACCAGGGCCGGTTCGAGGTACGGCAGGCCGTAGAAGGCGACGTCGCCATGGGTGTCGGCCAGTACGACCGGGGTGCCCGCGGCGGACGGCTCGGTGCGCAGGTGGATGCCGGCGCGGTCGATGAGTCCGGCGCCGACGCCGAGCCGGCGGGCCGAGTCGTGGTTGCCGGAGATCATCACCGTGGGCACGCCGAGGTCCGCGAGGCGGTGCAGGGCGTCGTCGAACAGTTCGACGGCGGCGAGCGGGGGCACCGCGCGGTCGTACACATCGCCCGACACGACCACCGCGTCCACGTCGCGCTCGCGCACGGTGGTGACGAGGTGACCGATGAACTCGGCCTGGGCCCCGAGCATGTTCACCCGGTGGAAGGCCCGGCCCAGATGCCAGTCGGACGTGTGCAGAAGTCTCATGATTCCCCGAGATTAACGGCCGGGTCTGACATCACGGGCGGTTACTCCCGTCTTCGTCTCGTCACCCTCTCCTCTCGTGTCCGCGCGGCCCGCGGCCCCGGCGCCGCGTGGAACGAACCGAACCAAGCCACCAATCACGGTGCCCATGTGCCGCTTTCAAGCCATCGCCGTCGGCCCGGACGAACCCCCGAGGAGCGGTCTCCTCGCTGCACGGCGCATCAGGTTCGGTGTCTTTCGGCCAATGTGAGAAGAAGCACTCCGGGGCCCGTTCGGCGTCGCCTAGATTGACTGCCCTGTTCGGGCTGGATTTCGGGGGGATCGGCATGGATCCGGTGACGGCCGTGGCAGCGGCGGGCGTGGCGCTCGTGGTCAAGGGAGCGCTGGAGACGGCGGGGCAGGAGGCCGGCCGTTCCGGCTGGGCCGGAGGGGCCCGCCTGGTGGAACGGATCCGCGCGCGGTTCCGGGGTGACACGGGCGCGGAGAACGCCCTGGACCGGCTCACCGCCGCGCCGGAGGACGAGAGCGCCCAGCAGGCCCTGGAGCGGCAGCTCGCCGCGCACATGCTGCTCGACGCGGACTTCGAGGCGGAGATACGGCGGTGTGTCGACGAGGCCGTGGCCGCCCAGGGCCGGTCCGGAGCCCAGATCAGCGCCGCACTCATCAAGAACGCCCAGGTGTTCAACGGCAAGGTCGAAGTCCAGGGGGACTGGACGACGTCGTAGCGCCGCCGCTGTCGCCCCGGGGACCGGGCGCCCGTCGTACGGCATCCGTCCGGCGCCCCCTCCCTCCGCACATGGCCCCGGGCACGCGCGAGCGTGCCGGGTGTCCGCCCTGTGCCCCACGGCCACCCGTCGACCGCACCTGCAGATTTCGAAGGCCGAAGAAACCAGATCATGAGCGAGGACAGCCCCTCCACGAGCCCCCGGCCCGCAGCCGGCGCCGCGGACCGCCCGGCCGATCCGCCACGGCACAAGGACGGCGAACTGGCCAAGCGGGACCCGGACACGGACACGCATGCGGCGGAGCACGGGAAGGACGACAAGGCTCGGGACACCGAGCCCCCGGCCCCACGCAGGGACGCGGAGGAGCACGACGGCCCGGTCAGCGAGCAGGAGGCGCTGCGCTCCCTGGCCGAGGGCAGCGGCCGTGACGACGCCGAGCGGTCCGAGGCGCTGCGCGCCGGAGCCATTGCCGACGAGATCGCCCGGCGGCTGAACGCCGACACCTCCGGGACCCGTATCGGCACACTCGCGCTGTTCAACGCGGACGTGAGCTTCGGCGGCGGCTTCCACACCGGCGGCCGGGCCGGCGGGGCGCGGCCGGGTGGTGTCTCCGTGCTCGCCGTGGACGCGAGCGACGTCGCCGATCACACCGAGCTGTTCGTCGCCCCCGAGGGCTACGGCGAGGCACTGGACGCCCTGTGCGAGCAGCGGGTGCTGGTGCTCACCGCCGCGCCGGGCAGCGGCCGGGAGGCCGTCGCGGTGAACCTGCTGGGGGAAGCCCTGGCCATGGACGGCGGCGGTGCGGGCTGCCACCGGCTGCTGAGACCCGCGGCCGTGCTGGAGCCGGGGTGGGAACCGCCCGTGAAGAACTCCGGATACCTCGCGGCACTCGACGACGGGCCCGGCGTCGACGACTCGTTCGCCGCCGCGTTCCTCGGTGGGCACACCGGCGGCACGGCCCAGTGGGCCGCGATCGTGGCCGCGCTGCGCGCCTCCGGGTGCTTCCTGGTCCTGACCGGCGGTCATGACCTGGACGTGCTCGCGGCAGCGCCCGGCGGCGACCAGGTGGCCCGGCACGCGCTCGTCCCGGTCGACCCGCTGGCCGTCGTCGAACGGCGGGTGCTCGGCCACGGCGGCACCCCGGACGCGTACGCCGACCTGCACGGGCTGCTGGAGCGCACCGGTGCCGCGACGGCGCTACGGGAACAGCCCGCGGCCCGCAACGCCGCCCGGCTCGCCTCCGTGATCCGCGCGGACGGCGATGTGACCGCCGAGGTGGCCCGGCTGCGCGACCCGAGCGAACAGGTGCGGGCCTGGTTCAACCGGTACCGCGCCCCGGACGCGGTGGCCTTCGCGCTGGCCGCCGCCGTGCTGGAGGAGTGCGGCTACCTCACCGTCGCGGACGCCGCGGTGAGGCTGCGGGCGGCCCTCGTCGAACCCGAAGTCGCCCCGCCCGACGTCCGGTTCGCAGACCGGCTCGGCCACGAGCAGCAGTGGATCCGGCTCGACGCGCCCGGCGAGGGCGGCTTCGCCCCGCCGCGCGTCCGGTTCCGCAACTCGCTGCTGGGGCAGGCCATCCTGACCTACGCCTGGAACCTGCTGGACGGACGCCGCGAGTCCGTGCTCGGCTGGCTGCGCGGCCTGCTGACCCATCGTGACCTGGAGGTGCGGGCCCGGGCCGCGGTCGCGGCCGGCGTGCTGGCACTGACCGATCCGCACTACGCGGTGCACCGCTTCCTGACGACCTGGGCGGGCAGTACCTCCTGGCCGCTGCGGCAGGCCGCCGCCACCGCGCTGGGCGTGGCGGGCAGCCGGCCCGAGACGGCGGAGGCGGTGTGGGAGCTGCTGCACCAGTGGGCGCGCGGCGACGCCTCCGCCCATCAGCGCCGTCTGGCCGGCACAGCGGCGAACGCGGTGGGCGGGCTCCTCGGCCGGGCCGCCCCGGACCGGGCCGTGGCCGTCCTGCGCAGCGCGCTGGACCGGGAGGACGACTGGGGCACCCTGCCGTCGGTGGCATGGGGCGGCGTCCACCTCGTCCACCAGGGCCAGACCTCTGCGGTCCTCAAGGCCTACCTGGACTGGTCCGAGCCGCAGGACCTGTCCCCGATGGTCGTCAAGTCGCTGTCGGCGTTCGTGTTCGCGGTGTCCCAGCCGTACGAGGAGCCGGTCATCGACACCGCCGACGACCGCGGCCACGCGCGCGTACCGGGCGTACCCGTGCTGCTCAGCGACCTGCCGCGGCACCACGACCGGCTGGCCGAACTCTGGGCGCGTGCCCTGGCCCGCCGGCCGGTCCAGGATTCCGCGCTGCAGGCCCTGCACGCGTGGATCGACGTCTATGCCGGCAGATGCCCTGGTTCCCTCGACGCCATCGGCGCGCTGCTGGCGTCCGTCGCCCGCCGGCCCGGACGGCACGGCGAGCGGCTCACCTGGTGGCTGGAGAGGTGGGCCCGCGACCGCGAGAAGCCCTCAGCGGGCGCCGCCCGCCTGCTGCGCACACTCGGCCGGGCCCGGTGAGAACCACCGCGCCGACGCACTCCGCAACAGCACGGAAAGGAGAGGGGGAGACATGCAGGAAGAGACCTACGACCCGGTTCTGAGCAGCGACGACGTGCCCAAGTGGCGGCTGGTGAACCCCTTGCGGCCGCCGGCTCCCGGCCGGGCCCTGGTCCTCGTCCGGGACAGCGGCCCTTCGCTGACCATCCGCAGCGGTGAGGAGATCCCCTCGGCGCGGTTCGGGGCGTACCGCAGCGTGTTCGCCATCGACATGACCGAACACCGGCTGGTCCTGGACATCCCGCTGCTCAGCCGCGACCCCACGTTCTCGTTCCGCAGTCGCGTGGACCTCGTGTGCCGGGTCGCCGACCCCGCCCAGGTGGTCGCCCGCGGCATCCGCGACATGAGCGGTGCGCTCTACGGCCATCTGCGCAAGGTGCTGCAGTCGGTCGCCCGGGACTACGACATCGCAGAGTTCCACCAGACGGAGACGGCGCTCAACGCGGCCCTGGCCGGGTTCAGCGGCGACGACGCGATCCGGCTGCGCAACATCCAGACGGAACTCCTCGTCGACGAGGACGAGATCGCCACCAGCGGGCGCGAGTTCCGGGACGTCGTACGCGAGACCCGGCTGGAGGGCATGCGCCGCAGACGGCACCTGGACATGATCCGCGAGGAGGGCGTCGACGGGCTGATCGCCGGGATCATGGAGAAGGAGGGCCCGCGCGCCGCCCTCGCCTGGATCGAGAAGGCCGAGGCGGAGAAGCGTGAGGTCCGGCGTGAGGTGATGCGCATGGTCCTGGAACGCGGCGACGCGGACCGGGAGCCATTCGAGCAGGCGGAGCTGGAGCGCGCCGTGCTGGAGGAGGTCCTGCGGGACGGCGACGGCCTGTTCGACACGGCCGCCCGGCGGGGGCGGTTACGCGGCAGCCTCGCCCGCGCACTGGAGCCGGGCACCGGCGACCACGACGAAGACCGGGGCGGGCCCGGCGGGGAGCGCGGGACGCTCAAGGGGGAGGTCCTGCGCGAGCGGTACGACGACGGCGACGGAGCCGCCGAACGTGCCCACCGGCGGGACGAGGGCACCTCGGGCTCGCGGCTGTCCGGCACCGGCAGCCGCCGTCCCCGCCCGGAGAGGCCCGCGGGGCCGCCTGAGGACGAGCCGCTGCCGGGCAGCGCGGGAGGACGGGCGGCCGACGACCGTGGCAGGGGAACGGACCGTCGCGACGGGCGCCGTACGGACCGCGATGCGACAGCCGACGACCGCCGTACGGACCGCGATGCGACAGCCGACCACCGCCGTACGGACCGCGATGCGACAGCCGACCACCGCGACGACCGGGCCACGACAGCCGACCACCGCACCGACGGCAGCACGGGGGACCGTCCCGGTGCCCGGGGCACCGGAGGCCGGGCGGCCGGTGACCGGGCCGGCACCCGCGCCGACGACGGTGCGGCCGAGCGCCGTACGGACGGCACCGCCCCCAGGGTGAGCCGTGTACGCGGGACCGCCAAGCGGCGCCGCCCGGACACGTCCGACAGCAACGGGGAGCGTCGATGACGGGCCACCAGGAGCACACCGCGCAGCCCCCGGCCCCGTTCGGGGCACCGGCACGAGTCGCCGCCCAGCCGCCGCCCCCGGCCGCACGCGCACTGTCCCTCCCCGCCGGCTCCCCACCGGACGGGCCGTGGCCCGGACCCGACGGCGGACCGGCCGGCCGGCCACGGATCTGGGGCGTGGACCACGACCGGATGGGGCTGCTGGCGATGTCCGTGTGGACCGAGCGGGTGCCGGGGCGAGGCGAGGACGCGGAGCCGTTCGTCGCCCATCACATGGACAGTGACCAGGGCATGCTCGCCGTCTTCGACGGATCGGGCGGCGCCGGCGCCGCTCCCGTGTGGCAGGCGGCCGACGGGGAGAGCCGCACCGGCGCCTGGGTGGGCGCGCGGGTGGCCCGGCTGGCCACGGACCACTGGTTCCACGACGTCGTGGCGGAGGGCGAACCGGCAACGGCGGAGACCCTGCGCACATATCTGCAGTTCTTCCTCGGCTACGCCCCGCAGCGCCGCAGCAAGATCAGCGGCACCATGCGCCGCCAGCTGCCCACCACCCTCGCGGCCGTGCACTACCGCCTGGTGCGCCCGCAGAGCGAGCTGCAGCTGGAGCTGCAACCGCTGTGGGCCGGTGACTCGCGCGCGTACGTGCTGCGTCCCGGCACGGGGCTGCAGGTGGTCACCCGCGACCACACCCGGGAGAGCGACGCCCTGGAACTGCTGCGCACGGACCCTCCGATGACCAATCTGGTGTGCGCGGACCGGGACTTCGAGATCGACGGCCAGCGGCTGATCCATCCGCTGCCGTGTGTGCTGGTGACGGCGACCGACGGGTTCTTCGGCTATGTGCACACCCCCGCCGACTTCGAGGGCCTGCTGCTGAGCACCCTGCACGACGCCGGGACGGTCATGGAGTGGGCCGATCTCATCCGCCGGGCGGTACAGGCCTGCACCGCGGACGACGCCTCTCTGGCCCTCGTGGCACTCGGCTACCGCGGCTTCGAGGATCTGCGCGAGCAGTTCGCCCCGCGTCTGGAGGAGCTGACCGACCGGTATGTCCGAACCCGGCCACGGGGCCTGGACCGGCTCTCTCCCGGCGGCGCGGCCGGGCCCGGCCCCGCCGCCGCGCCGGAGGATCTCGCGGACCTGCCGGCCCGGGTCCGTACCTGGCAGGACAGCACCTGGCACACCTACCGCCCCGGCTACGAGACCCATCTGCCTCCGGCACTCGAGGAGCACGCATGAAGAAGGGCGACGTCATAGCGGGCTACCGCATCGTCAGCGAGCCCACGAACGCCAACGGCGGCAAATGCATATGGGCGTTCGCCGAGAAGGGACGTGACCAGTACTTCGTCAAGCGCTTCCTGGAGCCCAAGCGGCCCCGCGACGACGCGACCGACTCACCGAGCCTGCGGATCCGGCGACAGCTGGCCCGCGAGTTCGAGGACCGGCACCGCACGATCATGGAGCGGCTCCGCCCGGACGCACGCGGCGGCGGCAACCTGGTGCTGGCCACCGACTTCTTCCACGAGGGCAGCACCTACTACAAGGTCACCGAGCGGATCGACACCACCAGCCTGGAGAAGCCCCAGGGCCTGGAGCCGCGCAACAAGATGGTGCTGCTCAAGACGCTGGGCAACAGTCTGAAACAGCTGCACGACATCGACGTCGTGCACGGCGACCTCAAGCCGCTGAACGTGCTGGTGCAGAAACGGGACGGCGCCGCGTTCCACACGGCGAAGCTGATCGACTTCGACGACTCCTACGTCTCGGGCAAGCCGCCGGAGCCGGACGACATCGCGGGCGACTCGGTGTACGGCGCCCCGGAGTGGCGCCGCTACATGCAGCGCGACGACTCGGTCGGCCCCCAGCACCTGACCTGCGCGGTGGACGTCTTCGCGCTCGGGCTGATGACCCACCTGTACCTGACGGGCGAACTGCCGCACCACGACAGCCGGTACGGCTCGCCGGCCGACGCCGTCAACGCGGGCGAGCACCTCGACCTGGACACCCGGCTGCCGGACGACATGCTCGGCCTGCTGCGCGCCATGACCGCCCGTGCGCCGGGCAGCCGCCCACGGATCGCGACGTTCCTCAAGACGCTGTCCGACCCGAAGGTGTGCACCCTGCAGCATCGCCGCCCCGGGAGCGCCAAGGGCAGGACCCCGGCGGGCACGCCCGCTGCGGCGCCCGGACCCGCGAAGCCCTCCGCTCCGGGGGCACGCACCAGCCGGATCAAGGCCAAGAACCTCACCTCGACAGCGCGCCCCGGTGCCAGGACGCCTCCGCCGGAGCGGCCCCGCACGCCCGCTGAGGCCGACAGACCCGCGCCCGCCTCGGCACCCGCGACGCCCACACCACCCCCACCCCCACCGCCGGCCCCCGAGGCCCCGGCGGAACGCACCTCCCGCGTGCGGATCAACCTCGGCGACCGGCGCCCTCGCCCCGGCTCGTCCTGACGCCCGGCGCCCACAGCGACCGACGTACCCGCCCGTACCACCCAGGAGACTCCGTATGAGCAACGTCGAGCAGTACCAGGGGAATCTGCAGTACGCCGTCGACATCGTGCTGTGCGTCGACGCGACGGGCAGCATGTTCCCGGTTCTCGACAACGTGAAGGCCAGCGCACTGCAGTTCCACGACCGGCTCAACGACGTGATGGCGAAGAAGGGCAAGGCGATCAGCCAGCTGCGGCTGAAGGTCATCGCCTTCCGTGACTTCGGCGACGACGCCTCGGACGCCATCCAGCAGACCGGGTTCCTCCACCTGCCCGAACAGGCCCGGGACTTCGAGGAGTTCGTGCGCGGCATCGACGCCTCCGGCGGCGGGGACATCCCTGAGTCGGGCCTGGAGGCGCTCGCTCTGGCCATCAACTCGCCCTGGGAACAGGGGCTCGACCGACGGCGTCACGTCATCGTGATGTTCACCGACGCCCCGGCGCACCCGCTGGGCAAGCACGCCTCCGTGCAGTCGTATCCGGCAGGCATCCCGCGCAGCCTGGACGAGCTGTTCGAACAGTGGGGATACGCGCGCAGCCAGACCTCGGTGATGGAACAGTCGGCGAAGCGGCTGGTGCTGTTCGCTCCGGACCAGGCGCCCTGGTCGGATCCGATCGCCGAGGAGTGGGACCTCACGCTCCACTTCGCGTCCAAGGCCGGCCAGGGCCTGGAGGAGTTCGAGATGGACGAGATCATCGAGACGATCGCGAACAGCCTGTGAGGCTGGACTGGCCCGGGTTCGAGCTGGAGTGCGACCAGACGGGCCACCTCGTCTTCCACTGGCTCCGCTACGGCAAGGTCAGGTCGCACGTACGCCGTTGCTCCCAGTTGCGGTTGCTGCCGCAGGGCTCGGACGGGCTGTCCCAGTGGGTCTTCCATCTGCGCTTCCCCGAGGGTCCGACACCCGGGCTCCTGGTGGTCCGGGTGGACGTCCCCGCGGACCGGCAGGAGGAGGCGGAGGAGTACACCGAGGTGCTGCGGCGGCGCTTCGGCATCCCGGAGCACGCGCCGGACAGCGCCGAGGAGTCCGGGCTGCAACGAGTGCCGCTCGACACCCAGGAGTGGCTGGCCGCACCCGCCTCCGACGCGTCGGAGGAACTGTTCGCCGAGGTGACGGCCCGCGTCGGCAGCGACACGGGCTGACCGCCCGCCCGGACGAACACGAGAAGGAGGGCAGCACGACGTGGCGGCATCGGCCAACTGGCGTTGCGCGGACTGCGACACGTTCAACGAGCCCGCGGAGACGTCCTGCACGACCTGTGGCGGGTCCCGGCGTGGCACCCCGCCGCTTCCGCACAGGTCCGGGCCGAAGCCGGCCGCGAAGCCGGGGCCGGGTGCGAAGCCGGGATCCGGCGGGGGGCCCGCACGCCCCGCCGCCAAGCGGCCCGGTGGTGCCGGACGCCCGCCAGGCCCTTGGCGCTGCTCCGAGTGCGACACGAACAACGCGCGTGCGGACCTGTCGTGCATCGCGTGCGGCACATCCTGGAAGGCCGCGCGCAGGAGCACCCCGAAGCCGTCGTCGTCCGGGGACACGGCCGCCAAGAAGCCGACGCCCCGGAAGTCACCGTCCAAGAAGAGCACCCCCCGGAGCACGACACCGTCGTCCTCGACCTCCAGGACCACGCCGCGCAGTACGCCCTCCACCCCCTCGACGCCCCGGAGCGCACCGCGGACGTCACGTCCGGGCACGTCCGGTGCGGCGGGCGGGCGGGGCGGCGCGGCATCGGGCCCGTACCGGCCGCGCACCGAGGAAGGCGTCTTCTTCCCGTCATCCGCCTCCCCCGGTTACCGGCCGGCCGCGCCGCGTGTCCCGGCCGCCCCGCGCCCGCGTCCGGCGCCGGTCTACACCCCGCCCCCCAGGACGCGGTACGTCCCGCCCGCCGGGAAATCCAGGAGCGGCGGCTGTGTGAGCGGCTGCGTCACGGTCTTCGCCGTGCTGTTCCTGCTCGGTCTGATGGCCAAGAGCTGCGACAGCTCGTCGGGCTCCGGCGGCTCGACGCCCACCATCGGCGCGCCGACCTGCCCGGACCGGATCGCCGCCGAGCTGCCCGACGGCGACGGCGCCGAGCTGGTCCAGGCCTACCGCACGAAGAACAAGCAGATCACCCTGTGCCGGACCAAGTCGGGATCGCTGTACTACTACGGCGAGTTCAGCGACGGCCGGGAGCACGGGATCGCCATGAAGGCGAAAACGACGAGCGAGGGCTACGAGGCCCGCAACGGCGAGTACCGCTACGTCATCCACGACCGCGTGGTGACCGTGTACCAGTCGGGCAGGCGGATCGGCGAGGAGAAACTGACCCCGGAGCCGTCACCGTCCTGACTCACGCGTCGCCGTACGCCTCCCCGCCCGGTTCGAACCCCGCTGTGCCCGCCGTCGCATCGGCGAGCCATGCGCGGAAGGCGTCCACGTCGGCGTCCGGCAGGCCGATCTCGATGGTGACGGCCTCGCCGTAGCGGACGTCCCGCACCTCGCGTCCGGTGGCGTGCAGGTCGTTCTGCACCTTGCCCGCGCGCTGGTGGTCGACGGTCACCGTGGCCAGCCGGAAGCGGCGCCGGGTGAGCGTGCCGAGCGTGTCGAGGGCCTCGCCCACGGCGCCGCCGTAGGCGCGGATGAGCCCGCCGGCGCCGAGCTTGACGCCTCCGTAGTAGCGGGTGACGACCGCGACGACGTACCGCATCTCACGGCGCAGCAGCATCTGGAGCATGGGGACGCCGGCGGTGCCGCCCGGTTCGCCGTCGTCGCTGGCCTTCTGCACGGAGGCGTCGGCGCCGATGACGTACGCCCAGCAGTTGTGGGTGGCGTCGGCGTGCTCCTTGCGCACGGAGGCGATGAAGTCCCGCGCCTCCTGCTCGGTGGCGGCCGGGGCGAGGGCGCACAGGAAGCGGGAGCGGTTGACCTCGGTCTCGTGCACGCCCGCGCGGGCGACTGTGCGGTACTCGTCCTGCATCCCGTCAGCGTATGCGCTGCGCTGGTCGCGCCGGGACGGGAGGTGCCCCTCCGTGCCGTCCTTCGGCGGCGGCCTCGCGACCGGTCACGCCCGCGCGGCGGCCGCATGTCGAACACAGCCCCGCACCCCTTTCAGGGCGCTAGCCCTTGCGGCCGCGCGGCACGGTGAACGACGTCAGGAGGGCCGCGCCCGGTGCGAGGGCGGCCCAGCCGCTGCCGTGCCAGTCGAGGACGGCGATCGCGGACGTCGGGAACTTCGTCCGTACCCGGTCCAGCGTGTCGTCGAGACCGTCGCCGGCCAGTTCCATGACCAGGTCCTCCAGCCCCGGGTTGTGCCCCACCACCAGCAGTGTCTCCACCTCGGGCGGTGCTTCGCGGACCACTTCCAGCAGCTCGGGTACGCCGGCCGCGTACAGCCGCCGGTCGTAGCGTACCGGCGGCGGGGTGCCCCACTCGGCGGAGGCCAGCTCCCAGGTGCGCCGGGCGCGTACGGCAGGGGAGCACAGGGCGAGGTCGGGCAGGCAGTCGGCGTCGGCGAGGGCGCGTCCGGCGGCCGGGGCGTCGCGCAGGCCGCGCGGCGCGAGCGGCCTGCGGTGATCATCGGCACCTTCGGGCCAGGCCGACTTGGCGTGCCGCAGCACCACCAGCCGGCGCAGCGGGCCCGCACCCGCCCGCGCGATCACGCGAGGCTCCCGAGATCGCGGGCGAGGTCGAGGGCGAGCAGGCGGTCGACGTAGACATACGTCTCGAACCGGGCGCCGTCGGACATATTCGGGTCGGTCTCCACGGACCGCAGCACGTCCAGCACGCCGGGCAGGTCGAGGTCGTCCTCCCACGCGGAGCGCAACCGCGCCCGCACCTCGTCGGGCACCGGCCGCGACGGCTGCCGCGCCCACCCGGCCACCGCCCGCCGCCACCGCGCCAACCGCCCGGCAGCCTCACCCAGCACAGCGGGGTCCAGCCGGACGGTTTCACCGCGCGGGACCGAGAGCAGAGCGAGCCGCAGAGCAGCCGGATCGGCGAGCAGCACCGGGAGCGCCGGGTGCACAGAGGGCTCCGGGGCGGGGGCGGACGCCCGGCCGGGAGCGGGTCCCGAAGCCCGGTCGGCGGCAGGCTCGGGAACGGGTGCCCCCTGACCCGGCCCGCCGGACCCTGGTGCGCCGGACGCTGGTGCGCCGGACCCTGGTGCGCCGGACCCTGGTGCGCCGGACCCTGGTGCGCCGGTCCCGGCCTCGGGCAGCGAAGCGCCGGCCGCTGAGGCGCCGGACCCCGCGGCGCCGAAGGCTCGCGGCGACTCCGCCCCATCGTCCGCATCACCACCCGGTCCCGCATCCGCACCCGGCACCCCTGCGGACGCCGATCCCGGGGCCCGGTCACCGGTCGGGCCCCCCGTCCACGCCACCGGTGCCACCCACAGCACCGGACCGGTGCGGAAGGCATCGGCGGGGGCGGACGTCACATGGATCGCCTGGGCCTCTCCCAGCCCCGACGCCAGGTCGCGGCCGTCCTCGAACGGGCGGATGGAGAGGGCGGTGGCGGCCGTGCGGAGTTCGGCGTGGCGGTGGGGGGCGGTGAGGATCGTCCAGACGGGGGTGCCGGACAGTTCCAGGGCGCGGACCAGGAGGTCGGCGGTGAGCAGCACCCGCAGGGCGGTCGGGTCGAGGCCGGAGGCGTAGGCCTCGATGCGGGTCAGGCCGCGGCGGGCGGGCGCGGCGGGGACGGGCTCACCGGTTCGGGCGTCGAGGATGTGCAGCACGGGGCGAGCGTAGGCGGGCGGGCGGTCGCGCGCAGGCACCTTGCGCCGATTCCGGACATGATGGCGGCTACGGGACGGGAATCCGGACCCGCCGGGTGCTGTTGCCCAGCCGAACAGTTACCCGTAGCGACTCAGGAGGCGGCCGTGTACGGCGACGAAGCCACGATCCGCAGGATTCTCACCGAGCTGGGCGACACCTGGGCGGTGGTCGGCCTGTCCGCCAACCGGAGCAGGGCCGCGTACGGGGTGGCACAGGCGCTCCAGCGGTTCGGCAAGCGGATCGTGCCGGTGCACCCCCGAGCCGAGACGGTGCACGGCGAGCAGGGGTACGCCTCCCTCGCGGACATCCCCTTCGACGTCGACGTGGTCGACGTCTTCGTCAACAGCGCGCTGGCCGGCGCGGTGGCCGCCGAGGCCGTGGCGAAGGGCGCGCGTGCGGTGTGGTTCCAGCTCGGCATCGTGGACGAGAACGCCTACGCGCGGACCCGGGCGGCCGGTGTGGACATGGTCATGGACCGTTGCCCGGCGATCGAAATACCCCTTCTGCAGTAGCGAATCTCTCCTTCTACTCACAATTCGTCTCTGAATATTGACATTCGTAGTGGGCCTCTGAGCTGTGACAAGGCCGTGACCGAGCGTGCGCCCAAGACAGCTAAGATCCCAGGTCAAAATTTGGTTAACACTCTTTTGCTCAGTCGGAAAGTCTCCCTAGCCTGTGGCCTCCTTGCTCGTTTAATCCTGCGTTTACGATCTGAGAGGCCACTTGACATGGCGAATGTCGACCAGGCTGCACCGGTAGCCACAAGCGACACCGGTGGTGGTCTGCGCCGCGACGTCGGACTCATCGGTCTGATGTGGGCCTCGGTTGGCTCCATCATCGGCTCCGGCTGGCTCTTCGGGGCCGAGAAGGCGGTCGTGGCGGCGGGCCCCGCCGCGATCATCTCGTGGGTGATCGGTGCGGTGGCGATCGTCCTCCTCGCGCTGGTTCACGCCGAACTCGGCGGTATGTTCCCCGTGGCGGGCGGCACCGCGCGCTACCCGCACTACGCCTTCGGCGGCCTGGCCGGTATGTCCTTCGGCTGGTTCTCCTGGCTCCAGGCCGCGACGGTCGCGCCGATCGAGGTCGAGGCCATGATCGGCTATGCCAAGCACTGGCACTTCGCCGACGGGCTGCAGAACACCAACGGCACGCTCACGGCCAGCGGCATCATCGTCGCGGTGGCCCTCATGGCCGTGTTCGTCGCGGTCAACTTCCTCGGCGTCCGCGTCCTGGCCCACACCAACAGCGCCGCCACCTGGTGGAAGATCGCCGTCCCGCTCGCCGCGATCTTCATCATCGCCATCGGCAACTTCCACCCGGCCAACTTCACCTCCGAGGGCTTCGCGCCGTTCGGCGCCAAGGGCGTCCTCACCGCGATCAGCTCCAGCGGCATCATCTTCGCGCTGCTCGGCTTCGAGCAGGCGATCCAGCTGGCCGGCGAGAGCCGCAACCCGAAGCGTGACCTGCCGCGCGCGACGCTCGGTTCGGTCGCGATCGGCGCCGTGATCTACGTCCTGCTCCAGGTCGTGTTCATCGCCGCCCTGCCGCACGCCTCCTTCGCGAAGGGCTGGGCGAACCTGGCCTACGCCGGCATCAGCGGCCCCTGGGCGGGTCTCGCCTCGCTGGTCGGCCTGGGCTGGCTGGCCTGGGTGCTGTACGCCGACGCGATCATCTCTCCCGGAGGCACCGGCCTGATCTACACCACCGCGACCTCCCGCATCTCCTACGGCCTGGCCAAGAACGGCTACGCGCCGAAGGTGTTCGCCAAGACGGACAAGCGCGGTGTGCCGTGGTTCGGTCTCGCCGTCTCGTTCGTGACCGGTGTGATCTGCTTCCTGCCGTTCCCGAGCTGGCAGACGCTGGTCAGCTTCATCACCTCGGCGAGCGTGCTGATGTACGCGGGCGCCCCGCTGGCCTACGGCGTGTTCTCGGACCGCCTCCCGAACCACGAGCGTCCGTACCGGCTGCCCTTCGGCAAGTTCATCTCGCCGCTGTCCTTCGTGGTCGCCAACCTGATCATCTTCTGGTCCGGCTGGGACACCCTGTGGCGCCTGGGCTTCGCGATCCTGATCGGCTACGTGCTGCTCGGCTCGTACGCCTGGTACGCGATCCGCAAGAACCTGCCCAACGCGCCGCGGCTGGACTTCAAGGCCGCTCAGTGGCTGCTCCCCTACCTGGCGGGCATCGGCGTGATGTCCTACCTGAGCACCTTCGGTGGTACCGGTGACCTGCCGCTGTGGTGGGACATCCTGGTCGTCGCGGTGTTCTCGCTCGGCATCTACTACTGGGCCAAGGCGACCGCCTCCCAGACCGAGCAGATCGAGCGCGACATCGACGAGGTCGTCGTCACCGACGCCCCGGCTCACTGAGCCACTCCCCCGCAGGTGTCCCGTCAGCAGAGCCGTGGCTGACGGGACACCGTCATAATGCGGGGATGATCTCCGCTTCCCCCCATCTCAACTCCGCGCCCGAGGAACGCCGTACGGTCGTCGTCGTGGGCGCCGGGCCCGCCGGGCTCACCGTCGGCGCCCTCCTGCGGGACGCCTCCGTCGACTGTGTCGTCCTGGAGACCGAGAGCAGGCAGTTCATCGAGACGCGACCCCGGGCCGGTGTCCTCGAGGAGTGGGCGGTGCGCGAGCTCGGCCGGCGCGGACTGGCCGGGCGGCTGCCCGAGCGGGCCGAGCTGCACAGCGCCTGCGAGTTCCGCTTCGGCGGCGAGCGGTACCCCTTCGGCTACGCGGACCTGACGGGCGGTCATCACTACGTCTACCCCCAGCCGCTGCTGGTGACGGACCTCGTGCGGGAGTACGCCGACGTACGCGGCGGCGACATCCGTTTCGGGGTGCGTGACGTACGGCTGCACGACCTGGACTCGGACCGGCCCGCGGTGTCGTACCGGTGCCCTCGCACGGGTGAACGGCGGCTGCTGCGCTGCGACTTCGTCGCGGGCTGCGACGGGGCGCGCGGGGTGACGCGGGACGCGATACCCGCGGAGCACAGGCGGATCGCCCGGCAGGACGACGGGATCGGCTGGCTGGCCCTGCTCGCGGAGGTACCGCCGTCGACGGACTGCGTCCTGTTCGGCGTCCACCCGCGCGGTTTCGCCGGGCAGATGCACCGCAGCCCCGAGGTGACCCGGTTCTACCTCCAGTGCCCGCCCGGCGACGATCCCGGGAACTGGTCGCACGACAGGGTCTGGAGCGAACTGCGCGAGCGGCTCGGCGCGGCCGGGGCGCCCCCGCTCACCGAGGGCCGGCTGATCGAGAGACGTGTCCTGGACATGCACCACTACGTCGTCGAACCGCTCCGCCACGGGCGGCTGTTCCTGGCCGGGGACGCCGGTCACCTGGTCGCGCCCATCGCCGCGAAGGGCATGAACCTGGCCCTGCACGACGCCTTCCTGCTCGGCGACGCGCTCGCGGCATACATCACGAAGGGGGACGACAGCGGCCTGGAGGGCTACTCCGCGGCCTGCCTGCGCAGGGTGTGGGACTACCAGGAGTTCTCACAGTGGCTGTCGGACATCTACCACGGCGTCGCGTCGGACGACCCGTTCCGCGCCGGCACCACACTGGCCCGCTTGCGCCGGCTGTTCACCTCGCCGGCCGCGGCGGCGGCCTTCGCCGAGCAGTACCTCGGCACGGCAGCCGCCTACTGACTGCCGGTGCGCCCTTCGGCGAGGTGGTGGTCCGCCGTCTTCAGGGCCTCCTCCACCAGTCGGCGCAGGTGTCCGTGCGGGAGTGAGTAGATCACCCGGCGGCCCTCCTTGCGGGTCTTCACCAGGCCCGCGAGCCGCAGCCGGGCCAGGTGCTGGCTGACGGCGGGACGGGCCGCGCCGCACGCCTCGGTGAGCGTCGTGACGTCGGCCTCACCGGCCGACAGGGCGTGCAGCAGGGTGAGACGGGTGCGGTCGCCGAGCAGGGCCATCAGCTCGGCGGCGAGCGCGAACTGCTCCTCGCCCGGGCTGCGCGGATGCGCATGGTGCGCAGGTGACAGGTGCATGCGTGCGCTCATACGCACATAATGGTCCCGTGGGCGCCACCCGTCCACTCCCGCACGGAAGGGGATCCACGTGAACGACCGGCACCCTCATCACCACGGGCCCGGCGGGCGCGGGCCCGACCGGCAGGCCCATGTGCACACACACGGCGCGCCGGGACACGACGACCACGCGCACGGGCACGGCGAGCCGGGGCACGCCGGGCGCTCCCACGGCCGGCGCGGCGCCGGAAGCTCCGCCCCGGCGCACGGCCACAGCCACAGCCACAGCCGCGAGGGCCGCGCCGCCCCCACTCCCGGTCTCCGGCACCGGCTGGCGCATCTCCTCACCCCGCACTCCCACGACACCGCCGACAAGCTGGACCCGGCCATGGAGGCCTCGGCGCACGGGATGCGGGCGCTGTGGGTGTCGCTGGCCGTTCTCGGGGTCACCGCGCTGGCACAGGCGGCCGTGGTGGCCCTGTCCGGGTCGGTGGCGCTGCTCGGGGACAGCGTGCACAACGCCGCCGACGCCCTGACCGCCGTCCCGCTCGGCATCGCCTTCGTGCTGGGGCGGCGGGCGGCGACCCGGCGGTTCACCTACGGCTACGGGCGCGCGGAGGATCTCGCGGGGCTGGTGATCGTGTTGACCATCGCCGCCTCGGCGGCCTTCGCCGCCTGGGCCGCCGTGGGACGGCTGCTCGATCCGCGCCCGGTGACGCACCTGCCGGCGGTCGCGGCGGCCGCTCTGGTCGGGTTCGCGGGCAACGAATGGGTGGCCCGGTACCGGATCCGGGTGGGCCGGGAGATCGGCTCGGCCGCGCTCGTCGCCGACGGGCTGCACGCCCGTACCGACGGTTTCACCTCGCTGGCGGTGCTGGTGGGCGCCGGAGGGTCGGCTCTCGGCGTGCACCTGGCCGACCCGGCCGTCGGGTTGGCGATCACGGCTGCGATCGTGCTGGTGCTGCGGGACGCGGCGCGGGAGGTGTTCCGGCGGATGCTGGACGCCGTCGACCCGGCGCTGGTGGACCGGGCGGAGCGGGCGGTGCGGGCGGTGCCGGGCGTGCGTGCGGTGGGTGAACTGCGGCTGCGCTGGATCGGGCACCGGCTGCGGGCCGAACTCGCGGTGGTGGTGGACGGCGAGGCGACGCTACGGCAGGCGCACGCGATCGCCGTCGAGGCCGAACACGCCCTGCTGCACGCCGTACCGAGACTGACGGCCGCCCTGGTCCACGCCGACCCGGCACCGGCACCGGGCGAGACGGACCCGCATCTCGCCCTGGCCCACCACCTGGCCGTGTAAGTGGCGGACCTGTTCCGGCCGAGGCCGTTCCCGCATGGGCTGACCTGCTGCTTTCTCCGGGTCCCGGGGAACGGATCTGCCGTTCGCCGGTCTCATGCGACCCCGAGCCCCTCCACCACCACGGCGCCCGGGAGTTCCGCCAGGGCCTTGCCGGGGACCAGCAGTTTGCCGCGCCGGCGTCCGCTGCCGACGAGGACGTAGGGCAGGTCGACGACGGCCGGGTCGAGCAGCACCGGCCAGCCGGCGGGCAGTCCGACCGGGGTGATGCCGCCGCCGTACTCCATGCCGGTCTCGCCGGTGGCCGTCTCCACCGAGGCGAAGGAGGTCCTGCGCGCGCCGAGTCGGCGGCGGACGACTCCGTTGACGTCGACCCGGGTGGTGGAGAGCACCACGCACGCGGCGAGGGTGGTCTCACCGCTCCGCTTGCCCGCGACGACCACGCAGTTCGCCGACTGCTCCAGCAGGTCGCGGCCGTAGTGCTCGACGAAGACGGCGGTGTCCGCCCACTGCGGGTCGGTCTCGACGTAGAGGATGCGGTCGGCGGGGACCGCGCCCTGCCAGTGGCGTACGGCGTCGGCGACCGGGGCGGTCAGCTCCCGAAGGCAGTCCGGGGCGGGGGTGGCGGTGGCGAAGTCTCCGATCGGTGGGCGCATGGCCGCACGGTAACAGCCCGCCGGCCGCCCCCCGCGGCGCGGTTCAGCGCACGGGCGGCACCGAGACGGCCATCACCATCTCCATCGGGACGTCGCCCTCGTTGCCGTACGTGTGCGAGGTGCTCGCCTCGAACGTGGCGCTCGCGCCGGTCGGCACGAGGTGCCTGACGCCGTCCACGGTCAGGGTCAGTTCGCCCGTGGTGACGTGGACGAGCTCCACGGTGCCCGGCGGGTGCGGCTCGGAGGGGCTCTGCTCGCCGGGCATCAACCGCCAGTCCCACATCTCCAGCGGGCCGGGTGCCTCCGTGCCGGCGAGGAGGCGGTTGTAGCTGCCGGCGTCGGTGTGCCACAGCCGTACGGCCTGCTCGGCGGGGACGATGCGGACGGTGGGGCCCTGCTCGTAGTCGAGCAGGGTGGTGATGCTGATGCCGAGCGCGTCGCCGATCTTGACGACGGTGCCGATGCTGGGGTTCGTCCGGGCCTGCTCGATCTGGATCAGCATGCCGCGGCTGACCCCCGCCCGGGCGGCGAGCACGTCCAGGGTGAAGCCGCGCACCGTGCGCCAGTGCTTGACATTGCGCGCCAGGGACTGGGTCAGCAGGTCGAGGTCCGACACATCACGTCCATCGATGGAGGTTCAATATATGGGATGACAGAGTTCACTGAACTGAACTACGGTGTGGTGCACCTGATCGTTCACCGAACTGTACTGCGAGGCTGGCCGTGACAGCGTTCTTCGCCCTGACCACCAGCCTCCTGTGGGGCCTGGCCGACTTCGGCGGCGGGCTGCTGACCCGGCGTACGCCCGCGCTGACGGTCGTGGTCGTCTCGCAGGCCGTCGCGGCGGCGGTGCTGGGCGCGATCGTCGCCGCGACCGGCGCGTGGGGCGAGGCCGGACCCCGCCTGTGGTTCGCGTTCGCCGCGGGCCTGGTGGGACCGGTCGCCCTGCTCTCCTTCTACCAGGCACTCGCGCTCGGCCCCATGGGGGTCGTCTCGCCGCTCGCGACGCTCAGCGTGGCCGTGCCGGTGGGCGTCGGGCTGGTCCTCGGCGAGCGGCCCGGGCTGCTCCGGGTCGCGGGCATCGCGGTCGCCGTCACCGGTGTCGTCCTCGCGGGCGGCCCGCAGCTGCGCGGCGCCGCCGTACAACGGCGCACGATCCTGCTCACGCTGGTCGCGGCACTGGGCTTCGGCACGGTGTTCGCCCTGATCACGGAGGCCCCGACGAACGTCACCGGCCTCTTCCTCGCCCTGTTCGCGCAGCGGCTGACGAACGTCGCGGTGGGCGGGGCCGCGCTCGCCGTCTCCGTCCGGCGCGGCGGCCGGGCGGTGCCGGAGGACGGCTTCCCCTGGGCCTCACTGCCCGCGCTGGCCTTCGTCGGGCTCGCCGACGTGGCCGCCAACGGCACCTACGCCGTCGCCGCCCAGCACGGCCCGGTCACCGTGGCGGCCGTCCTCGCCTCGCTGTATCCGGTGGTGACCGCGCTGGCCGCGCGCGGCTTCCTCAGCGAGCGGCTGCGCGCCGTCCAGGCGGCGGGCGCGGGTCTGGCGCTGGTCGGCACGCTGCTGCTGGCCACCGGCTGAGTCAGCCCTCGGTCTCCAGTTCCGCGAGCCGGGCCACCCCGTCCTCGTCCAGTTCCGCCAGCGCGCGCAACTGCTCCGGTGTCATCCCGTCCGGGATCGGCACCGGCGCCGGGGTCCTGAGCGGCGGCTGCCAGCCCTGCTCGGGTGTCCAGCGCCGGACGACCCGGGCCGGAGCCCCGGCGACCACGGCGTGATCGGGCACCGTGCCGCGGACCACGGCACCGGCCGCGACGACCACGTTCCGGCCGATCCGCGCGCCCGGCAGGATCACCGCGCCGGTGCCGATCCAGCAGCCCGGGCCGATCTCCACGGGCTCCATGCGCGGCCACTGCCTGCCGATGGGCTGGTGCGGGTCGTCGTAGGAGTGGTTGGTGGAGGTGACGTAGACGTACGGGCCGAAGTAGCAGTCGCTGCCGATGGTGACCGTCGTGTCCGCGATGACATGGCTGCCGCGTCCGAGGACCACCCCGTCGCCGATGCGCAGGATCGGATCCGGGCCGAGGTCCAGGTCGGGCATCAGGCCGGCGGTCAGCGTGACCTGCTCGGCGATGATGCAGTGGGAGCCGAGGTGGATCCAGGGTTCGCCGAAGACGGTGCCGAGTGGGAAGGCGAGCCGGGTGGCTTCGCCGATCGAGCCGAAGTGCAGGCGGCCGGGGTGGTCGGCGGTGACGGAGCCCGTGCGCTGCGCCCAGGCCCAGGCCGCGTGGACCACGCGTTGCGCCGCGCGGCGTCGCCAGGATGAGAACGTGTTCTTGCGCTTCGGCACGGGGTCACGTTACTCACCGGTTGTCTCCGGCGAGAGGGCGGGCTGCTGTGATCTTTGCCCCACACCGTGTCGTACCGTGCGGGGTACTTACGGATACGAGGAGACGGTGATGACGCAGCAGGCGCTGATCGTGGGTATCGGGGGCAAGGAGCCGCAGATCGATCCGGAGGCGTTCGTGGCGCCTACGGCCTCCGTGATCGGCGACGTCACGCTGCACGCCGGGGCCAGTGTCTGGTACGGCGCGGTGGTGCGCGGGGACGTCGAGAAGATCACCGTGGGCGCGCACGCGAACGTCCAGGACAACGTCACGTTGCACGCGGATCCCGGGTTTCCCGTGAGCGTGGGTGCGCGGGTGTCCGTCGGGCACAACGCCGTGGTGCACGGGGCGACGGTCGAGGACGACTGCCTGATCGGAATGGGGGCGACCGTGCTGAACGGGGCCGTGATCGGGGCGGGGTCGCTGGTGGCCGCTCAGGCTCTGGTGCCGCAGGGGATGGTGGTGCCGGCGGGGTCGCTGGTGGCCGGCGTGCCGGCGAAGGTGAAGAGGGCGTTGAGCGAGGAGGAGCGGCAGGGGGTCACCCTCAACGGCACGATGTACGCGGAGCTGGCGAAGGCCCACAAGGACGCCCATCGCTAGGCCGTCCGGCGGGCCGCCTCAATCCCCGGCGCTCACAGGCTCTGCCTCCCGTTGCGCCGGCTGAGCCTTCTTCGCCTTGCGCTTGATGATGAGCAGGGAGGCCAGGCCGATCAGGACCGCCGCTGCGAGCCCCACGTACGAGAACTTCTTCAGCCAGTCCTCGGCGACGATGCCCACGTAGTAGATGACGGCCGTGGTGCCGCCTGCCCAGCAGACACCGCCGAGGACGTTGGCGATCAGGAACTTCCAGTACGGCATGTGCAGGACGCCCGCGAGCGGGCCCGCGAAGATACGCAGCAGGGCGATGAAGCGGCCGAAGAAGACGGCCCACATGCCCCACTTCTCGAACGACCGCTCGGCGGTGGCCACATGGCCCTCGCTGAAGTGCCTCGGGAACTTCTTGGCAAGCCAGGCGAGCAGCGGGCGGCCACCCTTGCGGCCGATCGCGTAGCCGATGGAGTCGCCGACCACGGCGCCGGCGGTCGCGCAGGCGCCGAGGACGACCGGATTGATGCCGGAGTGCTGTGAGGACATGAGCGCCGCCGAGACCAGCACGATCTCGCCCGGCAGCGGGATGCCCAGGCTCTCCAGACCGATCACCAGGGCCACCACGGCGTAGACGGCGGCCGCGGGCACCGTGTCGAGCCATTCCTGGACGTGCACCGCCGGTTCCTCCCCTGTCGCCGTCCTTGCTTCGGGGGCGCCGCATGTAAAGCGCGCCCCAAGGGAAGGCTACCTGGTCGGCGGCGAACGGCGGCTTGCGCGCACTACCCGGCGGCACCGTCCCGCCCTCACTCCTTCGGTTTTCGGACATCCCGGTGTCACACGGGAGGGGAAGGCTCCCCGCTGTCTCGCCCGGCCCGCCTCCCCCAGGTCCCGCCGCGGGACCCGCTGCGGAAGGACGACGTCCCCGTGTCCTCAGTGTCCGAGTCCCCCTCAGTGTCCGAGTCCCCCTCGCTCGCCTCTCCGCCGGGTTCCCGGACGGCGGCGCCCGCGTCCGCCGACTCCGGTGATCCGCCGGACACCGGTCCGGAGCCCGCCGCCCGGCTCCCCTCCGTCCTGGCGGGCCGGCACATACGGCTGGTCCTGTGCCTGGCTCCGGTACTGCTGGCCGCCGGCTGGGCCGTCGCCAACCGGCCGGTGATGCACGAGGGCGTCCGGCGGCTCCTCGCGGCCGACCCGTGGTGGCTGCTGGCCGGGGCCGGTTTCACCTGCCTGAACTGCGTGGCGGCCTCGTGTGTGCGGCAGGGTGCCCTGCCCGACCGGCTGCCGCCGGGTCTGCTGCTCGCTTCGCAGTTCGCCGCCGGTGCCGCCAACCACGTGCTGCCGGGCGGGCTCGGCGCCCATGCCGTCACCCTGCGCTTCCTGCGGGGCCGCGGGGTGCCGGCCGCCCGGGCCACCGCGTCGATCGGGCTGTACTCGCTGGCCAAGTCCGGCGCGAAGACGGTGGTGCTGCTGGTGTTCCTGGCGGCGTCACCGGCCTGGCGGCGCCTCGGTGAGCTGGTACCGGACGGGCGGCTGCTGGTCCCGGTCGCCGCCGTCGCGGGCGGGGTCGTCGCGGTGGCCGGGGTGCTGCTGACGGTCGTACGGCCGCTCCGGCGGCCGGTGTCGGGGCTGCTGCGCTCCGCCCTCGCCGATGCCCGGGAGGTGCACACCCGGCCGTCCCGGGTGGTCGCGCTGTGGGGCGGGGCGGTCGCGATGCCGCTGGTCCAGGGGTCCACCCTGGCCTGTGTCGGTGCCGCGCTCGGACTGGGGCTGCCCTGGGCGCACGTGGTGCTCGCCTACCTCGCGGCGGGCACGGCCGTCGGGGCGGTTCCGGCACCGGGCGGGCTCGCGGTCGACGCCGCGCTGGTGTGGACGCTGGTCACCTTCGGCTCCGCACCGGCGCCGGCCACCGCGACGGTCATCGGCTATCGGGTGCTGACCGACTGGGTGCCGCTGCTGCCGGGCAGCCTGACCCTGTCCGCGCTCATCCGCGCGAGGGTGCTGTGAGTTCCGCTCACTCCCGGCGCGCCACCAGGCGGTAGGCGTTGGACAGGCCCAGGCGGTGGGAGAGGGGCCGTAGCGCGAACCGGTCGAGGAGGGTCGCGGTGACGAGCGCGGGCACCCCCGCGAGGAGGAGGGTGGTGCGCGCGGCCCGGCGCAGGGCGCCGGGCGGCTCGGGGAGCCAGGGGGCGTCCTCGCGCGGAGCGGTGTGGTCGAGGGCCAGCCAGACGGCGGCGAGCAGGTCGACCGGGTCGTGCGCTTCGGTGTGCTGTTCGGCGACCACCGTGAAGCCCAGCTCGGTCAGCCGCCGCCGGAGGCCAGCGACGGGCATGAGGTGCAGGTGCTGCGGCTGCAGCCAGGGCAGCCACCAGCGGCCGAGCAGCCGGGCGTAACGGCTCTGCGGGTCCGGCACCTCGATGAGCAGGTGGCCGCCGGGGCGTACGGCCTCGTGGGCGGCGCGGAGTTCACGGTCCGGGTCGGTGCTGTGCTCCAGGTAGTGGAACATGCTCACCACGTCGTAGCGGGCGGCGAGTTCGGGGGCGAGGGCGGGGAAGGCGCCGTGGTGGGCGTGGTCCACGCGGCCTTCGCGGGCGGCGAGTTCGACGCCGTCGGTGAAGTCGAGCCCGTCGAAGGAGGTGTCGGGCAGGACGGTACGGGCGGTGGCGCAGAAGTGGCCGTGTCCGGTGCCGACGTCCAGCCATGTCTTCGGGGCGGGGTCGTGCGGGAGCATCGCCTCGGCGCGGCCCCGGTACATGGCGGTACGGCCGCCGAAGGTGCCGCTCATGCGCTGTTCGCCGAGGCCGTCGTAGAAGTCGCGGTAGTAGAACTCCAGGCCTTCTTCGGTCAGTCGGGGGTTCTGGAAGGTGTGGCCGCAGTCGGCGCAGTGGTCGAGGGTGAAGCGGCCGGGCTTGTGCTGGAGCAGGTCGGTGGTGTGGAGGCGGGCGGCGAGCCGGTCCGAGCCGCACCAGGGGCAGGTCGCGCGCCGGGGTGCGAAGAAACGGTCGGTTCCTGCGGCCAGGTCCCGCTGGTAGGCGGGGCGCAGGGCGGCGATGCGGGCCGTGCGGGCACGCCTGTCGTTGCGGTCGCTCATCGGGCCTCCGCTGCGAGTCGTTCGAGGTGGGCCGCCGCGGCCCGGGCGCCGCCCGCCGCGCGGAACGCGGTGCGGATCCGGGCGGCGGCGGCCCGGTGGGCGGGGTCGGTGAGGACGGTGTCGAGGGCGGCGCCCAGCCGGTCCGCGCGGACCCGGCCGAAGCGGAGGCGGACGCCGGCGCCCGCGTCCACGACCTGTCCGGCCACCACGGGCTGGTCGTCGCGGATGGGTGCGACGAGGAGCGGGACGCCGTGCCACAGGGCCTCGCACACGGTGTTGTGCCCGGCGTGGCAGACGACGGCGTCCATCCTTTCCAGGAGGGGCAGTTGGGGCACGGACGGCAGTGCCAGGACGTCCTTGTCGTCGGGCGGCACCGCGAGGGCGCCGCCCGGGTCGGCGATCACCGCCTGTACGCGGTCGGCGCGTTCCCGCAGGGCGGTGAGGCACTCGGCGAGGAACCGGTCGCCCGCGTCGGCGTTCGCCGTGCCCAGGGTCACCAGGACCTTCGACCGGCCGTGGTCCAGCCGTTCCCAGGGGAAGCCGGGGCCGGCCGGGCGGCCGGCGAGCGAGGGGCCGACGTAGTGGATGTGCGGCGCCAACGGCGCCTGGGGACCGATGAGTTCGGGTGTGCTGAAGATCAGCAGGAGGTGCGGCGAGGACCGCGGATCGGCGGTGCCGGACGGGTCGCCGATGCGGGCGCGCAGCTCGGTGAGGCGGTGTCGCAGCCACTCGGCGACCTTCGGCAGGCCGTCGTAGGCGCCGGAGAACTCGGCCGAGGTGGTGGCCGAGGTGGCCCACGGCAGTCCCAGGCGTTCGGCCACCAGGGCACCGGCGAAGGCCTGTTGGTCGGCCACGACCACGTCCGGCCGGAACGCCTCGGCCGCCGTACGGACACCGGGCGCCATGGCGTCGGCGAGCGGCAGCAGATACCCCTCCCACAGGAACTTCAGCGCCTCCGCGCCCCGCAGGTCCGCAGGTCGTACGACACCCTCGGCGCCCGGCACCGGGCCCGCGCACCCGGACACCTCGGCGTCCGGGCCCGCGAGCCGCCGCACCAGCGCCGGGTCGGGGCACACCCAGGCCACCCGGTGCCCGCGCCCGGCGAGCCGGGCGGCCACGCCCACGGCCGGGTTGACGTGCCCGGTCAGCGGTGGCACGACGAAGAGGAAGGCACTCATCGGACACCCGCCCCGGCGCGGATCAGTTCCAGGATGTGTCCGCCGACGGCCGCGGGCGCCTCGACCAGCACCGAGTGCTCGTGCCCGGGCAGTACGACCGCCCGGTAGTCCGTCAGCAGCGCCTGCTTCAGCGGCACCAGGGCGGCGAGGTCCGACTCCCCGCCGTACACGCCGAGGACCGGGCAGCGTACGGCTCTGACGGCGTCCTCGGTCAGCACGCGGCTGGCGGGGATGTCCCGGCCGAGGGTGGTCTCGCGGGCGAGCCGGGCCGCGCCCTTGGCCAGCCGGGCCGTGTTGTGGCCCCGGTGGGCGGTGATCCAGGCGACGGCGTCGGGCTCGTTGTGCGCGAGTTCGGTCATGACCCGGTCGAGGATGCGGCCGAGTTTCGCCGCCCACGCGGCGGTCGCGGGCTCGGACTCGATCAGCGTCAGGCTGGCCGCGCGCTCGGGGTGCCGGGCGGCGAAGCCGAAGGCGATGGTCCCGCCGTAGGAGTTGCCGACGAGGTGGACGGGCCCGGTGACGGCCAGCCGGTCGAGGAGCGCCTCCAGGTCGTCGATGTTGTGGTCGAGGGTGTAGCCGTGCGGCGGGCGCTCGCTGCGGCCGTGCCCGCGCAGGTCGTACATGACGACGTCGAGTCCGGCCGCGGCGAAGGCGGGTGCGACGGTGAAGTAGTAGCTGGCCAGGCTGTCGGTGAGCAGGCCGTGCACCAGGACGACCGTGCCGTGCGGGGTGCTGTCGGCGGCCGGGGCCATGCGCTGGACGTGCAGCCGGATGCCGTCGGCGTCGACCATCGCCATGTCTCAGCCCGCCTGGGTGGTCTTCGGGTGGGCGGTCTTCGGGCGGGTGGTCTCCGGGTGCGTGGTCTTCAGGCTCCACACCACGTACTCCACGAGCCGGCCGACGGTCAGCTCGATGATCTCGTCGAACTCCATGCCGGCCAGGAACTCGGCGAGGTTGACCCGCTGCCCGTACCGCTCCTCCAGCAGGCCGGCCAGGGTGACGAGGTCGATGCTCTCCAGTTCCAGGTCGCGGTTGAAGGTGGTGGACAGGCCGATCACCACGTCGTCGTCGCCGTACTCCGCCAGCACCGTGCGGAGCATGCCGGTGACGTCGGCGAGCACGGCGTCGACGGTGGACTGCGCCGGCGCCGGATGCGCGGGGTTCGTCGGGAACGGATGCGTGGGGTTCATCGGGGGTGCTCCTCGGCTGCTTCGTGGGGGTGTCCGTCGTCGGCTCCCGGCCCGGTCGTCCAGGCCGCGTTCCGGCAGGGCGGGCGGATTGGTCAGCGCCGCGCAGTGCACGGTGTAGACGCGTTCCAGGCGCCCGGAGACCAGCAGCCGGCTGCCGTCCGGGGTGGTCTCCAGCACCGCGAAGTCCCGTGGCCGGCCGCCGAATCCGACGCCCTCGGCCTTGGCGACCGCCTCCTTGGCGGCCCAGAACCGGGTGAACCACAGGGCCCGCGGGTCGGGGCCGTCCTCCGAGCGGTCGTGCAGGAGCTGCAGTTCGGCCGGGCCGAGTGCGGTGGCGAGGGTCGCCGGATCGCGTTCGGTGACCTCTTCGACGTCGATGCCGGGACCCGGCCGCGGGGTGTGCGGGCGGACGATCGCCACGCCCGCCTCGCCGCGGTGGGCGAGCGACACGTCCAGCGGGGGCAGGGCGCGGCCGTGCACCCCGGTGACGTACGGGCGCCCCGACTCTTCGTTGTGGACCCGCAGTTCCGCCGGGAAGACGGGTCCCTCGCCGTGCTGCCAGAGCCACTGCCGTACGGCGTCCTTGACGGCGATCCGGCCCAGCAGCCACTGCCGACGCCCGCGCGGCGGGCGGGCGGCGTACTCGGTGCGCTCGGCGGCACCGAGCGAGTTGCGCATGATCAGCTCGCGTGAGGCGAGGTCCGGCCAGCGTTCGTGTACCAGGACCCAGCCGCCGGGCATGGCCGCGGACAGGGTGTGGCGGTCGGGGAAGCGTTCGACGGGGCGGGTGGTCGGGTCGTTGTCGAAGCGGCGGTCGTGCCAGCCGCCGATCACGGCCCACACCCGTCCGCCCACGGTCAGCTCCGCGTCGGCCTCCAGGACGGTGTCCGTGAGGGAGGTGATCCGCAGCACGCAGCCGACCTCGGTCCCGGGCGCCGGGTGCGGTCCGTAAAACCGCAGGTGCCGCATCCGCACGGGGAAGACGACGGTCCGCTCGGTCCGGGTCGCCATGATCCAGTAGCCGAGGAGCTGCCCCACGTTGTCGAGCAGTGCGCCGGGGGCGGCGGGCGCGGTGATCACTCCACGGATGTGCCGCTCGCCGATCGCGGTGAGGTCGGTCAGTCCCTGGAATCCGGGGCCGTGGAACATCCAGCGCTCCCGGTAGACCTGGGCCGCGGTGTGCTGGGGGCGGCGTTCCGGGGCGTCCGGGAGGGAGCTGGGCCGAGGTGGTGCAGGGTGGTCGGGGGCGAGTTCGACGACGGCACGGGCGGTGGGGCCGAACGCCACGGTGACGCGGTGGGGGTGGCTGGGGGCCGGGGGGAGGCTGACGCCGTCCGGGTGACTGGGGGCCGGAGTGACGGTGACCTGTATGTCGACGGGGGGTGTGGCGGTGAGCCAGCGGTCGAAACGGGCCTCGTGCACGGCGACCGCCCGCAGACCGGGGGCCGCCGTCTCCGCGGCGTCCATCATGTGCCGGACGATCGTGGTGGCGGGGACCACCGGCCAGCGGTCCTCGATGTCCGGCCAGCCGGGGCGTTGCGGGAAGAAGCAGTGGTCCAGGAGGTGGGGCATGGTGTGCGGGGAGACATGGACGGTGGTGGCGGTCGGGGCGGGCGCCATGAGCGCGGGTGCGGCGAGGGGCTCGGTGGGGGTGGGCTCGGACGGGGTGGGTGCGGCACCGGTGGTCGCGTTACGGGTTGACGCGGCGCCGGCGGTCCCGGTGAGGGTTGGCGCGGCGCGGGTCGGGCCGGCGAGGGTGGGGGCGGCGTTGGGGGCGCGGCGGCGGTCCGCGCTGATCAGCTGCGCCGCCGTGTCCGCGGTGTCCCGCAGCACAGCGGCCAGCTCGGCGGCGGCCGGGAAGCGCGCGGCGAGCCCGTCGAGTTCGCCGAGGCTGGGTATGCCCGGAGGGTTCAGGGGCGTGCCGGTCGGTCCTGGAGGGGCGGGGGGCGTGCGGTGTGCGACGGCTGGTGCCGGACGGTCCGGGGGCGGGAGCTGCGTGCCGGACGGTTCCGGGTGGCCTCGCGGCGTGAGGCCCGCGGCGGTTGGTCCCGCGCGGTCTGGGGGTGGGAACTGTGCGGACGGTCTCGGGCGGTCCGGAGATGCCGGGTCGGCGGTGAGGGACGCCACGCGCAGTTCCGCGCGGAGTGCGTCGAGTACCGGACCCTTCAGCGAGACCAAGGCGGCGCCGAGATCGAGCCGGACGGGCGGGCGCCGGGGGGCCGGGGCGGGCGCCGCGGCGCGGGGTGGCACCGCCGACGAGACGGACGTCCCCGCCGGGTGCGCCGACACCGGCGCTCCCGCAGTGCGGCGTGGCACCGCTGGCGGAACCGGCGCTCCGGCCGCCCACAACGCCGTCGCCACACGGCGGAGTTGGGGCATGCCCCCACGCTCGGGCACGTTGGCGGCGACGGTCAGATGGTCGCGGTCGCCGAGGGTGTCACCGATGAGGGAGGTAAGCCGGCCGGGGCCCGTCTGGACGAAGACGCGGTGGCCGGCGGCGTAGAGGGCCTCGGTCAGCTCGCGGAAGCGGACGGGTTCCAGCAGGTGCCGTACGAACAACTCGCGTACCGCCGGCTCCGCGTCCGGGAAGGGCGCCGCGGTCGTCCCGGACCACACCGGAACGCTCGGCGGGTGCAGCCGGAAGCGGTCGGCGGCCTCCTTGATGGGCGCGAGGTACGGCTCCAGCATCGGCGTGTGGAAGCCGGAGCGGAAGGGCAGCACCTGGCAGATGACCCCCTGGGCGCGCAGGGACCGCACGAACTCCTCGACCGCCGTGCCGGGTCCGCAGACCATGGACTGGCGGGGCGCGTTGTCGTGGGAGAGCACGATCCCGGAGTCCGCCCAGGACTCGGCGAGCGCGGCCCGGACGTGTGCGGCTGACGTGCCGAGGGCGGCGAAGGCGAGGCCGGGGACGGTGACCGCGTCGGGGTCGAACTCGGCCATGAACACGTCGACTTGCTCCGGCGCGTACAGCCCGGCCGCCACCATGGCCGTCCACTCGCCGACGCTGTGCCCGGCGACCGCGTCCGGTACGACCCCCATGCGGCGCAGCGCCTGGTCCAGCAGGCGCCCCACGCCGACGACCCCGAAGCCGTGCCGTCCTACGTCGCCGACCCGGACGTCCGTGCCGGGCGGCGGGGTGAGGCCGAAGTGGGCGGCGATGTCGTCGGTGCGGGGCGTGAAGTCGCCTTCCAGGCCGGGGAAGACGAACGCGAGCCGGCCGGCGGCCAGCCCGAGCAGCGGGCCCGGCCGGAACCACACGTCGCTACGGCCCTGCCAGGCGCGGCCCTTGGCGACCGCGCGGCGCGCCAGGGCGAGCCGCTTGGCGGTCGGGTCCACGATCCCGAGCCGGGCCGGGCCGGCGCCGGTGTGCGGCCGGGCAGGGTCGAGACCGGCGCCGAGGACGGCCGAGTCGTCGGCGCCGAGGGCGACGGCGAGGTCCGTCACACTGCCGGCGGCGAGCAGCAGGATCCTCTCGGGCTCGGTGACGCGGGCGGGAGCGGACACGGAGCACAGCCCGGGCGACGCCGCCTCCCCACGCCCCGGACGAGCACACGTGGCCTCCGCCGGAACCGCACCCGCAGGCACCGCCCCCGCCGATTCCGAACCAGCACCCGCAGGCACCGCCCCCGCCGATCCCGAACCGGCACCCGCAGCGTCCGCCGCCCCCGAACCCGAACCCACAGCGCTCTCCCCGACCCAACCGACAGGCACCGCCCCCGCCGCCCCCCAACCGGCAGGCACAGCCCTTTCCGCCGCGGCAACCGCGCCCCACACCTTTCCGGGCACCGAACGGTTTCCCGGTGCCTCCTCCAGCACCACATGGGCGTTGATCCCGCCGAAGCCGAAGGCGTTCACGGCGGCTCGGCGGACGGGTTGCCGCGGGCCGGTCTCCCAGGGGCGGGCCCGGTCCAGGGTGCGGAAGCGGGTGGCGGCGAGCGCGGGGTGCGGGGTGTCGCAGTGCAGGGTGGGCAGGAGGGTGCCGTGGTGGAGGGCGAGGGCGGCCTTGACCAGGCCGGCGACCCCGGCGGCCGGCATGGTGTGGCCGATCATCGACTTCACCGAGCCGAGGACGGGGCGCGCGGCGTCGTCGTCCCCGTACCCCGGCCCCGGACCGAACACCTCGGCGAGCGTGGTGAGTTCGGCCGTGTCCCCGGCGGGGGTGGCGGTGCCGTGTGCCTCCAGGAGGCCGACGGAGTCCGGTGCGGCGGGGTCGAGTCCGGCGGCCCGCCAGGCCTGCCGCACGGCTCTGGCCTGCCCGCCCGGGTCGGGTGCGACGAGCCCCGCCGTGCGGCCGTCGCTGGCCACGCCCGTGCCGCGGATCACCGCGTACACGCGGTCGCCGTCGCGTTCGGCGTCCGCGAGCCGCTTCAGTACGACGACGCCCGTGCCCTCGCCGATGAGGATGCCGTCGGCGTCGCGGTGGAAGGGGCGGATGCGCTGGGTCGGCGACAGGGCGCGCAGCTGGGCGAAGACGCTCCAGAGGGTGATGTCGTGGCAGTGGTGCACTCCCCCGGCCAGCATCAGGTCGCAGCGGCCGGTGGTGAGTTCGGTGACCGCCTGGTCCACGGCGACCAGGGAGGAGGCGCACGCCGCGTCCACGGTGTGGGCGGGGCCGCGCAGGTCGAGCCGGTTGGCGATGCGGGAGGCGGCGAGGTTGGGGACCAGGCCGATCGCGGACTCGGGGCTGTCGGGGCCGAGCCGTTCGGTGAACGCGGCGTGGATACGGTCGAGTTGGACGGTCGACAGGTGCGGTAACAGCTCCCCCAGGGTGCGCGTCAGTTGTCCGGCGGTGCGGACGCGCTGGTCGAGGCGGGCCAGGCCCGGGGTGAGATAGCCGCCGCGGCCCAGGACCACACCGATCCGGTCCCGGGCCGGGAGCCGGTCCTCGCCGCCCGCGTCGGCGAGCGCGGCGGCGGCCACGTCGAGGGCGATCAGCTGGTCGGGCTCGGTGCCGGGCACGGAGGCGGGCATGATGCCGTACCGGGTGACGTCCACCTCGGCCAGGCCGTCCACGAAGCCGCCGCGCCGGCAGTAGACCTGGCCGGGCACGGCCGGCCCGGCGGCCGAGCCGGGCCGGTAGGAGGCGGCGTCCCAACGGTCCGCGGGGACGTCACGGATCGCGTCGACGCCGTCGCGCAGGTTGCGCCAGTAGGCGTCGAGGCCGGGGGCGCCGGGCAGCAGCACCGCCATCCCGACGACGGCGACGGCGACGGGTATCCGGCGTTCCGTCATGTTCACCAGCCCGACGCGGTGTAGACGACCGCACGGGCCGACGGTTCACCCCAGGCGAGTTCCCGCAGCAGCGCCGCGGTGCCCTCGTCCGGGTCGATCAGCTGGATGCCCTGCCGGGCGTACGCGCGGCCGAGTTCCGCGCCGACCATGCCGCCGTGCGTGGCGGACGGCGCCCAGGGTCCCCAGTGGACGGTCAGCGTGCGGGCGCCCGTCCGGGCGGCCCGGTCGGCGCCGAGCGCTTCCAGAGCGTCGTTGGCGGCGGCGTAGTCGGCTTGGCCGCGGTTGCCGAGGACGGCGGCGACGCTGCCGAACAGCACGGTGAACGCCGGAGCGCCGGGCAGGTCGTCCAGGGCGGCGAAGAGCGCGGCGGCCCCGGCCGTCTTCGTGCCGTACACCCGCTGGAAGGACTCGGGGGTCTTGTCGGCGATCAGCCGGTCCTCGATCACCCCGGCGGCGAAGACGACTCCGTCGAGCCGGCCGTGTTCGGCGTGGGTCTCCTTGACCGCCTGCAGGACGGCGTCCCGGTTCCGGAAGTCCACCGCCCGGTAGCGGGCCTCGCTGCCGAGCGCGCTCAGTTCCCGGAGGGTGGTGGTGATCTCCCGCTGGGCGAGGATGAGTTCGGCGGCCCGGTTGATCCCGGCCGGCCCGGGCGCGCCGGGCTCGGCGGCGAGGGCGGCCCGCAGCTCGACGGGGGTGCGTGCGGCGGCCGTGCGCGGGTCCTCGGCCCCGGAGGGCGCCGGCGTACGGCCCAGCAGCTCGAGACGGCACCGGCAGGCGCCGGCCAGCGTGGCGGCGAACCTCGCGGTGATGCCCCGGGCACCGCCGACGAGCAGCACGACCGAGTCCCGGTCGAGGCCGAGTGCGGCGGCTTCGGCGGCACCGTCCGCGGCGGGTCCGGCGCCGGTTGCGGCGAGCCTGCCCAGGGGGGCGGCCAGCAGCGCGAGCCCCTGCCGGGCCCCGGCCGCCGTACGCAGCACGACGGGGGCCGGTTCGGGTGCGCGCAGCTCGGCGAGCACGGCGTCGGCGACGGCCGCCGGGGCGGTGTCCGCGACGGCGACGACCCGTGCGAGCAGGTCCGGGTACTCGCGAGCGATGCTGCGGAACAGCCCGTCCAGGCCGGCCGACCGCAGCGCCGCGGTGCGGTCGGCGGCCCGGACGGCGAGCAGCCGGCGTGGGCCGCAGCCGAGCGCCGCCTGGAGCACCGGGAAGGCGTCCGGCAGCACCGGGAGGTCCGGGCCGGGCAGCGCGCCGAGGTACACGATGCCGTCGACCGGGCCGTCCGCGGCGGTGAGGAGGTGACCTCGCTCGAGGACCACGGTGTCGGCACCGTGCGCCACGAGTCGCTCCGCGGCCTCGGCCGCCGCGCCCTCGCCGTCCCCCAGGAGGGCGAAACGCCGGCCGGTCAGGGAGGAAGCGGGGCCGGCGGCCGGGTCGGTCTCCGGAAGAGACACGGGGCGCAGCTCGTACCGCTGGGGCGCCACACCGGGGGCAGGGCTGGACGACGGCTCGGACCGCTTCCCGGCCCACCCGCTCCCGAGGCCCGAAGACGACCCCCCGGCCCGCCCCTCGGACAGCCCGCTCCCGGCGTCCGGGTACGACGATCCGACCTGCCCCTCGAACGACCTGGTCCCGGCATCCGGGTACGACCGCCCGCCCTGCTCCTCGGCCAGTCCGCTCCCGCCGCCCGGAGACGCTCCGGCCCGCCCCTCGGGCAGCCCGCTCCCAGCACCCCCGGACGAACCCCCCACCTGCCCCTCGGCTCCGCCGCTCCCGTCGGCGACGTACGGCGGTGTCTCGCCCTGCCCGTTCCGGTCCCGCCCGCTCCCGGCACCGGTGTGCGCGCCGACCCGCGCCGTCAGCCAGCCCGTCACCGCCGCCGCCGTACGTGCCTTGGCCAGCTCCTCCAGTTCGGCGTCGGCCAGGACGTCGGGACCGCCGGCGATGCCCAGGCGTCTGGCGAGTTCGCCGGCGATCTCGGCCCGCTTGATGGAGTCGATGCTGAGGTCCGCCTCCAGGTCGAGGTCGGGCTCGATCATGTCGACGGGGTAGCCGGTGCGTTCGCTGATGATCTCCAGGACGACCCGCTCCACGTCCTCCACCGGCTCTGCGTCCACCGGCTCCGCGACGCCCGGATCGAGCGACTGCGCTTGCGCCACTGACCGTTCGGGTGCCGTCGGCTGCGGTGGCGCCACGGGTGCGACGGGCGCCGCCGGTGTGGCGCCGGCCGTGGCGCCGAAATAGGTGAGCAGGACGTCGCGCTGGGCGGCGATCATCTCCCGGCTGGTGCGCAGGAATTCGGAGATGAGCGCGTCCCGGTCGGCCGGGGCGCCGTGCGGCTGGTCGGTGGTCACGGTCGTCTCCACGACTCGTCGGGCCGGTGCGAGGGCACCGGGCAGGAGTGCTCCGTCGGCGGTGCGGACGAGGTGTCCGTCGACCGTCCAGTCCGGCCGCCGCGGCGCCGGGGTACGCAGCGCGTCGACGGCGTCGCGGCCGCGCAGGAGCCAGGCGGTGCGCACCGGCTGTCCGGCGACGGCGAGTCGGGCGAGGGTGTCGAGCCAGCCGCGCAGGCCGCTGTCGGCGGTCGGTTCGCAGGCGACCGTGCGGTGCGGGCGGTCGCCGAGGATCCGTCCGACCAGCCGGGTGAGGACCGTGCCGGGGCCCGCCTCGACGAAGACGCGCGCGCCGGCCTCGTACATCGCCTCGATCTGGGCGGCGAAAGCGACGGGGGCGCCGATCTGGGCGGCGAGTTCGGCGCGCACCCCGGCGGGGCTCTGCGGGTAGGGCGCGGCGGTGCGGTTGGCCCAGACGGGGAACTCGGGCGCCCGTACCGTCTTGTCCGCGAGCACCTTGGCGAACCGTTCCCCCGCCGCGGCCACGAGCGGGCTGTGGAAGGCGCAGGCCACCGGGATGCGCCGCGCCCCGAGCCCGGCAGTCCGCAGCACCCGTACGGCCGTCTCGATCTCCGCCGCCGGGCCTGAGATCACCGTCTGGTCGGGTGCGTTGAGGTTGGCGACGACGACCGAGCCGGGTGTTCCGGCCGTGTGCAGGGCGCGTACGACGGTCTCGGCGGAGCCGCCGACGGCGGCCATGGTGCCCGGGTCGTCGCCCGCCGCCGCCAGGATCGCGCCGGCCCGCTCGGCACTCAGCTCCAGCAGGGTCTCGGGGTCGAGGGCACCGGCCGCGGTGAGGGCGACCAGCTCGCCGTAGCTGTGCCCGGCGGCCTGGTCGGGGTGGATCCCGGCCGAGGTGAGGAAGGCGTGGGCGGCCAGGCCCGCGATGCCGAGGGCGGGCTGCGCGGCCCGGGTGTCGGTGAGGGCGGACCGGCGCCGCTCGCGGGCGGTGTCGTCGAAGGCGGCGGGCGGGTGGACGGTGTCGGCGTACGCGCGTCCTAGGTCCAGGTAGTGCCTCAGCTCGGGGAGGTGCACGAGGAGGTCGGCGAGCATGCCGGGGCGCTGGCTGCCCTGACCGGGGAAGAGAAAGGCGACTTTCCCACGCGCCGACCCCGCGACCCCATCACGCGCCGGCTCCGGAACCCTGCCCACCGCCGACCCGGCGACCTCACCCACCACCGACCCAGCCGGACCGCCCCGTGCCGGCCCGGCGAGCTCACCCTCCCCCAGGCCCGCGATCTCACCGCTCACCAGGCCCGCAGCCTCACCGCTCACCAGGCCCGCAGCCCCGCCGCTCACCAGGCCCGCAAGCTCATCCTCCGCCAGCCCCGCAAGCTCATCCTCCGCCAGCCCCGCGGCCTCACCTTCCACCCGGCACGCGACCCGACCACGCTCCGGCCCCGCAACCCCACCCACCGCCGGCCCGGCAACCTCACCCTCCCCCAGGCCCGCAACCGCGCCACTCACCGGCTCGGCGGTCCCGCCCTCCGCCGGCCGCACGGCCTCCCCACTCGTCGGCCCCGCAGTCTCACCCTCGCCCAGCCCCCCGGCACCGCCCTCCACCCGCCCCGCGACACCGGCCTCTTCCGGTTCCGCGACATGGATCCCGGCGGCCGGATCGCGGTCGCCGGTGAGGAGTCGGCGCAGTTGGCCGATCAGTTCCTCGGTGTCGTGGGACACGATGGCGGCTCGTACCGGTTCGTGGGAGGTGTCGGCGCGGCGGGCCGCGGCGAGGGCGAGGTCGCGCAGGCGCCAGGGGCGGCCGGCGGTTTCGGCGGCACGCAGGAGGTCCTCGGCGTGGCGGTGGGCCGCCGCCGCGTCCCTGCCCCGGAAGAGGAACAGCTCGGCCGGCCAGGCGTCCAGGGACCGCCGGAGCGGTACGGCCTCGGCGTGGCCCGCGAGGACCGCGTGGAAGTTGGTGCCGCCGAAGCCGAACGCGCTGACCCCGGCGAGGCGTTCGGCGGGCGGTGCCGTCCAGGGCCGGGCGCGGGTGTGGAAGGCGAACGGGCTGTCGTCCTCCCTCCAGGCCGGGTTGGGCCGCTCCAGGTGCAGGGTGGGCGGGGTGATCCCGGTGTGGAGGGCGAGGGCGGTCTTGATCAGACCGGCGAGCCCGGCGGCGCACTTGGTGTGGCCGATCTGCGACTTCACCGAGCCGAGCGCACAGCTGCCGGTCTCCGCCCCGGCCTCGGCGAACACCTCGGTGAGTACGGTGAGTTCGGTGCGGTCGCCGACGACCGTGCCGGTGCCGTGCGCCTCGACCAGACCGATGTCGGCGGGCGAGACACCGGCGTTGCGGTAGGCCCGCTCCAGCGCCGCCCGCTGGCCCTCGGGGCGGGGTGCGGTCAGGCCGAGGGAGCGGCCGTCGCTGGCGGAGCCGAGGCCCTTGACGACGCCGTAGATCCGGTCGCCGGCGCGTTCGGCGTCCGCGAGCCGTTTGAGGACCACGCAGGCCACGCCCTCACCGAGGGCGATTCCGTCGGCCGAGGCGTCGAAGGCGCGGGAGCGTCCCGTCGGCGAGAGCGCGTGGACGGAGGAGAACAGGACGAAGTCGTTGATGCCGTTGTGCAGGTCGGCGCCGCCGCACAGCACGAGGTCGCTGGTGCCGGCGACGAGTTCCTTGCAGGCCACGTCGAGGGCGGCGAGGGAGGACGCGCAGGCGGCGTCGACGGTGAAGTTGGCGCCGCCCAGGTCCAGCCGGTTGGCGATCCGGCCGGAGATGACGTTGGCGAGCATGCCGGGGAAGGAGTCCTCGGTCAGGCGGGGCAGTTGCTCCTCGATGCCGTCGGGGACCTTGCCGTAGTAGGAGGGGAGGACGGCGCGCAGGGTGACGGCGTTGGACAGGTCGCTGCCGGCCTCGGCGCCGAAGACCACGGAGGTCCGCGAACGGTCGAACTCCCTTCCCTGTTCGCCGTATCCGGCGTCCTCCAGTGCCCGGCGGGCGGCCTCCAGGGACAGCAGCTGGACGGGTTCGATGCTGCCGAGGGACGTGGGCGGGATGCCGTAGCGCAGCGGGTCGAAGGGGATGCGGGGCAGGAAACCACCCCACTTGGACGCCGTGCTGCCGGCGGTGTGGTGGACGGCCGGGTCCCAGCGCTCGGGCGGGACCTCGGTGACGGCGTCGCGCCCGGTGACGATGTTGGCCCAGAAGGAGGGGAGGTCGGGGGCCTCGGGGAACATGCAGGCCATCCCGACGATCGCGATGTCGAGCGGGGCGGGCGGCACGGGTTCGGCCGGGGTGAGCGGCTCCGGGCGCGCGGCCCGACGGGTCAGGAAGTCGGCGGCGCCGTCGGTCACCGAGCGGTGCAGGGCCGCCAGGGTGGTCGTCGCTGTGCGCAGGACGACGACCTCGCCGGCCATGAACATCCCGTCCGCGAGCTGCCGTTCCTCACCGACGGCCGTCAGCGCGCCGTCGGTGCCGTGCTCGACGCCCTTGCTGGCGATGCGCAGCCGGCCCACGTTGAGCCGTTCCAGGCTCTCCCAGATCTCGCGGTCGGGCAGGCCCCGCGCCCGTAAGGCGGCCTGCCGGTCGCGGTAGTCGCCGGTGAAAGGGCTCGGAACGCAGCGGGTGGCGTGGCCGGGGGCGGTCTCCAGCAGTGCGGTGGTGGTGGCGGCGAGGACCTGCCGCTGGAAGAGGGGCCGGATGGCGCCGTGCGCGACGGCCTCCTCGGTGAACAGATAGGCGGTGCCCATGAGCAGGCCGACGGCGGCGCCCCTGGCGGTGAGCGGCGCGGCGAGGGCCGCGACCATCGCCGCCGACCGCTCGTCGTGGACACCGCCGGCGAAGAACACCTCCAGCCGCTGTGCGGTGCCTTCGTCGGCCCCCGCCAGGAAGTCCTCCAGGACGGCGAGTTGGGCTTCCCACAGGGGGAAGGAAGCCCGCGGTCCGACGTGCCCACCGCACTCGGACCCCTCGAACACGAACCGGCGCACGCCCGCGTCCAGGAACTGCCGCAGCAGTCCCGGCGAGGGCACGTGCAGGAAGGTGCGGATCCCGGCCCGCTCCAGCGTCTCGGCCTGCGCGGGCCGTCCGCCGGCGATGACCGCGTGCGTGGGCCGCAGCTCCCGTACGGCGTCGAGCTGGGCGTTCCGGATGTCCTCGGGCGCGAAGCCGAGCACACCCACGCCCCAGGGCCGCCCGTCCAGCACGGCCCGGGCCTCGGTGAGCATCGACCGGGTGCGCTCGCCGTCGGCGAGGGCCAGCGCCAGGAACGGCAGCGCCCCGTCCCCGGCGACGGCGGCGGCGAAACCCGCCTGGTCGCTGACCCGGGTCATCGGCCCCTGGGCGACGGGGAGCCGGGTGCCGAGCGCCCTGGTCATGGCAGACCCGGGACGCAGAGCGAGAGCCGGATCGCCGTCGGCCGTGCCGTGCACCGCCGCCGACACCTCCCGCACCGTCCGCCGTACGTCCCCGTACCGTTCGGCGAAGCGGGCGGCGAGGAAGCCGTCCTGGCCCACGGGCAGCAGCCGGCCGCGCAGCTCGCCGGCGTCCAGCAGGGACGCGACCGCCTCCGGGTCGTCGGCCGGCGGCCACGGGGCGTCCGGTCCCCGGCGCCGTAGGACCCGGTGGCCGCCCAGCAGCACCGTCTCCGAACCGTCCAGGGAGCGCAGCACCGAGCGGACCGTCTCGGGGAGGGCCGATTCGGCGAGCAGGGCCAGCTGGCTGTCGAGGACGACCCCGGCGGCACCACCGGCCACGGCGGCGGCCGCCGCACGCGGCCCGATGCCGCCGCACGCCCAGACCGGGACGCCGCTCGACTCCTCGTCACGCAGCAGCTGTTGCAGCAGCACGAAGGTGCTCAGCTCGCCGACCCGGCCACCGCTCTCGCCGCCCCGGGCGATCAGTCCCCGGGCACCGGCGCGTACGGCGGCGCGCGCCTGGCCGATGTCCGTGACCTCCGCCAACACCCTGCAGGACGCGGCGAGTTCGGCCGGGTTCCAGTCGGCGTCCGGGGTGAGGACCACGGTGTCGGGGCCGTCGCCGGCCTCGGCCGGGGTCAGGACGCAGCGGCCGGTCACCCGTACCCCGAAGGGTCCCGGAGCGGCTCGTCTCAGCCGCGACAGCTCCTCCCGGGATCTTCGGTCACCGGTGCCCAGGTCGAGGATGCCGAGCGCGCCGGCGGCGCAGGCGGCTGCGGTGAGACCGGCATCGGGGGCTCCGAAGGGAGTGAGGCACAGGACGAGGTCGTGGGCGCGCACAGGCGAGGTCATGATGCTCCGGCACGATCGGCGAGACAGCACGGTGGGGGGTGTGTGCGGCGGAACGCTCTGGTGCGAGGCCACCGGAACCTAGCCTCGGCCTACTCACGGGTCAATAACGTCGCGCCCTTTTCACGCGGGGTGACATCGATTCGGCCAGCGGGACGAATTCCGCGCAAGAACCGGAAAACGCGGTCATTCCCCTCACGGGTGCGGGCGCGGGGCCACCCGGGACCACGCGCCACACCCCCATAACTCCGGCAAAGTGTCCGCCTGTCGGACCTCGCACTCACCCGTCCGCCCGGCGCCGGGACATTCACCGGAAGTCTGTAAATCCGCATGCCGTCGGCGCCGTGGCTCGAACGCGGCCGGGCGTCGGGGGGTCGGCCCGCGACGCGTCAGCGGAGCCTGGCCCCCACGGCCGTCGGAACGGCGGCGACCGGGTCGGCGATCTGCGGCAGCGCGTCACGCACCCGCACCCGCGGATGAACGTGGTGCACCGGCAGCGCCGGAAGGGCCTCGCGCACCGCGTTCGCCGGAAGGACCTCGTGGACCGCGCGTAGCGCCTCGCCGGGCGTCACCGCCCGGTGCCGGCGCCGGCCGTGGTCCGCACGGACCTGGGCGATCCGGGTCTCGTTCGCCTCTCCCGACTCCCCCGGCCGGCCCTCGCCCGGATGCGCGGGCCCTCGCCCGGCGCTCTTCGGCCCGCCCCGCGCGGTGTCGCCATGCGGTGCCCCGCCGGCCTCCCCCTTCGCGTGCCCCGGCTGCCGGTCCCCGGCCCCGTCCGCCCCGGCCCCGTCCGGAGCACCGATACCGTCCGGACCGCCAGGCGCACCCGGCGCCGCGTCGGGTCGCCCTACCCCGCCCGCACCCGGCTCCACCACCCAGCGCTGTTCCGGCGAACCGTCGCGCGGGGCCAGCCCGACCGGGGCGGAGGTGCCGCCGGAGCCCGCAGCGAGCGCGAGGCCCTCGGGCCGGCGGAGCAGGATCTCGCCGCGCACGGTGAAGTCGTACGCCACCTCTCCGGCGTGCACGACGCATCCGGCCAGCACGACGCTCCTCGTCCCGGGGTCGGCCGCCAGGCACAGCGCCGGGTCGGCGGCGCTGCGCAGCAACCCGTCGTCGTGGTACGACCACTGCTGCGAGGCGGCGGACGAGCACGGCGCGAGCGCGACACCCGCACCCGCCCGCACGGCGTTCCCGCGCACGTCGAGGCAGCGGCCCGAGGCGAGGCCGCGCAGGCTGCCGTGGGCGATCTCGCCGGCTTCCCCGACCGTGGCGGCCGAGGGGGAGGTGCCGGACCGGGTACCGGTGCCGCCCGGTCGGGTGGTCCGGCCGGCCGGGGCGCCCCAGGTGGCACCGGGCGCCGGGACACCGTTGTCGTCGGACCAGCTTCTGGCCGCGAGAACGGTGGCGAGCAGCGCGAGGGCGGCCAGCCCGACGCCGACGGCCAGGGCGGTGCGGTGGCGTCCGCCGGTGCCGGTGCGGTGCCTGCCGCCGGGCCCCGCTCCCCCCTGGCCGGGCGCCGGTGCGGGCGCCGGTGCGGGCGCCGCTGCGGGCGGCACCTCCTCGGCGCCGCCGTACCCCGGGCGGGAGTCGAGATAGCGGCGGGCCCCCCAGCCGAGGACGGTCTCGGCGAGCAGGAGCCCGGGGCTGTCGTCGAACAGCCCGAAGGTCTCGGCGGCGTGCCGGCAGTACGCGCAGACCGTCAGATGCTGTCGCACATCCGGCAGCAGGGCGCCGCCACGGCGCATCGGGACGTCGAGGAGCCGGTTGTAGAAGCGGCATTCCCGGGAGGGCGCGAGTTCCCGGTGGGCGCGGGCGCAACCGGCGCGGAATTGCTCGCGGGCCTGCTCCAGGGCGGTCGTCGCGGTGGCATGGTCGATCCCCAGCAGACCGGCGGGTATGTTTATCGGTTCCGCTTCGACCTCGGTGTGCCACAGAAGGCATTGCGAGGCGCCGGGAAGGGCCTGGAATGCACGTTCGGCGAGTTGCCGCCTTTCCGGCGTTCCGGGCTTTGTCGCGCGCAGTCCCCGTCCGCCGGCGGGTTTGCACAATTCCGGCAGAGTCGCGCAGGCCGCGTCGTCGTCCGCCCACGCGCGGACGATGTCGCGGACGGCGACGAGCAGTTGCGGGCGCAGGGCGCCGCCGACCATCCCGCCCGCCATACGGCCGAGGACCTCGTGGAAGGCGGCGGTGGCCACGAGGTGGGCCGTGGGACAGGCGGAGGTCAGACAGACGACGGCGTAGTCGCGGGCGGCCCGCCAGTGGCGGCCCAGCAGCAGGGCGACGGCGTGATGGCGGGCGGGGTGCGGGCCGCCGAGCAGGGCGGCGAGATTGCGGTCGGACTCCCCGGCTGAACCGGGCAGCGGCGGGTACGGCGGGCGTGGGGGGTGAGGGGACTGCACGGAACCATGTCCTTTCCAGCCGCAGGACCGCGCACGAAATGCCGTCCTGTCGGAAAGCAGTGCCGAATTGGTGCATACCTAAAGGGCCGGCCTTGGCGCTCGACGCCTGCCTTTGCCCTCCCGCGGGAAGGCTCACCTTCGCACACGCGGCTCACAGGAAACAAGAAGTTGGATTGACTCGACATCAACGTCCTTGAAATCCACGAAAGTTACCGGCGGTATCCCTTCCACAGCCGCTTCCCATGTTTCTCCGGGCCCGCTCTCATCCACGTCCGCCAGCATGGCCCACATGATCGCCCCCCACCCCCCAGCGCCCCCCACCCCAGCCCGTACGGTCCGCAAGGCGGTCGTCCCGGCCGCCGGGCTCGGTACCCGGTTCCTGCCCGCGACCAAAGCCACACCGAAGGAGATGCTGCCGGTCGTCGACAAGCCGGCCATCCAGTACGTCGTCGAGGAGGCGGCCGCGGCCGGCCTGGACGACATCCTGATGGTGACGGGCCGCCACAAGCGGGCCATCGAGGACCACTTCGACCACGCCTTCGAACTGGAGCAGGCACTGGCGGCCAAGGGCGACACCGTGCGCCTGGACGCGGTACGCGATCCGGCGCGGCTGGCGGACATCCACCACATCCGCCAGGGCGACCCGCTCGGTCTCGGCCATGCGGTGCTGTGCGCCCGCCGCCACGTCGGCGGCCAGCCCTTCGCGGTACTCCTGGGCGACGATCTGATCGACCCGCGCGAGACCCTGCTGAGCCGCATGCTTCAGGTGCGCGAGCGGTACGCGGGCAGCGTGGTCGCGCTGATGGAGGTCCCTCCGGAACGGATCCACCTCTACGGCTGCGCGGCGGTGGAGCCGGCCGCCGAGGAAGGCGTCGTACGGGTGACCGGGCTGGTGGAGAAGCCGGCCCCGCAGACCGCGCCGAGCCGGTACGCGGTCATCGGCCGCTATGTCCTCGACCCGGCCGTGTTCGACGTCCTGGAGCGCACCCCGCCGGGCCGCGGCGGCGAGATCCAGCTGACCGACGCCCTGCAGGACCTCGCGGCGGGCGGCACCGTGCACGGGGTCGTCTTCGACGGTCCGCGCTACGACACCGGCGACAAGGCCGACTATCTGCGTACGGTGGTCCGGCTGGCCTGCGCCCGTCCGGACCTCGGCCCCGCGTTCATCAACTGGCTCAAGGAGTTCACGGCGGGACTGGAGGACGGCGCGAGCGCCACTCGGGGAGGCCGCCGGGCCGCCTGAGACGACAGGACGAGGGGGCCCCGCGTGCGGGGCCCCCTCGTCAAGTGCCGGGTCAGACCTGCTGGTTGGGGCGCAGCGTCCACAGGACGGTCATCTCGCCCGTGACGGCGCCGTCCGCGCGCCGGATCTCGATCGCCACCGGGAACTCGGGGCGCTGCCCCGCGTCCAGTTCCGCGACGACGTCGGCGGCCGGGCGGCCCAGCGTCGCGGTCGCCGTGACGGCGCCCATCGCCAGCTTCTTGTAGGCGATGTCGGCACGCACGGCGAGCGGCACCGCACGGGAGAGCTGGTCGCCGAAGGCGGCCAGCACGATGGCCCCGCTGGCCGACTCCCCGAGCGTGAACATCGCACCGGCGTGCGGGCCGCCCACGTGGTTGTGGTAGGCACCCTGGTCCGGCAGGGACACGACGGCCTTGTCCGCAGTGGTCTCCAGGAACTCCAGGTTCAGGGTCCGGGCCATGGGCACGGTGGCGGCGAGCATCTCGCCGATCGACATCTGGTCTGCGCTCATGCCGTTATGTTACTCACGAGTAGGGCTTCGCTACGACCCTGGCGAGGGCCAGTGACCGAATCGTGTCCCGGGCCGCACTAGGGTTACTGGCCATGTGGCCAGATCAGCAGCCGCCAGGGGGCGCGCCGAACCCGCAGGGCAATCCGCAGCACAACCCGTACCAGCAGCCGGGGTACCAGCAGCCGAACCCGTACCAGCAGCCCGGGTACCAGCAGTACCCGCCGGCCGGGCCGTACGGTCAGCAGCCGCAGTGGGGGCAGCAGCAGCCGCCCACCGCACCCGTCCCGCAGACCCCGCAGGGCGGCGGCCGCACGAAACTGATCGCGATCCTCGCGGCCACGGCGGTCGTGGTCGCCGCCGGTGTGACCGGCTACCTGGTCCTCGGTTCGAACGGCGGCAAGGGCGACGAGGCCGGTGGCAAGGGCGGTCAGCACACGAGCAAGCCGGCCGGGCAGCCGTCGGCCACCTCGTCCGCGACCGACGACCCGCGCGGCACCGGGACCGAGAAGCCGACCATCGCCGGCTGGAGGGTCGTGGTGAACTCCAAGTGGGGCGTCGCCTACGACGTGCCCGCGGACTGGCAGGTCGACAAACCGGGCGTCGCTATCGTTTTCGACTTCCCGAAGGGCGAGGCCAACACGGGCATCACCATGTCGGGCCTCGCCGAGTACCGGCCCACCTGGTGCACCTCCGACGACGACAAGGACGGCCGCACCGAGGACACCCAGCTCGCGGCCGTGGGCGCCAAGGGCGCCAGCGGCGCGAAGAACACGGACGAGATCGCGATCAACACGCCGGCCTGGTGGGTCTACGGCGCCTACACCATGCCGGACAAGAAGAGCCTCTCGTGGGACAAGAAGGCCACCCCCTTCAAGACCGCTTCGGGCATCGAGGGCAGCTACGCGTGGGCCCAGTCGCACCACACTCCGCGCAAGGGCAAGTGCGTGACCGACGGCCAGGCGCTCACCTTCGGCTTCAAGAACTCGGCCAGCGACTATGTGTCGGTCAACTTCTTCGGGGCCACGGGTGTGAAGGGCGAGGTCGCCAGGGCGACCGTCCTGAAGATCCTCAGCACGGTCCGGCTGCACGGGAGTCCGACGCACGAGTAGCGGTGGGGTTGGGCGGGGCGGACGGGGGGGGCGAACCCCCCCCCCGTCGGCGGAGGTGGCGGTGGGTGTCGTGGGCGTGTTTGGTACGCCGTTTCCATCGAGCAGGAAAA
>NZ_JBVJVY010000014.1:155333-162299 GCF_055603265.1 Streptomyces sp. NPDC037288
TTTTCCTCTCCCCTCTTCGCCTGCCGGAAACCCCCACATCACTGTCAGGTGGAAGGGAATCAAACCACCGGGGAGGGGGTTGTTCCCCCCCCCCCCCCCGCCCCCCCCGAACCCCTCACCTGCCGGCGGAGTTGACGGTGAGTATCGCGGCTGTGCTGGGCACGCCGTGTACGTCGAGCGCGAAGAGCATGTACGTGCCGGGGAGTGCCACGCCGGAGTCGGCCGGGACGGTCAGTTGGTAGCTGCTGGTTCCGGTCTTACGGGGCGTCAGCGGTATGCGGCGCTGGTCGTTGTCAACGGAGTGCGTCGAGGCTCCGGCCCGGATCAGGGCGAACTTGTCGACGGGCACGTCGGTCGTCACCTTCAGCTGCTGCCCGTATGCGACCTTGGCGGGTATGTCGCCGACGAAGCGGGGCCGGGGTTTCTCGGTGCCGTCGGTGTTGAGGAGGGAGGGCGGGGTGAAGATCGCCCCGTCGGCGTGGTTGGTCTGGCAGTCGCCGCACAGGCCACCGCCTCCGGTGAAGACGCGTCCGTCGGGCAGCAGGTTGGCGACGCTGTGGTAGTTGCGCGGGACCGCCATGGACGCCAGGGGTGTGAAGCGGCCGGTGGCGGGGTCCCAGGTCTCGGGGGTCAGGGCGGAGTGGCCGTCGCTGAAGGGCTTGGCATAGGACTGCCCGCCGAAGACCGCGACCTTGCCGTCGGGCAGGACGACGCTGTTACCGAAGGAGCGGGCGTAGGACATGTCGCCGGTACTTGCGCTGACGGGCTTGCCGTTGCTGCCGTTCGCGTCGACGGTGTAGGCGCGGTTGGTCGCTGTCGCGTTCTCGTAGGCCGTGGCGCCGCCCAGGGTGAGGAGCTTGCCCACGTCGTAGGCGACGGCGTCGCCGTTCATCGCGTCGACGCCGTCGGCGCGGGTGCCGGCCGGGGTGATGCTGCCGTCGCCGTCGGTGGTTATCCAGTTGAGCTGCTTGCTGGGGCCGAGTTGCAGGATGCGGCCCTTGGACATGGCGTACAGCCATGCGTGGTTGTCCGCCCGGTAGGGGCCCGCCGGATCGGCGGTCAGGATGGGCGTGACCGGTACGCCGGGCAGCTTGCGCCAGGTGCCGGCGGCGGCCGACCACACCTCGCCGCCCTTGTCCGGGGCGTTGTCCTGCTGCCAGGAGCCGCCGATGACGAACGCGTCCCCGTTGGGGAGCAGGGTCATGCCCTGGTAGCCGCGCGCGATGTTCATGTCGCCGGTGGAGGTCCACTTGTCGGCGGCGGGGTCGTAGATGCTGGCACGCTCGGCGTTGCTGCCGCCGGTGACCATGACGCGGCCGTCGGAAAGGAGCGCGACGCCCGGACAGAACATGTCGTGCCTGGTGTTGTCCACGCGGCGCTGAGTGATCTTGCCGGTGGCCAGGTCCATGATGGCGGTCTGGGTGTAGCCGTTGCTTCCGCCGAAGCGGTCGGGGGCGTAGGCGGACCAGGCCAGGAGTTTGTTGTTGGGCAGTACGGCGCTGGCCACCGGCACCAGCGGGAAGCCGATCAGGGGGCTCCACCGGCCGTGCACGGCGGGGTCGGCCGGGCCGCTCAGGCGCAGTTCGGCCGCCGCGGTCCACGGTCCGCGCCCACCGGCCTCGGTGATCGCGGTCAGCCGGACGTAGCGGGCACTGACGGGTTGGCTGAACGTGGCGCCCTTGACGGTGTCGTCGTCCGTCCAGGTCCCGGTCGCCACGGGCTGTCCGAAGGCGGTGCCGTTCAGGCTGGTGGTGACGGAGTACTGGCCTATCCGGCCGTTGGGGCTGTCGTCCGTACGCGGCTCGTAGCTGAGACCCGAGACGACCGTGGTGCGGTGCATGTCGATGGTGATGCTGTGCGGCAGCGGTGGGACCGTACCGGTCCACTGGGTGTGCCACAGCGTGCCCGAGTCGCCGTCCAGCACGTTCCGGGCGCGGTCATCGGCGTCCTGGGTCTCCTCGCTGGAGGCGGTGGCGGTCCACCCGTCGCGCGGCAGATCGGCACCGGGTGCGGGCCCGCCCGGGTCGCCGAGCAGGTTGATCTCCGCCGCCGAGGCCCACGGTCCGCGCCCACCGGCCTCGGAGGTGGCGGTCAGCCGCACGTAGCGGGCGCGGGCGGCGGCGAAGCGCAGGGTCTTGGTGGTCGCGTCGTCGGCCAGCGTTCCCGTGGCCACGGGCTTTCCCCAGGCCGTGCCGTCGCCGCTCAGCGAGAGCGCGTACTCGCCGATCCGGCCGTTGGGGCTGCCGTCCTGGCGCGGCTGGTAGACCAGGCCCGAGACGACGGCGGTGCGGTGCATGTCGATGGTGATGCTGTGCGGCCGCGGGGGCTCGTCACCGGACCACTGGGTGTGCCACAGGGTGCCAGGGTCGCCGTCCAGCACCTTCTGGGCACCCTCGTCACCCGCCTGCGTCTCCTCGCTGTCGGCGGTGGCGGTCCACCCCTCTCGCGGCAGGGTGGGAGCGGGGGGCAGCATGGCCTCCTCGGGAACGACCTCGCCATGGACCTCCGGGGGCATCGGCATGTGCCCGTCGGGGTGCGGGTCGGTGCCTCGTACGACTTCCGCGCGATGCGCGAGGGCCGGCTCCGGCCGTATCAGCCCGAGAGCCGCTGCCGCACAGACCAGGAGAACGAGGCCGGTGGCTCGTGACGTGAGCCCCCGCGGCCTGCCTGGCGCACCTTTCATGACGCCTCTCCGAGCGGTGGGAAACGGGTCGCAAGACGTCGGCCTGGAGAAGACGTGGGGCGTCCCGCCCCGTTGGTGTCCTCGGCGGGGCGGGACGCGGTCCGAAGTGCCGCCGGGATCCGTCAGATGCAGAGGAGGATGATGAGACCGTCGCATTCGTCGTCGCCGTAGTCGTCGCCGTAGTCGCCGCCACCAGGACGGGCTTCGGGGGCGCGGTGGGCGTCGGCCGGGGCCGCCGCCGCCCCGCCTGTCGCCTGTGCGGCGGCGTGCGGGGCGGGGGGCGAGGCCGCTGCGGCGTTCGCCGTGCCTGCGAGGCAGGCGACGCCCAGGAGGGCGCTCACGGCACTCACCGCGCATATTCGCGGTATGCGGGCAAGGAGTCGGGGGTACGGGGCCGGGTTCGGCTGTGCAGTGTTCATGGACTCACCATGCACGTCCTCGCCACCAACGTCCCGCCGAGCGCAGCCGACTGGGGGAGCACCGTTTCGGTGACCGCGTCAGCCGATGCCGAACGCCCCGTCGGGCGGCTCGGGTGACGGCACGGCGTCGGCGTCCTCGACCGGTCGCGCGGAACCGGTGAACTCCCTTATGGCCGCGCCGTGTTCGACCCGGGCCGGAAAGGCGTCCGCCGCGGTACGACGGGCCAGGGCGGCGGTGTCGAGGGGCCGGTGCGCGGCCACCAGCACCGCGTTCCCGAACCGCCGGCCGCGCAGCACGGCGGGCTCGGCGATCAGGGCGAGCTCCTCGAAGACGGCCGTGAGGGTGGCCAGTTGGGAGCGCAGGAACGTGAACGGCGCCGCGTCGGCGAGATTGGCCAGATAGACCCCACCGGGCCGCAGCACCCGATCGGCCTCCCGAACGTAGGCGAGCGTGGTGAGGTGCGCGGGCACCCGGGACCCGCCGAACACGTCGGCGACCAGCACATCGGCGTGGTCGTCCGGGGCCGCCTCCAGCCAGGCCCGGGCATCGCCCGCGTGCAGCGCGATGTCCGAGCCCTCCGGCAGCGGCAGGTGCTCGGCGACCAGCTCCAGCAGCCCCCGGTCGGCCTCGACGACGTTCTGCCGCGAGCCCGGCCGGGTGGCCGCCACATACCTGGGCAGCGTGAGCGCGCCCCCGCCGAGGTGCACCACGTCCAGCGCCCGCCCCGCCTCGGCCACGGTGTCCAGCACATGCCCGAGCCGCCGCGCGTACTCGAACTCCAGATGCGCCGGCTCATCGAGATCGACGTACGACTGCGGCGCTCCGTCGACCGTCAGCAGCCAGGCCCGCGCCCGGTCGACGTCGGGCATCAGCTTGGCGGTGCCGTGATCGGTGGTCCGGGTGACGGGTATGGCTTCACTCACGCACCCATTGTCACCGGTACGAGACCGAACCCCTACGCACCGACGGAGTCGACCGTTCCCGCGCCCACCGTCCGGCCGCCCTCCCGGACGGCGAACCCGAGCCCCGGCTCCAGCGGAACCTCCCGACCCAGCTCGACGCTCATGGTCACCGTCTCCCCCGGCCGGGCGACCCCCACCTCCCCGAGGTCGACGTCCCCCACCACATCCGCCGTACGGATGTAGAACTGCGGCCGGTACCCGCTCGCGACCGGCGTCGTACGGCCCCCCTCGCGGCCCGACAGCAGATACACCCGCGCGGAGAACCGCCGGGCCGGCACCACACTCCCGGGTGCCGCCAGGACGTGCCCGCGCCGCACGGCGTCCCGCGCCACCCCGCGCAGCAGCACCGCCACGTTGTCCCCGGCCTGTGCCTCGTCCATCGGCTTGCCGAAGGTCTCCAGCCCGGTGACGACGCTCTCCACACCGGCGCCGAGCACCGCCACCCGGTCCCCCAGGCGCAGCGTCCCCCGCTCCACCGCGCCCGTGACGACCGTGCCCCGCCCGGTGATGGTGAGCACGTTCTCCACGGGGAGCAGGAACGGCGCGTCCAGGTACCGCTCCGGCAAGGGCACGTACGTGTCCACCGCGTCGAGCAGCGCCTCGACGGACGCCGTCCAGCGCGGGTCGCCCTCCAGCGCCCTGAGACCCGAGACCCGTACGACGGGTACGGAGTCGCCGGGGTAGCCCTGGGCCGTGAGCAGGTCGCGGACCTCGAGCTCGACGAGGTCGATGAGTTCCCCGTCGTCCGTGCCGTCGGCCTTGTTGAGCGCGACGACGATGTGGTCGACACCCACCTGCCGGGCGAGCAGCACGTGTTCCGCGGTCTGCGGCATGATCCCGTCGAGCGCGGAGACGACGAGGATCGCCCCGTCGAGCTGCGCGGCTCCGGTGACCATGTTCTTGACGTAGTCGGCGTGGCCCGGCATGTCCACGTGGGCGTAGTGCCGGGTGTCGGTCTCGTACTCGACGTGCGCGATGTTGATGGTGATGCCGCGGGCGGCCTCCTCCGGGGCGCGGTCGATGCGGTCGAACGAGACGTACCGGGTGGTGCTGCCGGCGCCGCGCTCGGCGAGGACCTTGGTGATGGCGGCGGTCAGGGTGGTCTTGCCGTGGTCGACGTGTCCCATCGTGCCGATGTTCAGGTGCGGCTTGGTGCGCACGTAGGCCGTTTTGGACATGGCTGTACCTCGAACCCTCTGCTGGTCGTAAGGGAATACGGGACCCCACGGGACGGGCCGACCCTCCCCCTGCGGGGTCCGCCGGACGTTCCGGAGAGGGTCAGCTTCGGGCGCCGTCGACAGCGGCCGCGAGGATCGGGACGGCAGCCTTCGGCGCATCCGCGACGGCGGATGCTGCGAGGAGGAAGGCGTACCGGGACATGCCGTCGATCATCGTCGACGGCAGGTCCGGCGTCGAATGGTTTTCCGCCGCCGCAGGGTGGCGCGGCGCCCCCGCCGACGCGGGTTGCACCCCCTCCCGTGCGGGCGTTATCTGGAAGTACCGGCGGTGAAGCGGGCACATGGGGTCACGGCACAGTCCGAGGCCCGCGCCCCCGGGTTCGTCCCCCGCGCGTGCGTCCCCTCGGCAGCGGCCCCTCCCCTCCGCCGCCGTCCAGCGCTCGACGCGGAGGTGACAGACGTGAAAGCGGTCGTCTACGAAGAGCCCTTCAGTGTGGCGGTGAAGGACGTCCAGGACCCTCAGATCCAGCATCCCAACGATGTGCTCGTACGGGTCACCTCGACCGCCATATGCGGCTCGGACCTGCACATGTACGAGGGCCGCACGGCGGCCCAGTCGGGCATCGTCTTCGGACACGAGAACCTCGGCATCATCGAGGAGGTCGGCAGCGGTGTGACCTCCCTGTCCGAGGGTGACCGCGTCGTGATGCCCTTCAACGTCGCCTGCGGATTCTGCAAGAACTGCCTCGCCGGGAGGACCGGCTTCTGCCTGACGGTCAACCCCGGATTCGCCGGCGGGGCCTACGGCTATGTGGCGATGGGCCCGTTCATCGGCGGCCAGGCCGAGCTGCTCCGGGTGCCGTACGCCGACTTCAACTGCCTGAAGCTGCCGCCGGGCGAGGAGTTCGAGACCGACTTCGTGCTGCTCGCCGACATCTTCCCGACCGGCTACCACGGGTGCGAACTCGCCCAGGTGACCCCCGGTGAGAGCGTGGCCGTCTACGGCGCCGGACCGGTGGGTCTGATGGCCGCCTACTCGGCGCTGCTGCGCGGTGCGGCGAAGGTCTTCTCGGTGGACCGGGTGCCCGAGCGGCTCGCCAAGGCGGAGGAGATCGGAGCCATCCCCATCGACTTCACCAAGGGCGACCCGGCCGAGCAGATCAAGGAACAGACCGGAGGTGAGGGAACCGACAAGGGCGTCGACGCCGTCGGCTACCAGGCCCAGGCACACGACGCCAGCCACGAGGAACCGGCCATCGTCCTCAACGAACTGGTCATGACGGTACGGCCGACGGGCATGCTCGGCGTACCGGGTCTGTACGTGCCCTCCGACCCCGGCGGGCCCGACGAGCACGCCAAGCACGGACAGCTGCTGGTCTCCATCGGCAAGATGTTCGAGAAGGGCCAGCAGATGGGCACGGGTCAGTGCAACGTCAAGCGGTACAACCGCCAGCTGCGCGACCTGATCATCGCCGGGCGCGCCAAGCCCAGTTTCGTGGTCTCCCACGAGCTGCCGCTGGACCAGGCGCCCCAGGCGTACGAGAAGTTCGACAAGCGGATCGAGGGCTACACCAAGGTGGTACTCCACCCCGGCCACGCGCTCGCCGCGTGAGGGACGAGTGACGGGGGGGGGGGGGGGGGGGGGGGGGGGGGGGAGGGGGGGGGGGGGAGGGGGGGGGGGAGGGACCCGCCGCTGCTCTTCGCGTGCTACATGCGTGCCCCG
>NZ_JBVJVY010000014.1:162309-184894 GCF_055603265.1 Streptomyces sp. NPDC037288
CCCCCCCCCCCCCCCCCCTCCCCCCACCCCCCCCCCCCCCCCCCCCCCCCCCCCCTCCCCCCCCCGCCGCCCCCCCCCCCCCCCCCCCCCCCCCCCCCCCCCCCCCCCCTTCGGTGCGACGCACTTGACGGCGATCACACACGCTCTTCGGTTAATGTCACCGGATGCTCGATGCCCACCGCTCCGGCACCGCCACGACCTCTCCCCGGGTCGCCGCCACGGAGCTCGTCGTTCCCGTGCCGCCCCTGTCCCGCGTCGGGTTCACCGGGCGTTGCGGGCGGGCGCTGGCGCATCCCTATGCCCGGCTGTCGCTGCTGGTCGCCCTGCTCGCCGGTGCCGCCGCGTGCGTACTGGCCTTCGAGCCGCAGCGGCTGCTGACACACGGCTGGCCGCCGCAGCTCGGCGGGGCCGCGGCGGCCGTGGTGTTCGCCGTGGCGTACGGGCTGTGCACCGTGGCGTTCGTACCGCGCCCCTTGCTCAACCTGGGGGCGGGCGCGCTGTTCGGCTCCCAGATGGGGCTGTCGACGGCGCTGGCGGGCACGGTGCTCGGGGCGGGTGTGGCGTTCGGGCTGGGCCGGGTGCTCGGGCAGGACGCGCTGCGCCCGTTGCTGCGGGGCCGCTGGCTCGAGGCGGCCGACGGACAGCTGAGCGGGCACGGGTTCCGGACCATGCTGGCGGCCCGGCTCTTCCCGGGCGTGCCGTTCTGGGCGGCGAACTACTGCGCCGCCGTCTCCCGTATGCGCTGGTGGCCGTTTCTGCTGGCCACGGCCCTCGGGTCGGTCCCGAACACCGCCGCCTACGCGGTGGCCGGCGCCCGCGCCTCGGCGCCGACGTCCCCCGCCTTCCTGATCGCGATGGCCGCTATCGCCGTACCGGCGCTGGCGGGCTCGGTGATCGCCTGGCGCAAGCGGCACCATCTGCGCTCACGGTAGGCGTACGGCTCGGCAGCCGGCCTGCGGAACAAGGCGGCACTACCGCCGAACGGCTTCGAGCACCATCGCGTTGGCCAGGCCGCCCGCCTCGCACATGGTCTGCAGGCCGTAGCGAGCGCCGCGCTCCCGCATCGCGTGGACCAGGGTGGTGGTCAGCCGGGTGCCGCTGGCGCCGAGCGGGTGGCCGAGGGCGATGGCGCCGCCGTGCGCGTTGACCTTGGCCGGGTCGGCGCCGGTCTCCTGCTGCCAGGCCAGGACCACGCTGGAGAAGGCCTCGTTGACCTCGAAGAGGTCGATGTCGTCCAGCCGCAGTCCGGCCCTCTGGAGGACCTTCTCGGTGGCGGGGATGACCCCGGTGAGCATCAGCAGCGGGTCGGAGCCGGTGACGGCGAAGCTGTGCAGACGGGCGAGCGGGCGCAGGCCCAGGCGGGCCGCGGTGTCGCTGGAGGTGATCAGCACGGCGGAGGCGCCGTCGTTGACGGGGCTGGCGTTGCCCGCGGTGACGTTCCACTCGATCTGCGGGAAGCGTTCGGCGAAGCCGGCGTCGTAGTAGGCGGGCTTGAGGCCGGCGAGGATCTCCGGGGTGCTGCCGGGCCGCACGCACTCGTCGCGGGCGACGCCGTCCAGCGGCGCCACCTCGGCGTCGAAGAGACCCGCCTGCCACGCGGCGTCGGCCTTGTGGTGCGAGGAGACCGCGAACTCGTCCATCCTCGCGCGCGTGAGGGACCACTTGGCGGCGATCAGTTCGGCGCTTATGCCCTGCGGGACCAGTCCCTCCGGGTAGCGCTCGGCGACGCCCGGGCCGAAGGGGTCCTTGCCGGCGGGCACGTTGGACCACATCGGCACCCGGCTCATCGACTCCACGCCGCAGGCGACCACGAGGTCGTACGCACCCGCGATCACGCCCTGCGCGGCGAAGTGCACGGCTTGCTGGGAGGAGCCGCACTGACGGTCCACCGTGGTCGCCGGGACCGTCTCGGGAAAGCCGGCGGCGAGGACGGCGTACCGGGTGGTGTTCATGGCCTGCTCGCCGACCTGGTCGACGGTGCCGCCGATGACGTCGTCGATCAGCGCCGGGTCGACGCCGGAGCGCTCGACCAGGGTGCGCAGGGTGTGGGCGAGCAGCTGCACGGGGTGGACGTCGGCGAGGGAGCCGTTCGGCTTGCCCTTGCCGATCGGGGTGCGTACGGCTTCGACGATCACTGCGTCGCGCATGGCGGGGCCTCCTTGGCCGCCTGGCTGTCCGTGGCGGGCCACGGCAGCTACCAGTGAGTAGGAAATCCAAACCCACCATAACCGGAAGGGTTGGAAAATCAAACCCTCATCTAGACTGGCCGTCATGGCCGCCACGAAAGACCCGCGCCCCTGCTCCATCGCCGACGCCCTCGCGCTGGTCGGCGAGAAGTACTCCCTGCTCGTCCTGCGCGAGGTGTGCCTGGGCAACGGCCGCTTCGACCAGCTCGTGCGCAACATCGGCGCCCCGCGCGACATCCTGGCCGCCCGGCTGCGCCGGCTCGTGGACGCCGGGATCCTCACCAAACGCGTCTACAGCGAGCGCCCGCAGCGCTTCGAGTACCGGGCCACGCAGGCGGGACTGGAGCTGGAGCCGGTCCTGATGACGCTCAAGGAGTGGGGCGACCGCCATCTCCGCAAGGGCACCGACCTGCCCATGGCCGTCGAGCACATCTGCGGCAGCGAACTGGTCCCGGTCGTCACCTGCCGGGCCTGCGGCGACGAGGTCCGCCACGAGGACCTCACGGCCCGTCCACAGGCGCCGGGGTGGACGGTCACGGGCCCCACGGCGGCGTAGAAGCGCCCCGAAGGGGCGCACGGAACGCGGCGGCGGCCCGGTGGAAGACGGCCGGCGCCCGCGGGCCGGAGGCGGCCCGCAGGGCGCGGTAGCCCTCCAGGGCCAGGTCACGCCGAGCGCGAGCGATCCGCTCCCCCGTTCGTCTGGTACCGCGTGGCCCTCGGGATCCTCATCGTCGCCCTGCCCTCGGCGGACGTTCTGAGCCCGCACGCGGCGGAGTCGGCGAGCTGAGCGGCACGCCACCACTGTTTCGGACATCTCCCGGCCCGGGGACGTATGCGACCCGCCCCGCGTTCCCGCGCCCGTCCCCTCCCCCTGCGCAGCCGCCCCGGCCTGCACGTTCGGCGATCTACGGGCCTGCCCGGCAGGACCCTTCACCACCACCCCCGCCGTCTTCCGCGCGGCGGCCCGGCAAGGCATGTGCACGGTGGTCTGGAGCGACCGAGGACGCCCCAGCGGGGCGGCGGTGACCAACCCCATACCTTCCCCGTAGCCGGACGGTAGCGCAGTGTCAGTGCTTGGCCCTACGCTGTCCGCATGTCCCCCGATTCCCTCCCCTGTGGTTCCGCGCGCCCTGCCGCCGAGGTGAACGAGCAGATCCGGGCGCTGTGGCTGCGCGCGGGCGGCACCCTGTCGGCCCAGGAGCGCGCGGAGTACGAGCTGTTGGTGGTCGAGTGGGCCGAGGCGATCCGCGACGAGATCATCGAGGCGGCCTGACACGCCTGCCCGTCGGCACCGTCGACCGGTGCTCGACGCCGAAGCGCCCGTCGACGCCGTGTTCCGGTTGCTTGCCGACTCCGACGATCACGTACCTGCCATGGCGTCCGCACGGACGAGGCAGGCATCCCGCTCTGACACGAATGACCGAATGTCCCGGCACGCCTCTTGGCTCCGCGCCCGCCATGCCCAACACTGTGCCGATGACGCAGCGCGCGGAGCTCGCGACCGTGATGGACCGGCTGGCCGTCGACGAGCTGATCACCGCGTACGCGGTGGCGGTGGACGACGGCGACTGGACGGCGTATCGAGGGCTGTTCACGGCGGACGGGCGGGCCGACTACCGTTCGGCCGGCGGCGTCGAGGGCGACGCCGGGAAGGTCGCCGGATGGCTCGCCGAGAGCCTGGCACTGTTCGCCATGCGCCAGCACCTGATCGTCAACCGCCAGGTGCGGTTCGGCCTCCTGGAACACGACACGGGCGACACCGCCGCGGTCCGGGCCGACTACCTGAACCCGATGCGGTTCGCCGCGAACGGCAGCCCCACGGCCCCCGACCTGGTCTGCGGCGGCCGCTACGCCTTCGCGCTGCTCCGCACACGGGAGGGCTGGCGCCTGCGCGAGGTGGTCGTCGAGGAGAGGTGGCGGCGCCTGCAGGCCGAGGGCACGGAAACCCCGTAGGGGTGCGGGACCGTATGGATGCGCGGCTCCGCCGCGACGGGTGGCGACCGGCCACCACGGGTCCGCACACGCCCGACGACCGCCCGGCCCGGGCTCTGCAGCGCAACGCTTCACCACCCAGGAGGGGATCGCGCACACTGGAGTAGGCGCTGGGTAGGGAGGGTCACATGAGGACGATCAACCACTGGCTGACCTCCCCCTGGCGCCGCTCCTGCACCGCCGCCCTCGCGGGTGCCCTGCCCGTGCTCGCGTTCCCCGCGCCGTCCCTGTGGTGGTTCGCGTACGTCGCCCTGGTGCCGTGGATCCTGCTGGCCCGCTCGGCCCCGACCCGCCGACGGGCGGCATACGACGGCTGGAGCGGCGGTTTCGGCTATCTGGTGGCCGTGCACCACTGGCTGCTGCCGAGCCTGCACGTGTTCATCTTCCTGATCGCCGCCCTGCTCGGCGCGCTGTGGGCGCCCTGGGGCCTGCTGGTGCGCCGTTTCCTCGGCGGGCGGCCCGCGCCGGGCCGGTGCGCCGCCGGGCTGCTGGTGCTGCCGTCCGCCTGGCTGATGGTGGAGCTGGTGCGGTCGTGGCAGGGGCTCGGCGGGCCGTGGGGCATGCTCGGCGCCAGCCAGTGGCAGGTGCCGCCCGCGCTGCGGCTGGCCTCGGTCGGCGGGGTGTGGCTGCTCAGCTTCCTGATCGTGGCCGTGAACGTGGCGGCGGCCGTGCTCATATCGGTGCGGGAGGCCCGGGTGCCGGCCCTGGCCTCGCTGGTCGCCACGGCCGCCGCGGCCTCGGCGGCATGGGCGTGGGCGCCGCGCCCGCGGACCGACGGTCAGGTCCGGATCGCCGTCGTGCAGCCGGGGGTCGTGGACGGGCAGGACAGCGGCGACAAGCGTTTCGCCCGGGAGGAACAGCTGACCAGGCAGCTCGCCGGGCAGGGCGTCGACCTGGTCGTGTGGGGCGAGTCCAGCGTCGGCTTCGACCTGGACCACCGTCCCGACCTGGCCCGGCGGATCGCCGCGCTGTCGCGTCAGACCGGCGCCGATGTGCTGGTGAACGTGGACGCACGCCGCGCCGACCAGCCGGGCATCTACAAGAGTTCGGTGCTGGTCGGCCCCGACGGCCCGACCCGCGACCGGTACGACAAGATGCGGCTCGTGCCCTTCGGCGAGTACATACCCGCCCGCTCGCTCCTCGGCTGGGCCACCTCGGTCGGCAAGGCGGCCGGCGAGGACCGCCGGCGCGGCACCGAGCAGGTCGTGATGAACGTCGGGCACGGGCTGCGGATCGGCCCGCTGATCTGCTTCGAGACCGCGTTCCCCGACATGAGCCGGCGGCTGGCGCAAGACGGCGCCGATGTCCTGCTCGGCCAGTCCGCCACCTCCACCTTCCAGGGCAGCTGGGCGCCGGAGCAGCATGCCTCGCTGGCCGCGCTGCGGGCCGCCGAGACCGGCCGCCCGATGGTGCACGCGACCCTCACCGGTGTCTCGGCGGTGTACGGGCCGGGCGGGCAGCGCCTCGGACCGTGGCTCGGCACGGACGCGAGCGCCGCGCACGTGTACGGCGTACCGCTCGCGCACGGCGTCACGCCGTACGTCCGCTACGGCGACTGGCCGGTGCACGGCGCGCTGCTGGTGCTGGCCGCGCTGTGGGCGACCGAGGGCGTGCGGGCGCTCAGGCTGCGGCGAGGCCGCCCTGAACCGCTCGTACCACCCGCTCGCACAGCTCATGGGTCGCCAGCGCGTCCCGGGCGCTGAGCAGCTTGCCGGCGCGCACGGCGTCGAGGAAGGCGAGGACCGCCTGTTCGATGCCGCGCTGGCGGGCCACCGGGACCCAGTCACCGCGGCGGCGCACGGTCGGCTGGCCCTTGTGGTCGATGACCTCCGCGAGGTTGAGCACCTGCCGTTTGGTGTCCTGCCCGGAGACCTCCAGGATCTCCTCCGCGGAGCCGCTGAGCCGGTTCATCACACCGAGCGCGGTGAAGCCGTCGCCGCCGAGCTGGAGCACCACGTGGTGCAGCAAGCCGTCCCGGACGCGGGCGCGCACGGTGACGTCGTCCACCGGGCCGGGCACCAGGAAGCGCAGGGTGTCGACGACGTGGATGAAGTCGTCCAGGATCATCGAGCGCGGTTCCTCGGGCAGTCCGATCCGGTTCTTCTGCAGCAGGATCAGCTCGCGCGGGTGCTCCAGGCACTGCGCGTACCCGGGCGCGTACCGGCGGTTGAAGCCGACCGAGAGGGAGACCCCGCGCTGTTCGGCGAGTGCCACCAGCCGCTCGGAGTCGGCCAGTTCGTAGGCGAGCGGCTTGTCCACGTACGTCGGTACGCCCGCCTGGAGCAGCCGGGTGACGATCTCGGGGTGGACGGCGGTCGGCGCGTGTACGAAGGCCGCGTCGAGGCCGGCGGCGAGCAGGGAGTCGAGCGTGGTGTGCCGCCGGTCGGCCGGCAGGTGGAGGGTGTCCGCGATCCGGTCCAGCGTGGCGGGTGTCCGCGTCTGCAGGTGCAGTTCGATCCCGGGCTGGGTGCCCAGCACCGGCAGATACGCCTTCCGCGCGATGTCCCCGAGTCCGATGCAGCCGACCCTCACGTGCTCTCCCCTACCGCTTGATTGCGTCTCCGGCAGCATACGGGGGCCGCCAGTCGGCGATGCCGTCGAAGCCGCGCAGGAAGAGCGCGGGACCGGTCTTCGACAGGGCCGCGATCGCGGTGTTGCGTACGGCGATGGCGGCCGGGTTGCGGAGCATGTTCAGGCGGGCGACCTTGACGGCCCGGCGGGCGACGGCGTGGGTGCGCGGGAGGCGGGCGGCGGTGTAGGCGGCCAGGTCACCTGAGTGGTGGCCGAGCACCACGGCGTCCTCGATGTGGTTGCCGCCCTGGCCGAGGGTCGGCGGCATGGCGTGGGCGGCGTCGCCGAGCAGGGCGGTCCGGCCGGAGTGGTAGGCGGGCAGGGGCGTGGCGAGGTGGTGTACGTCGTGCCGGAGCACGTCCTCGGAGCGGGTGGCGGCGAGGACGGCGGGGATGGGCTCGTGCCAGTCGCCGAACCGGCGCAGCAGTTCCGCCTTCTCGTCGTCCGGCGCCCGCCCGCCGGCCGGGGTCATGGCCGCCGCGTAGGCGTAGATCCGGCCGTCCTTGACCGGGTGGGTGCCCCAGATGCGGCCCCGGCCCCAGGTCTCGTGCGAGGCGAACTCGACGCCGGGTACCGGGATCAGCACCCGCCAGGTGGTGAACCCGGCGTACACCGGGCCGGGATGCGCCGGGAACAGGGCGCCGCGCACACGGGAGTTGATACCGTCCGCGCCGACCACCAGCTCGGCCTCGAGTTCGTGGTCGCCCGTGGTGACCCGGGCGGGCCGTCGGCCGTCGCCGGGGTCGGTGAGGACCGCGGCGGTCCCGGTGCGGACGGCATCGGGCGGGAGCAGGGCGGCGAGGCGGTCGACCAGGGTGGCGCGGGGCAACAGCACCAGGGGCCCGCCGAAGCGGGCGGCGGCCGCCTCGGCGCGGGATCGGGACAGCCAGCGCCCGCCCGGGGTGCGCAGGCCGCCGTCCCCCTGCCAGGCGGCGAGGTCGCGGATCTCCTCGCCGATGCCGAGCACGTCCAGGGCCCGCAGGGCGTTCGGGGCGAGGGAGATGGCCGCACCGACGGGCTCCAGGGAGGGTGCCCGCTCCAGCACGGTCACGCCCCAGCCCCGGGCGTGCAGGGCCGCCGCCGCGGCCAGGCCTCCGATGCCGCCGCCGATGACGAGCGCGCGGGCCGACTGTGCCATGGCTCCTCCTGCTTCCACGAACTACACCTGTAGTACACATGACCCTACTACAGCCGTAGTGACCCCGGTAGGGTCACCTCATGCCCGTACACAGCCCCGGCGCCTCCCGCGCCGACCTCGTCGCCGACGCCGCGCTCACCCTGCTCGCCGACCGCGGGATGCGCGGGCTGACGCACCGCGCCGTCGACGAGGCGGCCGGCCTGCCGCTGGGCTCGACCTCGAACGTGGCGCGCACCCGGCAGGCACTGCTGGAACTGGCGGTACGACGACACGCCGAGCGTGAGGCACGGGTGCTGGACGTGGCGGAGATGCCGGATCCGAGCGGCGGGGTCGACGCGCTGGCCGACGGGCTGGCCCTCGCCGTGCACCGCTCCCTGACCCAGGGGCGCGAGCTGCTGATCGCCCGCTACGAACTCGCCCTGGAGGCCACCCGGCGCCCCGAACTGCGCGCCTTCTACGACCGGACGGGTGCCGTCTTCAAGGAACAGCTGGCCGCGCTGCTCACCGCCGTGGGCTCGCCCGACCCGGCCCGGCATGTGCTGTCCGTGGTCGCCTGGGCGGACGGCCTGATGTTCTCGTGCGTGGCGGGTTCGTTCAGCGCACGGATACCGGGCCTGGAGGAGATCCGCAGAGGCCTGCGGGAGCTGCTCACGGGCCTGCTGGGCCGGTGAGAACTTGGTGGTGCGCATGATCTTCGGTGAGGATACGGACATGACGACCAAACGCCGAGAACCCGCCCTGAACGCCGGTGAACGCGAGATGCTGGAGGGCTGGCTGGACTACCACCGCCGGACACTGGCCCGGAAGTGCGAGGGGCTGAGCGACGAGCAGTTGCGGACCGCGTCCGTGCCGCCCTCCGTGCTGTCCCTCATGGGCCTGGTGCGGCATATGGCGGAGGTGGAACGGGGCTGGTTCCGCAAGGTGCTGGTGGGCGACGACCCCGGACCGATCTACTACACCGACGAGGGCCGGGACGGCGAGTTCCGTCTCACCGAGGCGGACACCTGGCAGGAGGCGTACACGACCTGGCAGAACGAGATCGAGATCGCCCGACGGAACGCGGCCGGCTTCGAGCTCGACGATCTGTCCAAGGGAAACAGCGAGTTCAGTGACGAGCCGTTCAACCTGCGCTGGATCTACACGCACATGATCGAGGAGTACGCCCGGCACAACGGCCACGCCGATCTGGTCCGTGAGCGGATCGACGGCGCCACCGGCCTCTGAACGTCACCCCGAGTACGCCGGAATCCTCCGCACGGGGCACGAGATCACCCGTGCGGGGGCATCGACATCGGCTCCCTGCTGCCAAGCCGGGGGCCGACCCAGCAGAGTTGCGCGGGTGCATCGAACGACGACCACCGCAGTGCTCCTGGCCACCGTGGCCGTCTCGGCCCTCTCCGGCTGTGTGACGGTACAGCGCCCGGCGACACCCGCGCCGCCCCGCGACACGGCGCCCTCACTGCCGACGGCGCCCCGTCCGGACGGCAGCGCGGAACCCCGCGCGGTGCAGGCACCGGCCCGCGAGGCACTGGAGATGACCGGCCCGTCCCACCATCCGAGGCCTCCGGCACCGACCGCCCCGCGGCACGTGACCGAGGCCCCACCGGTCGCACCCCGGCCACGGGCAGCCGCGCCGGCGCACCGGCACCCCCGCGCGGAGCAGCACCCGCGGCGAACGCACACCCACATCCCGGACCTGTCGACCCCGGTCCCGAAGGCACCGGACGTGTGCGCCCTGGGCAAGACGTACGGCGGCTGGCGCGCGGACAGCCCGGAGGCGGTGATCTGCGAGCGGACGTACCGTCACTGACATGCGCCGGCCGGTGGGGCGCCCGGAAGGCGGCACCGTCAGCCGAAGGCGCGGCACGGTCCAAGAGCCATCAGAAACGCCCGTGGTCGCCGAGCCGCAGCTCCAGCCGGCCGATGGCCGCCCGCACCCCGTCGCCGTAGCCGTCGTCGGCCAACGTGCCCGCGGCCTCACGGGCCCGGTGCAGATGGCTGCGGGCGGCCTCGGCGCGGCCCAGCTTGACGTAGTCGGCGGCCAGGTTGAGATGCAGGGAGGGGAAGAAACCCCGGGCACCCGCCGGGTCGCCGCCGGTGCCGGAGTGCAGCTCCTCCGCCGCCGACAACGCCCTGAGATCCCAGGCGAGTTCGTCCTCCGGGTCGTCCTGGGTATCGGCCAGATAGTGGGCGAGGGTGCAGCGGTGCAGCGGGGCGCCGGCCTCTCCGATCTCCGCCCACAGGTCCAGGAAGCGGCTGCGGGCCTCCTCCCGGTCGCCGCCGTGGTGGAGCATCACGACCTGGCCGATCCGCGTCAGGATGGGATCCAGTGCCGCTTGCTCCTGCCGCTCCGTCACCGCGTCCTCCGGGCCGTCGTCGGTTGTCCGCTCCGACGCTAACCGGCTCCGCGGGTTTTGCGGGTCAGGCGGCGCCGTTGCGCTTCGGCCGGTGGCCGACTGCCGGTGCCTTGCGGCTGGTCACGCCCACGCGGCGGAGCCGCATGTCAAACGCGGCCCCGCCCTCGTGCGGCCCTCACGCCAGGTTGGGGATGCGCCAGTCGATCGGCTCGTGCCCCTGCAGGGCGATCGCCTCGTTGATCTGGGTGAACGGGCGGGAGCCGAAGAACTTCTTCGCGGACAGCGGCGAGGGGTGCGCGCCCTTGACCACCACGTGCCGGGTCTCGTCGATCAGCGGCAGCTTCTTCTGCGCGTAGTTGCCCCACAGGACGAAGACCGCCGGGTCGGGCCGGGAGGCCACCGCGCGGATCACCGCGTCGGTGAACTTCTCCCAGCCCTTGCCCTTGTGCGAGTTCGCCTCGCCGCCCCGGACCGTGAGGACCGCGTTGAGCAGCAGCACGCCCTGCCGGGCCCACGGCATCAGATAGCCGTTGTCCGGGACCGGCAGGCCCAGCTCTTCCTTCATCTCCTTGTAGATGTTCCGGAGCGAGGGCGGGGTCTTCACCCCGGGGCGGACCGAGAAGCACAGGCCGTGGCCCTGGCCCTCGCCGTGATACGGGTCCTGGCCGAGGACGAGAACCTTGACCTGCTCGTACGGCGTCGCGTCCAGCGCGGCGAAGACCTCCTCGCGCGGCGGATGGACGGGGCCCTTCGCCCGCTCCTCCTCGACGAACTCCGTCAGCTCCTTGAAGTAGGGCTGCTGCAGTTCGTCGCCCAGAACCCCGCGCCAGGACTCGGGCAGCATGGCGATGTCGGTCACGTCAACGTCCTCACGATGTCGATCAATTACGGCGTGCGGTCACTTCCCGTTCTCAGAACCTACAGGCGACCACTGACAATCGGCGCCGCGAGGGCCGTTCGCCCCGCTCACCAGCTGGTCTTGCGGTGCAGCGTCCACATCGTCATGATCGTCGACGGGTCGAGGGCCTGCTCGCCACCGGCGATGTCGTCGCTCGCGGCGATGAACTGCCTCCCCTGCCACAGCGGGATCAGGCGGGCGTCGTTCACCAAGATCTGCTGGGCCTGCTCCACGTCCTTGACCGTCTGGGCGCGGTCGCTCTCCGCACGCGAGTGGGGCAGCAGCCGGCCGGTGATCTCCTTGGACGGGTAGGGCGTACCGAGCGCGTTGTGCTCACCGACGAACGGGGCGATGAAGTTGTCCGCGTCGGGGAAGTCCGGGAACCAGCCGCGGCCGAACACCGGGTAGTCGCCCTTCTGGTAGCCGACCACATAGGTCTTCCAGGGGCGGCTCTTGAGCGTGATGGTGAACAGCCCGGAATCCTCCAGCTGCCGCTTCAGCTCCTGGAACATCAGTGCCGTCTCGGAGCCGTAGCGGTCGGTGGTGTACCAGAGGGTGAGCGGGACGCGCTGGTGGATGCCCGCGTCGGAGAGGAGCTTGCGGGCCTTGGGGACGCTCGGGTCGCCGTAGTCGTCGAAGAAGCCGGTGGTGTGTCCGGTCAGGCCCTTGGGGACCATCGAGTACAGCGGGTCGACCGTGTCCTTGTAGACCTTGTGCGCGATGGCGCCCCGGTCGACGATCTGGGCGACGGCCTTGCGTACGGCGGGCTCCTTGGCCCAGGGGTCCTTGGGGTTGAACACCAGGTAGCTGATGTCGGTGCCGGCACCGTCGACCAGCTGGAGGGCGGTGTCGTCGTGCTGCTGGAGGGCGAGGATGTCGTCGGCGGCGAGACCGCGGTAGGTGACGTCGATCTGCTTGGCGCGCAGCGCCTTGACCATGCCGGCCGAGTCCTGGAAGTAGCGGATCGTCACCGCGTCGTTCTGCCGCTTGGCGAAGCCCTGGTAGTTCTCGTTGCGCACCAGGACGGCCTGCTGGTCGTCCTCGTACGACTGGAGCTTGTACGGCCCCGAGCCGTACACCTGGTCGTCCTTGCGCAGGGAGCGCGCGGGGTAGTCGTCCGGGTCGACGATCGACATGGCGGGGGTGGCCAGCACGAAGGGGAAGGTGGCGTCGGGCTGGTTGAGGTGGAAGACGACGTCGCGGTCGCCGAGCGCCTGCACCCGGTCCAGGCTGCCGAGCAGTCCGGCGGGGCCGCCGGGGGCGTTGATCGTGCGGATGCGGTCGATGGAGTGCTTGACGGCCTGGGCGTTCAGCGGGTCGCCGTCGGCGAACTTCATGCCCGCGCGCAGCGTACAGCGGTAGGTCCGGCTGGTGGAGTCGGTGAAGGAGCAGCGCTGGGCGGCGTCGGGCTGGGGGGTGGTGGCACCGTTGGGGTAGGCGAGGAGTGTCTGGAAGATGTTCCGGTACAGCTCCCAGGAGCCGTCCCAGGCACCGGCCGGGTCCAGCGTGCTGGGGGCGCTGGTGGTGCCCACGACGATCGGCCCCTTGCCGTCGCCGTCACCGCTGGACAGCAGACCGCAGCCGGCCACCAGGGATATGGACGCGATCGCCGCGACTCTCCGCAGGAATCGGTTCCGGTTGAACACGCGCACGCTCCTCGATCTGCCATACCAAGGGTCGGCAGACGATACCGCAGCGTCCGGTCCTCTGAACCTCCCCAAAAACGGCACTTCTTGATCGACTTGGCGATGACGACGTTGTCATTCCGCTGTGCGGACTCCCCGGGGTGTCCCGGGCGCCGATCCGTCCGAAAATCGACGCCCGGGAGGTGCCTCACACTCCGGCGTTCAGGAAGATGCCGCCGTCCACGACGAGCGTCTGACCGGTGATCCAGTCGGACTGCCCGGAGGTGAGGAACGCGGCGGCGCCGCCGATGTCGGAGGGCACGCCGAGCCGGCCGAGCGGGTAGGCGGAGGCCGCCTCCTCCTCGCGGTTCTCGTACAGGGCCTGGGCGAACTTGGTCTTGACCACGGCCGGGGCGATGGCGTTGACCCGCACCTTCGGCGCGAACTCGTGCGCCAGCTGCTGGGTCAGGTTGATCATCGCGGCCTTGCTGACACCGTAGGCACCGATGAACGGCGAGGGCGCGAGGCCGGCGACCGAGGCGATGTTGACGATCGCGCCGCCGTTGTCCTTCTGCCAGGCGTGCCAGGTCTTCTGGGCGAAGCCGAGCGCGGAGATCACGTTGGTCTCGAAGACCTTACGGGCGACGTCCAGGTCGAGGTCGGCGATCGGGCCGAAGACCGGGTTGGTGCCCGCGTTGTTCACCAGGAAGTCGACGCGGCCGAAGGCCTCCATGGTGCGCTCGACGGCCTCGGCCTGGTGGTCGAGGTCGTGGGCCTTGCCGGCGACGGCGATGACCCGGTCCGAGCCCAGCTTCTCGACGGCCTCCTTCAGGGCGTCCTCGCCCCGGCCGGTGATGCACACGCGGTCGCCGCGGGCGACGAGGGCCTCGGCGACGCCGTAGCCGATGCCGCGGCTGGCGCCCGTGACGAGGGCGACCTTGCCCGACAGCTCGGGCAGTTCAGCGGAAGTCATGTACCCGTATCCCTTAGTTGAGCGGTCCGCCGGCGACGTACAGCACCTGGCCGGAGACGAAGCCGGCCGCCTCGCCGGTGAAGAAGGCGATGGCGTTGGCGATGTCCTCGGGCTCGCCGACGCGCTGCACCGGGATCTGGGTGGCGGCGGCCTTCTTGAAGTCGTCGAAGTCCATGTTGACGCGGTCGGCGGTGGCCTTGGTCATCTCGGTGGCGATGAAGCCGGGGGCGACGGCGTTGGCGGTGATGCCGAACTTGCCCAGCTCGATGGCGAGGGTCTTGGTGAAGCCCTGCAGGCCCGCCTTGGCGGCGGAGTAGTTGACCTGGCCGCGGTTGCCGAGCGCCGAGGAGGAGGAGAGGTTGACGACCCGGCCGAAGCCCGCGTCGACCATGTGCTTCTGGACGGCCTTGGTCATCAGGAAGGAGCCGCGCAGGTGGACGTTCATGACGGTGTCCCAGTCGGAGACGCTCATCTTGAACAGCAGGTTGTCGCGCAGCACGCCCGCGTTGTTGACGAGGATCGTCGGGGCGCCCAGCTCCTCGACGATCCGGGCGACGGCCGCCTCGACCTGCGCCTCGTCGGAGACGTCCGCGCCGACCGCGATCGCCTTGCCGCCGGCCGCGGTGATCTTCTCGACGGTGTCCTTGCAGGCGGCCTCGTCGAGATCGATCACGGCGACGGCGCGGCCCTCTTCGGCCAGCCGTACGGCGGTGGCGGCGCCGATTCCGCGCGCCGCGCCGGTGACTACCGCGACCCGCTGTTCAGTGGTGGACATGCTGCTTCTCCTCGCCCTTGAGAGAACCTGTCAGGTCCTTCGGGGGACCTCGTGGTGCGGTGAGCGACCGCTTAGTACCTTCAGCACAGGTGACGCTAGAAGCCCTGGCACCCGGTGTCAACGGCCGACCCGGCCGTTGTGATCCATTACCTCACCAGGAGGTCCAGCAAGCGCTCGGTCTCGGCGGCCGGGTCGGTGGTGAGCCCGGTGTGCACGGGGCCGGGCTGGACGACGGTGGAGCGGGGCGCGATCAGCCAGCGGAAGCGCCGCCCGGCATCGTCCCGGGCCGCCTGCCCCGCCGCCTCGCCGCCCGCGCAGTGCCGCTCGACCGCGTCGAGCGCGACCCGGATCCCGGCCACGTCGGCCCGCGGGTCCAGGGCGAGCAGCCGGGCCTCGTCCAGGTGGGTACGGGCGCCGACGTAGGCCTTCGCGCGGCTGTAGACGATCACGCCTGCGTTGACGCACTCGCCGCGCTCCACGCGCGGTACGACCCGCAGCAGCGCGTACTCGAACACGTCTCGGTCGCCGCCCTGGCCCGCCCGGGTGATGTGGCGCTCGGTGACATGGCCGGCCATGTGGATGTGCCGCTCGCTCACTTGTCCTCCTCGATGCCGGTGATGCACTCGGCGATGACGGCCGCCCTCGCGAGCAGGGGCCGCGCGTAGGCCCGGCGCAGGTCGTCCGGGGTGTCGAAGCCGGGCTCGTCGGTGAGCCAGGCGTCCGGGATCTCGGCGGTGACCTCGGCGAGCAGGTCCTCGGTGACCCGGGGGGCCAGCTCCGCCGCGGCGGCGGTGACGTCCGGGGCGAAGGGGGCGAGGGCGTGGTCGGAGGCGTCGTAGGGGCGGGCCGCGGAGGCCTCGGCGGAGGGCCAGTTGTGGTGCCAGATCATCGTGGCGCCGTGGTCGATGAGCCACAGCTCGCCGCCGTGGACGAGGAGGTTGGGGTTGCGCCAGGAGCGGTCCACGTTGTTGATCAGCGCGTCGAACCAGACTATCCGGCCGGCCTCCTCGTGGCTCACCGGGAAGGCGAGCGGGTCGTAGCCGAGTGCGCCGGAGAGGAAGTCCATGCCGAGGTTGGTGCCGCCGCTGGACCTGAGCAGGTCCTGCACCTGCTGCTCGGGCTCGCCGAGTCCGAGGACCGGGTCCAGCTGGAGGGTGACCAGCCGGGGCATCCGGAATCCGAGGCGGCGGGCGAGCTCGCCGCACACCACCTCGGCGACGAGGGTCTTGCGGCCCTGTCCGGCGCCGGTGAACTTCATGACGTAGGTCCCGAAGTCGTCGGCCTCGACGAGCCCCGGCAGCGAGCCCCCCTCACGCAGGGGCGTGATGTAGCGGGTCGCGGTGACTTCCTTGAGCATCGCCCCAGGTTACTGGGATCGCCGCAGGTTGCCGGGTGGGCCGACAGCAGATCCACAGCTGTGGCTTACCGCCGCCTCATGCCCGGACGGCAAGGATCTCGGTGCCCGTCTGAACGGGTGGCGCCCGAGCGCCGTACCCCTGGACGGATCAAGAGAAGCTCCGCGGAAGGGAACGCCACATGACCAGCGCATCGCCCCAGCCGGCCACCGGACCCGCCCGCCGTACCGTCGTTGCGGCGGCCGGAGCGGCGGGGCTCGCCGCCGCGCTGACCGCCTGCGGTTCGGGCGACAACGCGTCGGACACGGCCGACACCGGGTCCGGATCGTCCGGCGCGACAGGCACGACCGGCTCCGCCGGGACCACGGGCGGCACCGGCTCCACAGGAGCCTCGCAGAACAGCGGTGGCTCTGCCGGCGGCACCGCGCTCGCCAAGACCTCCGACATCCCGGAGGGCGGCGGCAAGATCTTCAAGGACCACGGTGTCGTGGTCACACAGCCGGCGGCAGGCCAGTACAAGGCGTTCTCGTCCAAGTGCACCCACCAGGGGTGTGCCGTGGGCAGCGTGGCGAACGGCGTGATCGTGTGCCCGTGCCACAACAGTCACTTCTCCGCCGAGGACGGCAGCGTGAAGAAGGGGCCCGCGACCCAGCCGCTGCCCACGGCGAAGATCACCGTCTCCGGCGACGAGATCAAGCTGGCCTGAGCCTGCTCAGGCCCGCCCGCGCGGCCGTTTGAGACAACCGAGCACCTCGTCGGTGGTCGGGACCGTGGCGACCAGCGCGAGGGTGTGCCGGATCATCGCGGGCGTGTAGTCGGCGGGCACCCCCGCGATGGCGTCGGCCGGGACGACGACGGTGTAGCCGAGGTTGACCGCGTCGAACACCGCGTTGGGTATCGCCACGTTGGCGGAGACACCGCTGACGATCAGGGTGCGGCAGCCGAGGTTGCGCAGCAGGGCGTCGACGTCGGTGCCGTGGATCGGGGACAGGCCGTGCAGCCGGCGTACCACGAGGTCCTCCTCGGCGACCTCGATGGGCGGCGCCACGCGCACCGCCGTACTGCCGCTCAACTGCTGCACGGGAAGCCGTTCGGCGGCCCGGAACAGACGGGCGTTGCGGCTCGCGCCCCGGCCGTCCGGGCGGCGCTCGGCGACGGCGTGGACGACCTGGACACCGGTCTCGTGGGCGGCGGCGACCAGCCGGGCCACGTTGTGCAGAGCACCGGAGGAGCGGGCCTCGCGGGCGAGTTCGGGCAGCGCGCTGTCCGGTCCGACGACTCCCTGCTGGCACTCCACGGTGAGCAGGACGGTGTGCACGGGGTCGAGGAGTTGGCTGAGCTGCTCGCGCGACGGCATGGCACGCCCCTTTTGAAGACGACCCTTCTCTTTTCTGACGTGATGTCAGAGGATCTCCGGGACACGATAGTTCTCTGGCACGACGTGGGAGAAGAGGGGGGCCAATGACCGTCACTCAGCAGCGCCGGGGCCGGAAGATCATGATGACACCCGGCGAGCTGGACTCGTTCCTCACCAGTCAGCGCACCTGCCGGGTCGCGACCGTCTCGGCGGACGGCACTCCGCATGTCAGCGCGCTCTGGTTCGCCTGGGACGGCACCTCGCTGTGGCTGTACTCGGTGGTGCGCAGCCGGCGCTGGGCACAGCTGCGCCGCGATCCGCGGGTGGCCGTCGTGATCGACTCCGGCGAGGAGTACGACCAGCTGCGCGGGGTCGAGCTGTCCGGCCGGGTGGAGTTCGTGGGCGAGGTGCCGCGCACCGGGGAGCTGTGCGCCGAACTCGACACGGCCGAGACGCTGTTCGCACGGAAGAACTTCGGCCTGGACGAGATGCCGCACGACGGCCGGCACGCCTGGGCCCGGCTGACCCCGGAGGAGATCGTCTCCTGGGACTTCCGGAAGCTGGGCGGGGCGTAGGGCTCAGCCCAGTCTCCGCGCGGCGGTGCGCAGGGCCCCGACCGCGGCCCGGATCGACGGGCGGCGGTCGGCGTCCGCCCGCCAGACCACGTACACGTGCCGGCGCACCCGCTGCCTGAGCGGCACCAGGACCACGCCGTCCGGGACCGGGTGCCGGCCCAGCAGCGGCGCGATGCACACACCCAACCCGGAAGCAACCAGGGCGAGTTGGGTGTGGGTCTCGCCGGCGCGGTGGCCGACGATCGGCTCGATCCCCTTGGACCGCAGCGTGAACATCAGCCACTCGTGGCAGAACTCGCCCTCGCCCCAGGTGATCCACTCGTCGTCGGCGAACTCGGTGAGGTCCACCTCGTCCCGGTCGGCGAGCCGGTGCCCGAGAGGCATGGCGACATCGGCCGGGTCGTCCAGCAGGGCCGCCTTGACCAGACCGTCGGGCACGGGCATCGGCTTGTTGTACCAGTCCAGGACCACCGCGAGATCCAGGTCGCCGCGGACGACGCAGGCGACACCCTGCTCCGGCTCCAGCTCGCTGGAGCGCACGCGCAGACCGGGATGCCCGGCCCGCAGCGCGCCGAGCGCGGCCGGGAAGAGTCCGCGGGCGGCGGTCGGGAACGCCGACAGCCGCAGTTCGCCGACGACCTGCCCGCGGTGCGCCTCCAGGTCGGACTCGGCCAGTTCGACCTGCGACAGGATGCGCGCCGCGTGCTCCGACAGCAGCCGGCCGGCGTCCGTGAGCCGCACGCCCCGGCCGTTCTTGGCGAGGAGCTGCTGCCCGATCTCGCGCTCCAGCTTGCCCAGCTGCTGGGAGACGGCGGACGTCGTGACGTGCAGCGCGTCCGCCGCCGCGCTGACCGAGCCGTGCCGGGCGAGGGCGTCGAGGGTGCGCAGGCGCTCCAGGTTCAACATGTAAGTGATTCTAAGATGTTCCTCGTGGAAAATCTCGATTGTGCTACGAGATTGCTTGCACCATCGTTGAGGTCATGAGCACGATCACCACAACCCGCACCCAGTCCCCCGCCCCCGCCCGTCCCCGCGCCCGCCTCGACTGGCGGCTGCGCTTCGGCGCACTGTCCCTGATCTGGGGCTTCAGCTTTCTGTTGATCAAGGTGGGCACCGAGGGATACGCGCCTTTCCAGGTCACTCTCGGGCGTCTCGTGTTCGGTACGGCGGTACTGGCGGCGGCGATGGCGGCCAAGCGGGAGCGGCTGCCGCGCGGGGCCCGGCTGTGGGGCCACATGGCGGTCGCCGCGTTCTTCCTGAACGCCCTGCCGTTCTCCCTCTTCGCCTACTCGGAGCTGACGATCCCGTCCACGCTGGCCGGTATCTGCAACGCGACGTCGCCCCTGTGGGGGATGGCCCTGTCGCTGGTCGCGCTCTCCGAGGACCGGCCGACCCGGGTCCGCGTGGCCGGACTCGGACTGGGGTTCCTGGGCGTTCTGACGGTGCTGGGTGTGTGGCAGGGCTTCCACGGGCTGGACGCCACGGGTACGGCCATGGCTCTGCTGGCGTCGCTGAGCTATCCGGTGGGCTGGATCTACGTCCGGCGGACGCTGGCGGGGACGGGTAACTCCCATCTGTCGATGACGGGGGCGCAGCTGTTGTTGGCGACGCTTCAACTGGCCGTTGTCACGCCGGCGTTCGCCGGCTTCCCCACGCATGTCTCCCTGGTGCCGTTGCTGGCGGTCGCCGCGCTGGGGGCGCTGGGCACGGGGCTGGCGGTGCTGATCCAGTACGGATTGGTCGCGGAGGTCGGTCCGACGACCGCGCAGATGGTCACGTACTTCATTCCGGTCGTCGCCACGGGTGCGGGCGTTGCGATCCTCGGGGAGTCGCTGCGGTGGACCACGCCGGTGGGGGCGGTGATCGTTCTTGCGGGGGCCGCGCTTACTCAGGTGCGGGCCAAGAAGGGCGCCTGACCACGGCCGACACGATGACGTCGATCCGTTCACGGCTTCACAGGGGCGGAGAATCGCCCTCGGGGAGGCGCGAGATCCGGTAGCTGTCGCCGTAGATCGATTCGTAGGTGATCTCAACAGCGAGCCGGTGTCTGACCAAGTGCCAGAGATCCTCGTGTCGCTGGGGGTCGTAATGCTCGACGTGGAGCAGGAAGCGTGAGGTACCTGCTGGTATCGCCCAGGGGCGTCGCGTCATGCCCATACCCGCGGGACGCTCCCGGACGGCGTTGCGGATGGTCTCCAGCGCCTCTCCGCCCCAGCTTCCCAGGTGGACGCCGTCGAGCCATACGTTCGAGCGGGTGACGAATGCGGGCCCCAGACCATGATTGGCCAGGCTGATGCCGGTCTGCCCGCCCAGCCGCCGTTGCGTCCAGATCTCCAGGACAGGGGCAACGGAGTGACGGTTGTGCTGCCGGGCGACACGGCCCTGCTGGATCGACACACCGAACGAGGCGGTGGCGATGACAGTCGCGCATATGGCGGTCACAGTGTCGGCGTCCATGCGGCAACCCCTCCCCCCACAGAGACTGCCGGCGGCTGTGCACGGTTCCCACCGGGTTGGCGGGACCAGTCCCACCGCGACGCCCACCCCTAGCCGTAGACCCGTGCCGGAGAGGGACGTACCGCTGCTGCCACCGCATCCGCCAGGGGGCCGATGTCCTTCTCCGTGAGCGTCGAGATCGTGATCCGGATCGCCGGGCCGCTGTTCAGGCGGAACCGGGCGCCCGGGGCGACCCCCCAGCCCCGCTGGACGAGACGGGCCACCGCGCCCGTCTCGTCGGGGACCGGAACCCACACGTTCATACCACTCCGCCCATGAGAGGCAACCCCACGCTCTGCCAGTGCCTCGACGAGCGCGTCCCGCCGGGCCCCGTACGCCTTCGCCACCGCCGTCCGGTCCACTGCGCCCTGGGTCCAGAGCCGGACGACGGTCCGCTGCAGCAGCAGGCTCACCCAGCCGGGCCCCAGGCGTTGACGGCCGCGCACGCGGTCGATGGTGACCGGGTCGCCGGCGAGGACGGCCACGCGCAAATCGGGGCCGTAGGCCTTGGAGGCGGAGCGGACGACGGCCCAGTGGCGGGTGGTGCCCGCGAGGGGATGCAGCGGAAGGCTCACGATGCCGTGGCCGTGGTCGTCCTCGATCAGCAGGGTCTGCGGGTGCTCGCGCAGGATCGCGCGCAGGGCACGCGCGCGTGCGGCGGTCACCGAGGCGCCGGTCGGGTTCTGCGCGCGGTCGGTGACGATCAGGGCGCGGGCCCCTGCGTTCAGGGCGTGACGCAGGTCGTCGGGGCGCGGTCCGTCGTCGTCCATACCCACGGGGACCGTGCGCAGCCCCAGGGCGGGGACCAGGTCGAGGACGCTGCCCCAGCCGGGGTCCTCGACGGCGACCGCGTCGCCCGGTTTGAGGTGGGCGGCGAGGACGCGCTCGATGGCGTCGAGGGAGCCGGAGGCCACGGTCAGCGGGCCGTCGGGGACGCCGTCGGCGTCGAGTTCGGCGCGGGCGATGCGGACGAGGTCCGGGTCGACCGGATCGTCGCCGTAGAGGACGGGCTGCCGGTCGCCCGCCTCGGCCGCCGCGGTCAGGGCCGGGGCGAGGCGGGGCAGCAGGGCCGGGTCGGGGTTGCCGGCGGCCAGGTCACGGCCTCCGGCGGGGACCTCCACGCGCAGTTCCTCGCGGCCCGTGGTGGCCGGCTTGGGCCGGATGCGGCTGCCCCGACGGCCGGACGTCTCGATCACTCCGCGTTCACGCAGGGTGCGGTAGGCCGCCGCGACGGTGTTCGGGTTCACTCCTAGCCGGGTCGCCAACTCCCGCAGGGGAGGAAGGGGTTGACCCGGACGCAGCTCACCGGCGCCGACCGCGCGCTCGACGCTGGCCGCGATCTCTGCCGCACCGCGCCCTTCGATGGGATACTCTCCTAGCACAAAGAACATTATGCACTAGTGCAATACGGATCGCCAGTGCTCGCCATTGCTCGTCTTGGAGGGACCGTCATGCCGGGGACGACCGAGGAAACCCAGGCCGCCGCCTACACCCCGACCGACCGCACCGTGCCCACCCGCTCCGCGGACCGGGCGTCGTACGACAGGGAACTGGTGCACGCGATACTCGACGAGGGATACGTGTGCCACCTGGGCTTCGTCCGCGACGGGGCACCGGTGGTGCTGCCGACGCTGTACGGACGGGTCGGCGAGCGGCTCTATGTGCACGGGTCCACCGGTTCCCGCCCGCTGCGGATGACCGGCGAGGCCGACCCGGGTCTGCCGGTGTGCCTGACCGTCACCCACGTGGACGGGCTGGTGCTGGCCCGCTCCGCCTTCCACCACTCCATCAACTACCGCTCCGTGGTGGTGCACGGCGTCGCGCGCCAGGTCACCGACCCCGAGGAGCGGCGGGTGGCCCTGGACGCGCTGGTGGACCACGTCGTGCCGGGCCGCGCCGCCGACTCCCGGCCCGCGAACAAGAAGGAGCTGGCCGCCACCGCGGTGATCCGCCTGGACCTGGACGAGGTCTCGGCCAAGGTTCGCACCGGCGGCGCGAACGACGAGCCGGAGGACCTCGCGCTGCCGCACTGGGCCGGCGTCGTCCCGCTCCGCAAGGGCTACGACGCACCGGTGCCCAACGCCGACCTGGCGGCCGGCGTCGAGCTGCCGGACTATCTGACGGCGCGGTAGACCCCGGGCAGGCCTTACGCCGGGGCCGACTCCCGGCCACCGCCCCCGGGGGGGGGGGGGGGCGTGGGGGGGGGGGGGGAGGGGGAGGGGGGGGGGGGGGGGGGGGGGGGGGGGGGGGAGGGGGGGGTGGGGGGGGGGGGAGAGGGAGAGAAGGG
>NZ_JBVJVY010000015.1:0-172443 GCF_055603265.1 Streptomyces sp. NPDC037288
AGCGTGAGGGAAACGCCCGGTTACATTCCGAACCCGGAAGCTAAGCCTCACAGCGCCGATGGTACTGCAGGGGGGACCCTGTGGGAGAGTAGGACGCCGCCGAACAATCTTTGGAGGACCCTTGGTCCCAGCGTTCAGCTGGGACCAGGGGTCCTTTTGTTTTTACAATGCTTGCGGTACCGAAGACAGGAGTCACCATGTCCACCAACTCGCCCGACGACCGACCGGAGCGCGACCAGCGGCGACGGGACAGTGGTGACCGCCCTGATCGTGGTGGCTACCGGGGCGACCGTGGTGGCTACCGCCGTGACGACGACCGTGGCGGTTACGGCCGGCGCGAGCGCGATGACAACCGTGGCGACCGCGGCGACCGCGGCGGCTTCCGCCGCGACGACCGGCGTGACGACCGCCGTGACGACCACCGGCGGGACGACCGGGGTGGCTTCCGGCGTGATGACCGTGGTGGTTACGGCCGTCGGGATGACCGTCGTGAGGGGGACCGGGGTTCGCGTCCGGCGTTCCAGCGCGACGACCGTGACCGTGGGCCGCGTCGGGACGACCGCCGTGACGACCGCGGCGGCTTCCGTCGCGACGACCGTGGCGGCGTCCGTCGCGACGACCGTGGCGGGGACCGCCCGTCCTACCGCCGTGACGACGACCGCGGCGGTTACGGCCGGCGCGAGCGCGATGACAACCGCGGCGACCGTGGCGACCGCGGCGACCGCGGCGACCGCGGCGGCTTCCGCCGCGACGACCGGCGTGACGACCGCCGTGACGACCACCGGCGGGACGACCGGGGTGGCTTCCGGCGTGATGACCGTGGTGGTTACGGCCGTCGGGATGACCGTCGTGAGGGGGACCGGGGTTCGCGTCCGGCGTTCCAGCGCGACGACCGTGACCGTGGGCCGCGTCGGGACGACCGCCGTGACGACCGTGGCGGCTTCCGTCGCGACGACCGTGGCGGGGATCGCCCGTCCTACCGCCGTGACGACGACCGCGGCGGTTACGGCCGGCGCGAGCGCGATGACAACCGTGGCGACCGCGGCGACCGCGGCGGCTTCCGCCGTGACGACCGCCGTGACGACCGCCGTGACGACCGTCGCGATGACCGTCGGGACGACCACCGTCGGGACGACCACCGCGGCGAGCGCGGTGGCGAGCGCGGTGGCGAGCGCGGTGGGTTCCGGGGCCGCGACGACCGCGGTGGCCGTGGGCCCCGTCGCGACGACCGTGGCGGTCGCCCCGGTGGCTTCCGGGGGCGTGACGACCGGCGCGACGACCGGCGTGACGACCGCCGGGGCGGTGGTGGCCGCTTCCGCGACGAGCGCGACCGCGACCGTGACCGGGAGCCGATCAAGCGGCTGCCGATCCCGGAGGACGTCACCGGCGACGAGATCGACAAGGACGTCCGGCAGGAGCTGCAGAGCCTGCCCAAGACGCTCGCGGAAGACGTCGCCAAGAACCTGGTGATGGTGGCCCGGCTCATCGACGAGGACCCCGAGGGCGCCTACGGCTACTCCAGGGTGGCTCTGCGTCTGGCGTCCCGCGTGGCCGCCGTACGCGAGGCCGCCGGGTTCGCGGCGTACGCGAACCAGAAGTACTCCGAGGCCCTCGCCGAGTTCCGGGCCGCGCGGCGGATGACCGGCACCGTGGAGCTGTGGCCGGTGATGGCCGACTGCGAGCGTGGGCTCGGGCGGCCGGAGAAGGCGCTGGACATGGCCGGTGCCTCCGAGGTGCACAAGCTGGACAAGGCCGGTCAGGTCGAGATGCGGCTCGTCGCGGCCGGCGCCCGGCGTGACATGGACCAGCTGGACGCGGCCATCGTTACCCTGCAGAGCCCGGAGCTGGCCTCCAATTCGGTCCAGCCGTGGACCGCGCGCCTGCGGTACGCCTACGCCGACGCCCTGCAGGCCGCCGGCCGGGGGACCGAAGCGCGGGAATGGTTCGCCAAGGCCGTGGAGGCCGACCGGGACGGCAGCACGGACGCCTCCGACCGGCTCGCCGAACTGGACGGCGTGGAGTTCGTGGACGCCCTGGACGAGAGCGGGAGCGAGAACGAGAGCGGGAGCGAGAACGAGAGCGGGAGCGAGAACGAGGGCGGGAGCGAGAACGAGGGTGCGCCCGAGAAGCCGTCGCAGGAGGACGGCGAGGAGGACTGACGCGTAGCCGGTGGCACCGGAAGAGGGCGGGCTCCCCAGGGGCCTGCCCTCTTCCGCGTTCCGAAGACGCGTCCCGAAGTCCGCGTTCCCGGGCCCCGAAGGGCTCAGACCTCCAGGGCCCGCAGTACCAGCCCCGACGCCGGTTTCGGGCCGAACGACGTCGACTTGCGGGGCATGGTCACGCCCTGGCGGGCCAGGTCGCGTACGACCTCCTCGCGGACGGGGTGCATCAGGACGGCCGTACTGCCGTCGTGTTCCGCCTTGGCGACCGTCGCGGCCGTGTCATGGATGTAGGCGATGTGGGCCGCGGAGTCCTCGGGGATGTGCCAGACGTGGTCCAGCAGCGTGGCGTGCAGGACCGTGGCGTCCAGGGAGCGCCAGGCGGCCGGGCGGTCGGCCGGGATCGTCCGGGCCAGCAGGTCCGGGTCCGGGCGGTCGAGCAGGTGGAAGGCGCCGTCGCCGGCCAGCAGGAAGGCGTTGCCCGCGCAGGACGCGTCCGCGAGCGCCGCCAGTGCCTCGGTGAGCGGTGCGTCCAGGTGCCGTACCCGGAACAGGCCCTCCACCGCCGCGAGCGCGTCCTCGACCGGCAGGCCGTGCAGCAGGCGGTGGATGGCGCGGACGCGCAGCGGGTAGCGGGCGGTGTCGACGAGCAGGACCAGGCCGTGGTCCCAGGGGCTGGGGGACGGGTGTTCCGCGCGCAGCCGCAGGTAGGTGGCCCAGCGGTGGTGGCCGTCGGCGATCAGGGCCTGCTGGTGGGCGAGGTCGGACTGGATGCGGGCCAGGTCGGCGGGATCGGTGATGGACCAGAGGCGGTGGTGGTAGCCGTCCTCGGTGGTCGTGTCGAGCAGCGGGGGCTTCTCCGCCGTGCGCTCGACGACCTCGGCGGCCGTGCCGTCGCCGCGGTAGGTCAGCAGCAGCGGCTCCAGGTTCGCGCGCGTGGCCCGCATCAGGGCCGCGCGGTCGGCGACCACGGGCGGCATGACGTCCTCGTGCGGCAGCACCACGCCCTCGGCGGGCTCCGAGACCCGCAGCGCGCCGATGACACCGCGCTGCAGCATGTCGCCTCCGTCCCGCTGTTCGTAGACGTACAGGCCGGGCTCCGGGTCCGCGGCGAGGATGCCTTCGTCCAGCCAGCGGCGCAGGGTGTCGGCCGCCTGCTCGGTGCGGGTGCTGGGGGTGTCGGCCTGGGGCAGGATCAGCCGAACGATGTTGTGCGGATCCGCCGACTGGAGGTGGTGCACCCCGTCGGGACGGACGACGACGTCGTACGGCGGTGAGGTGACGGAGGCCAGGCTGCCGACCCGGTCGGGGTCGTAGCGAAGGCCACGGAACGGGGTGAGTTCCAGGCCTCGGCGCGCCGTTGCTTCCGAGTGACCTGCAGTGTTCATCCCGGCATCGTACGTGTGTCAGTGGCGTGCGGGATGATCGAGGGAAAGGCGATGGGAAGCCTTTGAACGTCGGCGAACGAGGAGCGATGTGGAATGAGCCAGGCGGTCAGGACGAGGCCCGAGGGCAGTGGGCAGCCCCTGAGCGAGGCGTACGACACGGCGCTGCTCGATCTGGACGGGGTCGTGTACGCGGGCGGGCACGCGATCGCGCACGCGGTGGACTCGCTGGCGGTAGCGCGCTCGGGCGGGATGCGTCTGGCGTACGTCACCAACAACGCGCTGCGGACCCCGGACACGGTGGCGGAGCATCTGACGGAGCTGGGGATACCGACGGGCGCCGCCGATGTCATCACGTCGGCGCAGGCGGTCGCGCGGCTGATCAGTGAGCAGGTGCCGGCCGGGGCGCGGGTGCTGGTGATCGGCGGTGAGGGGCTGCGGGTGGCGCTGCGCGAGCGGGGGCTGACGCCCGTGGAGTCGGCGGACGACGATCCGGCGGCGGTGGTGCAGGGGTACGGCGGGCCGGATCTGACCTGGGGGCGCTTCGCCGAGGCGGCGTACGCGGTCGCGCGCGGCGTGCCGTGGTTCGCCTCCAACACCGATCTGACGATTCCGAGCGGGCGGGGTATCGCGCCGGGCAACGGGGCGGCGGTGGAGGTCGTACGGATCGCGACCGGTGCCGAACCGCAGGTGGCGGGCAAGCCGCTGCCGCCGATGCACCGCGAGACGATCATCCGGACCGGTGCGATGCGGCCGTTGGTGGTGGGGGACCGGCTGGACACGGACATCGAGGGCGCGTTCAACGGCGAGGTCGACTCCCTGCTGGTGCTGACCGGTGTCACGGACGGCGCCCAGCTGCTGGCGGCGCCGCCGCGGCACCGGCCGACCTATGTGGACGCCGATCTGCGGGGGCTGCTCACCGGGCAGCCCGAGGTCACCGCGGTCTCGGGGGGCTTTCGCTGCGGCGGGTTCACGGCGACGGCCGGGGCGGACCGGCTGGGGCTGGAGGGGGACGGCGAGGCGCTGGACGGGTTGCGGGCCCTGTGCGCGGCGGCCTGGACGGCTGCCGGGGACGGTGCCTGCGAGCTGGACGGGGGGAAGGCGCTGGCGCGCCTGGGGCTCTGACGCATACGCAGTCCGGCGCATACGCACTCCGAGGCTTACGGGCGCCGGCGCCGGCGCGGACGCACCCGGGGATCGAGAATGGGGGCGAGGGTAGGCTAACCTAACCTCGTGTTGGTCGACAGTCCTCCGGAACAGCGCGCGGAGACCGCCCCCGCGCCCCCAACCCGCCAGGCGGTCAAGGCCCTTGGGCTCCTGCTGTCCGTCGTGATCCTGGTGTTCGTCGCCGTGGCGAGCGTCGCGATCGGGGCGAAAGCGCTGTCGCCGGACCAGGTCTGGCACGGCCTGTTCCACGACACGGGGACCTACGGCGACGTCGTCGTCGACGAGCGGCTCTCGCGCACGGTCCTCGGCCTGCTGGCCGGTGCCGCGCTCGGCCTCGCGGGCGCGGTGCTCCAGGCGCTCACCCGCAATCCGCTGGCCGACCCCGGACTGCTCGGCATCAACGCGGGTGCCTCCGCCGCCGTCGTCACCGCCATCACCTGGTTCGGCGTCACCAGCCTCACCGGCTATGTGTGGTTCGCCTTCCTCGGGGCGGCGGCGGTCGGCGCGCTGGTGTGGTTCCTCGGCGGCAGCCGGGGCGCCACTCCGGTACGGCTCGCCCTCGCCGGCACGGCGATCAGCGCCGCCCTGTACGGCTATCTCCAGGCCGTGATGATCATGGACGACGCGGCGCTGGGCAAGATGCGCTTCTGGACGGTGGGTTCGCTGGCCTCCGCCACCAACGCGACCATCCTGCAGGTCCTGCCGTTCCTCGCGGTCGGCACGATCCTCGCACTGGCGCTGGCCCGGCCGCTGAACGCCATGGAGATGGGCGAGGACACCGCCCGCGCGCTCGGCGCCCACCTGGGCCGCACCCGCGCCCTGGCCATGCTGGCCGCCACCGTGCTGTGCGGTGCCGCGACCGCCGCCTGCGGTCCGATCGTGTTCGTCGGCCTGATGGTGCCCCACGTGGTGCGCTCCTTCACCGGTCCCGACCTGCGCTGGATCCTGCCGTACGCCACGGTCCTGTCGCCGGTGCTGCTGCTCGGCGCCGACGTCATCGGCCGGGTCGTGGCCCGCCCCTCGGAACTCCAGGTCGGTATCGTCACCGCGCTCATCGGCGGCCCGGTCTTCATCTTTCTCGTACGACGGCGGAGGACGGCCCAGCTGTGAAGACCCGCTCCGTGAACCGGGCCGTACGCACTCCCGGCGGGCTCTCCCTGCGCCTGGACCTGCGGGCCCTGGCCGTCGTCGCCCTGCTGCTGGCCGCCGCCGGTGCCGCGGGCGTCGTGCTGATGGGCACCGGCGACGCGAACATACCCGCGGACGATGTGCTCAGGACCCTCGCCGGGAACGGCACCGCGTACCAGGACTTCATCGTCAACGAACTGCGCCTGCCGCGCGTGCTGGTGGGGCTGCTCGTCGGCGCTTCGCTGGGCCTCGGCGGCGCGCTGTTCCAGTCCGTGTCGCGCAACCCGCTCGGCAGCCCGGACGTGCTGGGCCTCTCCCAGGGCTCGACGGCCGGTGCGCTGGTCGTCATCGTGCTGATGTCCGGTACGGCCTCCCAGGTCACCTTCGGCGCGCTGGCCGGCGGCCTGGTGACCGGACTCGCCGTCTATCTGCTCGCCTGGAAGCAGGGTGTGCACGGGTACCGGTTCGTCCTGGTCGGCATCGGTGTCTCCGCGATCATGACGGCGGTCAACGGCTATCTGCTCACCAAGGCCGACCTGGTCGACGCGGCCCGCGCGGTCGTGTGGATGACCGGCTCCCTCAACGGCCGCGACTGGGACCAGGTCTGGCCGCTGCTCGCGCTGTGCGCCGTCCTCGTCCCGCTGGTCCTCGCGAACGCGCGCGGGCTGAGGATGATGGAGATGGGCGACGACGCCGCCAACGCCCTCGGGGTGCGGGTGCAGCGAGTCCGGCTGGTGCTGATGGTCTCCGCCGTGCTGCTCACCGCCGCCGCCACCGCCGCCGCCGGACCGGTCAGCTTCGTCGCGCTCACCGCGCCGCAGCTCGCGCGGCGCCTGACCCGCTCGCCGGGCCCGAACCTGGTGCCCTCCCTCTGTATGGGCGCCACCCTGCTGGTCACCGCGGACTGGGCCTCGCAGCGCGCGTTCGGCGCCGACCAGCTGCCCGTCGGCGTGGTCACCGGTGTCCTCGGCGGCTGCTATCTGCTGTGGCTGCTGGTCACCGAGCGCAAGGCGGGCCGGATATGAGCGCCGTCCCCGAGTCAGACCGCAAGAGGAGCACTGTGAACCGCCTGTCCGCCGAGAACGTCACCCTCGCCTACGACCAGCGCGTCATCGCCGAACAGCTGTCGGTGGAGATCCCCGACGACTCCTTCACGGTGATCGTCGGCCCGAACGCGTGCGGCAAGTCGACGCTGCTGCGGGCGCTGTCGCGGATGCTCAGGCCGAGCGGGGGCAGGGTGCTGCTGGACGGGCAGGTCATCCAGTCGATGCCCGCCAAGAAGGCGGCGCGGATCCTCGGCCTGCTCCCGCAGTCGTCCATCGCGCCCGACGGCATCACCGTCGCCGACCTCGTCGGCCGGGGCCGCTACCCGCACCAGGGCCTGCTGCGCCAGTGGTCGGCGCAGGACGAACGGGTCGTCCAGGAGTCGATGCGGCAGACCGGGATCGCCGAACTGGCCGACCGGTACGTCGACGAGCTCTCCGGCGGGCAGCGGCAGCGGGTGTGGATCGCCATGGCGCTCGCCCAGCAGACCCCGCTGCTGCTCCTGGACGAGCCGACCACCTACCTCGACATCCAGCACCAGATCGACGTCCTCGACCTGTGCGCCGAGCTGCACGAGACCCAGGGCCGCACCCTGGTCGCCGTCCTGCACGACCTCAACCACGCCGCCCGCTACGCCACCCATCTCATCGCGCTGCGCGGCGGCGAGGTGATCGCCGAGGGCGCTCCGGACGACATCGTCACGGCCGAGCTGGTGGAGCAGGTGTTCGGGCTGCGGTGTCAGGTGATCGACGACCCGGAGACCGGGACCCCGCTGGTGGTGCCGGCGGCGCGGAAGGCACGCGCCGGGAAGAGCGTCACAGCAGCTTCCTGAGCCGGAACAGGTCCAGCAGGTTCGCCTCCAGCCTGACCCGGCCCGAACCCCAGGCGGTCGCGAAGTTCAGCTCACCGGCCACCAGGGCCACCAGGTTGTCCCCGGCCAGGGCGAGCCTGATCTGCGCCTTCGTCCGCGGGGGGCCCGGGTGGGTGTCGTCCACCTCGATCCGGCCGCCCGTCATCCGGCCCACGAAGGTCACGTCCAGATCGGTGATGTGGCAGCTCACCGAGCGCTCCAGGGCGGCGGCCGCGCGAACGTCACCGTCGGCGCCCTGCATGTTGTCCGAAAGCTTCCCCAGTGCGGCGCGGCACTCCTCGATCGTGGCCATCGCCCACGACGGTACCCCAGCGGTTCGCGGTAGCGTCTGGGCATGAGCGACTCGGTTCCGGAGACGGAGATCCCGGTGGAGGCAGTGGAGTCACCGGAGGCGTACGACCCCGCCGCACCCGCCCCCCTGAACGTCCCGCGCACCCCCACCGGCAACGCCGAGGTCGACGCGCAGTTGGAGCGGCTGGGTGACGCCGACCACCTCGCCACCGACGGGCAGGTCGAGGTGTACGAGGATGTACACCGGGGGCTGCGCGACGCGCTCACCGCGCTCGACGCCCGCCCGGGACCTCCGGTGCCCCCGCCTTCGCACGAACAAGCGCCCTCACCGGCGTACCGACACAGGAGCTGAACCGAACGTGGCAGGAGTCGCACGTCGCCGTCTGGACGCGGAGCTGGTCCGCCGGAAGCTCGCGCGGTCGCGTGAGCACGCCAGCCAGCTGATCGCCGCCGGGCGGGTGACCGTCGGCAAGACCGTGGCGACGAAGCCGGCCACCCAGGTGGAGACGGCCGCCGCGATCGTGGTCCAGGCCGACGCCAGCGACCCGGAGTACGTCTCCCGGGGCGGACACAAGCTCGCCGGCGCACTTGAGGCGTTCGTCCCGCGGGGGCTCGTCGTCGAGGGCCGGCGCGCGCTGGACGCCGGCGCCTCCACCGGCGGCTTCACCGACGTCCTGCTGCGCGCGGGCGCCGCGCACGTGGTCGCGGTGGACGTCGGATACGGACAGCTCGCCTGGTCTCTCCAGAGTGATGAACGCGTCACCGTCAAGGACCGTACGAACGTTCGCGAGTTGACGCTCGAGGCGATCGATGGGGAACCGGTGGATCTTGTCGTGGGTGATCTGTCCTTCATCCCGCTCGGGCTGGTGCTGCCGGCCCTCAAGCGGTGCGTGAAGCCGGACGCCGACCTGGTGATGATGGTCAAGCCGCAGTTCGAGGTGGGCAAGGAGCGGCTGGGCAGCGGGGGTGTCGTACGGAGTCCGCAGCTGCGCGCGGAGGCCGTGCGGGGAGTGGCCGAGAAGGCCTGGGAGCTGGGACTCGGGGTGCAGGCAGTCACCGCCAGTCCGCTGCCCGGCCCCTCGGGGAACGTCGAGTACTTTCTCTGGCTGCGGGCGGGGGCACCCGAGGTGGACCCGGCCGACGTCGACCGTGCAGTGGCGGAGGGGCCGCGTTGACACAGAACCTGGTGCGTACTGTTTTCCTGCTCGCCCACACCGGGCGGCCCGCGGCGATCCGCAGTGCGGAACTCGTCGTCAAGGGCCTGCTGCGGCATGGCATCGGGGTGCGGGTGCTGGAGGAGGAGGCACGCGACCTGCCGCTGCCGGACGAGGTGCAACTGGTCAAAGAGGCCACCCCGCAGTGCCTCGACGGGTGCGAGCTGCTGATCGTGCTCGGCGGCGACGGCACGCTGCTGCGGGGCGCCGAGTTCGCCCGGGCGTCCGGGGTGCCGATGCTCGGCGTCAACCTCGGACGGGTCGGATTCCTCGCGGAGGCCGAACGGGACGACCTCGATCGGGTGGTCGACCGGGTGGTGGCGCGGTCGTACGAGGTCGAGGAGCGGATGACCGTCGACGTCGTCGTGCACCGCAACGGGGACATCGTGCACACGGACTGGGCGCTGAACGAGGCGGCCGTGCAGAAGGCCGGCGCCGAGAAGCTGCTGGAAGTCGTGCTGGAGATCGACGGGCGGCCGGTGTCGGAGTTCGGGTGTGACGGGGTGATCCTCTCCACGCCCACCGGGTCCACGGCGTATGCCTTCTCCGCGGGCGGGCCGGTGGTGTGGCCGGAGGTGGAGGCGCTGCTGATGGTGCCGATCAGCGCGCACGCGCTGTTCGCCAAACCGCTGGTGACGTCGCCGGATTCGGTGCTCGCGGTGGAGGTCCTGCCGCACATTCCGCCGGGCGTCCTGTGGTGTGACGGGCGGCGGACCGTCGAGCTGCCGCCGGGAGCGCGGGTGGAGGTGCGGCGGGGGGCTGTGCCGGTGCGGTTGGCGCGGCTGCACCATTCGTCTTTCACCGATCGGCTGGTGGCGAAGTTCGCGTTGCCGACCACCGGGTGGCGAGGGGCGCCCCACTAGAAGCATCACCGGAAAGAGCGGCCCGTGTGCACTCCCCGCCCCGGACCTCGTATGGTCTGTTCCGTGTTGGAGGAGATGCGGATACGGTCGCTCGGGGTCATCGACGATGCGGTCGTCGAGCTGTCGCCCGGGTTCACCGCCGTCACCGGTGAGACGGGTGCGGGCAAGACCATGGTGGTCACCAGCCTCGGGCTGCTGCTCGGTGGGCGGGCGGACCCGGCGCTCGTGCGGATCGGGGCCGACAGAGCGGTCGTGGAGGGGCGGGTCACCGTCCCCGCGGACGCCGCCGTCGCCGTGCGCGCCGAGGAGGCGGGGGCCGAGCTGGACGACGGGTCCCTGCTGATCAGCCGTACCGTTTCCGCCGAGGGCCGTTCCCGGGCCCACCTGGGCGGGCGCAGCGTCCCCGTGGGGCTGCTCGCGGAGCTGGCCGACGAGCTGGTGGCCGTGCACGGGCAGACCGACCAGCAGGGGCTGCTGAAGCTGTCCCGGCAGCGGCAGGCCCTGGACCGGTACGCGGGCGACGCCGTCGCCGTGCCGCTCGCCAAGTACTCCGAGGCCTACCGGCGGCTGCGGGCCGTCTCCGCCGAGCTGGAGGAGATCGTCACACGCGCGCGTGAGCGGGCGCAGGAAGCCGGCATGCTGCGGTACGGGCTCGAGGAGATCGCCGCCGTCGAGCCGCGGGCCGGGGAGGACGCCGAGCTGGCCGAGGAGGCCGAGCGGCTGGGGCACGCGGAGGCGCTGTCGTCCGCCGCGACGGCCGCGCACGCCGCTCTCGCGGGCAATCCCGAGGACCCCGAGGGGATCGACGCCTCGACGCTCGTCGCGGGTGCCCACCGGGCGCTGGAGGCCGTGCGCTCGCACGATCCGGCGCTGGCCGCCCTCGCCGACCGGATCGGGGAGATCGGGATCCTGCTCGGCGATGTCGCCGGGGAGCTGGCGGGCTACGCCGACGACCTCGACGCCGATCCGCTGCGGCTGGCCGCCGTCGAGGAGCGCCGGGCCGCCCTCACCGCCCTCACCCGGAAGTACGGCGACGACATCAACGCCGTACTCGCCTGGGCCGAGCAGAGCGCCGCGCGGCTGACCGAGCTGGACGGCGACGACGAGCGGATCGAGGAGCTGACCGGCGAGCGGGACGCGCTGCGGACCGAACTGGGCGGTCTGGCTCAGGCGTTGACGGATGCCCGGGCGGAGGCCGCCGAGCGGTTCGCCGCCGCCGTGACCGCCGAGCTGGCCTCGCTGGCGATGCCTCACGCGCGCGTGTCCTTCGACATCCGCCAGACCGAGGACCCGGAGGGCGTCGAGGTCGGCGGGCGTACGGTCGCGTACGGGCCGTCGGGCGTGGACGAGGTCGAGCTGCTGCTCGCCCCGCACCCGGGCGCGCCGCCGCGGCCCATCGCCAAGGGCGCGTCCGGCGGTGAGCTGTCCCGGGTGATGCTCGCCGTCGAGGTCGTGTTCGCGGGGACGGACCCCGTGCCGACCTATCTCTTCGACGAGGTCGACGCCGGTGTCGGCGGCAAGGCCGCGGTCGAGATCGGGCGGCGGCTGGCGAAGCTCGCCAGGACCGCGCAGGTCGTCGTGGTCACCCACCTGCCCCAGGTCGCCGCCTTCGCCGACCGGCAGCTGCTGGTCGAGAAGACCAACGACGGGTCGGTCACCCGCTCCGGTGTGAAGGTGTTGGAGGGTGAGGAGCGCGTCCGCGAGCTGTCCCGGATGCTGGCCGGCCAGGAGGACTCCGAGACGGCCCGCGCACACGCGGAGGAACTGCTGGCCACGGCGCGGGCCGACCTGTAGACGGGTGTCCACGACGCGGGCAGGTCTGTAGACGGGTGTCCACGGCGTGGGCCGGCCGGTGGGCGGGTTCTAGGGTGGCGGGATGATCGCCAAGCGAGGGTTCCGCTCGTTCGTGCTGTCCGCCGCGCTCACCCGGGCCGGCCAGACCCTGCTCCGTACCGCTTTGCCCGGCGGGCGGGAGCGCTGGGAGCGGACGAACCACGCGGGCCGGACCGTCGAGCTGTACGCCGGGCCCGCCTGCGCCGTCTCGGTCGCCGTCGGGGCCGGCCGGGCGCACCCCGGTGCCGGGCTCGCCGTGCTCGCGGCCGGGGTGTGCGGGGCGTACGACGACGTCGCCGGGGCCGGGGATCCACGGCGCGGGTTCCGGGCGCATCTGGGGGCCCTGCGGGACGGGGAGGTCACCAGCGGGGCCGTGAAGCTGTTCGGGATATCGGCGGCCGGGCTGGTGGCCGGTGCGCTGATGAAGGAGCGGTTCGTCGACAAGGTGCTCGCCGGAGTCGTCATCGCCGGTGCCGCACACGTCGTCAATCTCGTCGACGTACGGCCGGGTCGGGCGGCCGGTGCCGTGCTCGCGCTCGGGGCGCCGGGGCTGCTGCGCGGCGGTCCGGCGGGGGAGCTGGCCGCCGCCGCGGCCGGCGCCGCCGCGGCCGTCCTGCCCGACGACCTCGGCGAGCGCACGATGATCGGGGACACCGGGGCGCACGCCCTCGGCGCGGCGCTGGGGGCGGCCGTCGTGGCCGGCAGCCAGCGCCCCGGCCTTCTCGCGCACGCCGTCGCGGTCGTGGCCGCCACCGTGCACGGGGACCGGGTGAGCGCCTGGGCGCGGGCGTGGTGAGCGTCTGACCTTGCCGTATGCGGTGGGGGCCGGTCGTCCGTGCCGGGGCGTCGCTCACCCGTGTGGGTGACGTGCTCCGGCGCATTGCCCCGGCCCGCCGCACTGTGCGCCCGCCGGATTTCCCGTAACGGCCGGTCCCCCTGGCATGCTTGAGGGAACACGGTCCGCGCGGGAGGCGCGCGGGGTACGTCCTTCCGCCCCCCTGAGCCCGCTACCTTCTGTACGTTTCCTCGTGACCGCCCACGCAGAACCAGGAGCGACGGCCCCGTGACCCCCCTGATCAGCAACGCACCGCACGGCCAGTCGCCGCTGCGCACCGTGCAGGTGCTGGGTGGAGGCAACGCCGGCAGCAGTGCGCATGTGCGCTCGCTGGCCGAGGGGCTCGTGGCGAGGGGCGTGCGGGTCACGGTGTGCGCCCCCGTCGAGGCCGACCGCGCCTACGACTTCACCGGCGCCGGCGCCGAACACGTGCACGTGCCCCGCAGCAGCGACCCCGTCTCGGTGGCCGCACTGCGCACGGCCTGCGCACACGCGGACCTGGTGCACGCGCACGGGTTGCACGCCTCCTTCCGCGCCGTCCTCGCGCTCAGCGGCCGGCCCACCCCGCTGGTGGTCACCTGGCACAACCGGGCACAGGCGGAGGGCCCCCGGGCGCATCTGCTGCGGCTGCTGGAACGTCGGGTGATGCGAACGGCGGCCGTGGTCCTCGGCACCAGCCCCGACCTGGTGGACCGGGCCAGGCGGACGGGGGCGCGGGACGCCCGGCTCGCCGCCGTCGGCCTGCCGGGGCAGCGCCGGCCCGTCGTCCTCGACGACCCCGACCGGCTGCGCCCCAAGGTGCGGGCCGAACTCGGCGCCACCGGCCGCCCGTTGCTCATCGCGGTCGGCTCCCTCGACCGGCAGCGCGGCTACGACGTCCTGCTCGACGCGGCCCGCGCCTGGCGCGACCTGGACCCCGTGCCGCTGGTCGTCATCGCGGGGGAAGGGCCGCTGCGGGCGGTGCTGCAGCGGCGGATCGAGGACGAGGACCTGCCGGTGCGGCTCATCGGGCACCGCGAGGACGTGCCCGAGCTGCTCGCCGCCGCCGATCTGGCGCTGCTGACCAGCAGTTGGGAGTCCCGGTCCGTGCTCGCCCAGGAGGCGCTGTACGCGCGCGTGCCGCTCGTCGCGACCCGGGTCGGCGGCATCCCCGACCTCGTCGGCGACGCGGCCGAACTCGTCCCGTACGGCGACCCGGAGGCGCTCGCGGACACCGTCGTACGGCTCCTGGCGGATCCGGAGCGCCGGGAGGAGCTGCGCGAGCGGGGCCTGCGGCAGGCCGCCGGATGGCCGACCGAGGACGAGACGGTCGCCCAAGTGCTCAGCGTCTACGATGAGTTGACGCAGCCCAGGCCCCTGGCTTAGGGCACGTGCCGGCGCGCCCTGAGCGCCAGGCTCAACGCCAGGACCGTCTGCGGGTCGTCGAGGTCGGTGCCCAGCAACTCGCCGATGCGGGCGAGCCGGTTGTAGAGGGTCTGGCGATTGAGGTGCAGCTCGCGGGCGGTCTCGGCCTTGCGCCCCGCGTGCGCCAGATAGGTCTCCAGGGTGGGCAGCAGCGGCGGCTTGGAGCGGTGGTCGTGGTCGCGCAGCGGGCCGATCGCACGGTCCACGAACGCGGCGAGGTCCGGATGGTCGCGCAGCCGCCACATCAGCAGGTCGATGTCGAGGCGGCGGGCGTCGTACCAGGGCCGGTCGGTCAGGCCCTGCGCCGCCGTCGCCGTCTCCGCCGCGTGCCGCAGCCCGGCCGACGCGGCCGCCCAGCCGCCCGCCACACCGACGACCACCACGGGCGGCGGCGAGCCCGGCCGGCGCATCCCGGCCCGCTCCACGCCCGCCCGCAGCGCCGCCGCCACCCGGTCGGCGACCGCCGAGCGCTCCGACTCCGAGCGCAGCCCGAGCAGCACCAGCACCCGGCCCTCCACCGGCCGTACGCCCAGCAGCACCGGCACTCCCACCGCGGCCAGCTCCTCGGACACCGCCCGGGCCAGCACCGCCCAGCCACCGCCGGGGGAGAGGGAGTCCCCGATCCGCATCACCACCGGCAGCAGCGGGCTGTCGCCGGGCTTGAAGCCGAGGACCCGGGCCTGCGCCGGGGCGTCCTCGGCCGTGATACGGCCCTCCGCGAGATCGGTGAGGAAGTCACCACGCCCCCGGGCGGCCAGCTCCTCCTCCTGCCGGGCCTGCATCAGCACCACGGCCAGGATGCCGGCGGCCCGCTCGGCGGCGATCCGGTGGACCGGTGCCAGGGACGCGCGGACCGGCAGCAGGACCAGCCGGGCCCGCACCGAGCCCGCCGTACCGGGGCCGCCGCCGGGCACGTCCACCAGGACCGAACCGGCGGGCGGCGGGGCGTCCTTGTGCGGGCCGCGCAGCCCCTCCCACACCTGGAGCGGGTCCGCGCCCTCGGGCCCTTCCCCGGCGGCGTACAGCAGCCTGCCGTCGGCCGTCTCCAGGAACACCGGGTTGGTGCTGAAGTCCGCAAGGATGCCCAGTACCTGCGGTACCCCGCCGCCGCCCAGCAGCGCCTCGGTGCAGCGCCGGTGCACCTCCTCGGCCCGCTGCAGCAGCGCGTAGTGGCCGTTGACGATCTCGGTGTGGATCTCCTCGGTCACCGTCACGAACGGCACCTCGCGGTGCAGCTGCACCAACGGCAGCCCGGCGCTGCGCGCGGTGTCCACCAGGGCGGCGGGCAGCCGGGAGAAGCGCGGGCCCAGCTCCACCACCAAGGCGGCGATCCCGCGCTCGGCGAGGGTGCGCACGAACGCCCGCTGCTCGGCCGGGCGGGTGCCGAGGCCGTAGCCGGTGGTGAGCAGCAGCTCGCCGCCCTTGAGCAGCGAGGCGATGTTCGGCACCTCGCCCGCGTGCACCCAGCGCACCGTGCGCCCCAGCCGGTCGGCACCCGCGAGGATCTCCGGCAGTCCGCTGCGCAGCCCGGGCAGTTCCAGCGCCCGCTGCACGGTGATCCCGGCGCCCTGGGTGTCGGGTCGATTGTCCGTACGGCTGTCCATGCAGCGGACGCTACCTGCGGGAACGCCCGGAGCACATCTCCTGGCCGCACCGGCTGAACATCTCCTGCCTACACCGGCTTGATGTTGTGGTTGAAGCGGAAGACGTTGTCGGGGTCGAAGCGGCGCTTCACCTTCTCCAGCCGGAGCAGATTCCCGGCACCGAAGCCCGCCCGCACCCGGTCCGGCCCCTCGTCGCCTATGAGGTCGAGGCAGACGGCACCGGCGCGCCACGGCCGGACGTCCGCGCACGCGTCCCACACCCGGGCGAGGGCACGCTCGTCGTCGGCCGGATCCGTCCAGCGGGCGAAGGGGTGCAACAGCCAGGGCGTCTCCCGGTACGGCACCGGGTACGCGGCCGGGCCGGTGCCGACCGCACCACCCAGCGGGAGGAGGATGTGCCGGAAGCCGCCCGGCACCGGCATGGTCTGCGCTCGGCCGCAGAAGACGTCCACCAGTTCGTCCGGCAGGTCCGTCAGGCACTCCGCCGACCAGTGCGCCCGCCGGCCCGTGGAGTACAGCAGGCGTTGTGCCTCGGCACCGGTCAGCTCCGCCGTGTGCGGCAGCGCCAGCAGCGGTTCGGCGAGTGCGCGCAACCCCGCCTCCCCGCCCGCGTACGTCAGCAGCGCACCGCACAGCACCCTGTCCCGGGCCAGATACAGCACGGCGCCGCTCACCTCGTCCGGACCGGTACGGATGAGCTCGCGGAAGGCGCGGACCACGTCCGGGCCGGACTCCGGCAGGTACAGCAGCAGCGTCACCGAGAACTCCGGCAGCTCGTGCACCTCCAGGGTGAGTGCCGTCGCGACGCCGAAGTTGCCGCCCCCGCCGTGCAGCGCCCAGAACAGCTCGGGGTTCTCGTCGGCGCTGGCGTGCACCCGCTCGGCGTCGGCGGTCACCAGCTCGACCCCGATGAGGTCGTCCACGGCGAGACCGAAGGCACGGTCCAGCCAGCCGGTGCCGCCGCCGAGCACGAAGCCGCCGACCCCGGTGGCCGGAGCCCGGGCGCCGGTGGTCGCGAGGCCGTAGGGCCGGGTGGCCCGGTCCAGGCCGCCCGTCGTGGCGCCGCCCTCGACCCGGACCGCCTCGGCCGCCGGGTCGACGGTCACCCCGTGCATCCGGCGCAGGTCCACCACGAGCGCGCCGTCGACCCGGGCCCCCGCCAGGCCGTACCCGCCGCCGCGCACCGCGATGTGCAGGTCCAGCTCGCGCGCGAAGCGCACGGCCCGGACGACGTCGGCCGCGTCCGCGCACTGCGCGATCACGGCCGGGCGGCGGTCGGCCATGGCGCCGGAGACGACCCGGGTGTCGTCGTAACCGGGGTCCCCCGGGGCGAAGACGCTCCCGGTCAGATCCTCACGGAGTGCGGCGAGGGCCGTGTGCGCCTTGGAACGGGTGGCCATGGCGGGGCCCCCTTCCAGGAGGGGTCACCTTCCAGCCTAGGGGCCGTCACCCCCCGTACGCCCCGGACGCGGTGAGCCGCAGTGCCGTATCGATCAATGGCACATGGCTGAACGCCTGCGGGAAGTTGCCCACCTGCCGCTGCAGGCGCGGGTCCCACTCCTCCGCCAGCAGGCCGAGGTCGTTGCGCAGCGCGAGGAGTTTCTCGAAGAGCTTCCTCGCCTCGTCCACGCGGCCGATCATCGCCAGGTCGTCGGCCATCCAGAAGGAGCAGGCCAGGAAGGCGCCCTCGTCGCCCGGCAGACCGTCGACGCCCGCGTGGTCGCCCTCCGTCGGGTAGCGCAGGATGAACCCGTCCGGTGTGGACAGCTCGCGCTGGATCGCCTCGATCGTGCCGATCACGCGCTTGTCGTCGGGCGGCAGGAAGCCCATCTGCGGGATGAGCAGCAGCGAGGCGTCCAGCTCCCGGGAGCCGTAGGACTGCGTGAAGGTGTTGCGCTCCTTGTCGTAGCCCTTCTCGCACACGTCCCGGTGGATGTCGTCGCGCAGTTCCTTCCAGCGCTCCAGCGGGCCGTCGGCGTCCCCGGACTCGATCAGCTTGATGGTGCGGTCCACCGCGACCCAGGCCATCACCTTGGAGTGCACGAAGTGCCGGCGCGGGCCGCGCACCTCCCAGATGCCCTCGTCCGGCGCCTGCCAGTGGTCCTCCAGGTAGCGGATCAGCTTCAGCTGGAGCAGGGAGGCGTAGTCGTTGCGGGCCAGGCCCGTCATGTGCGCCAGGTGCAGGGCCTCGGTGACCTCGCCGTACACATCCAGCTGGAGCTGGTGCGCCGCGCCGTTGCCGACCCGGACCGGGGCGGAGTTCTCGTAGCCCGGCAGCCAGTCCAGCTCGGCCTCGCCCAGCTCGCGCTCGCCCGCGATGCCGTACATGATCTGCAGGTTCTCCGGGTCGCCGGCGACCGCGCGCAGCAGCCACTCGCGCCAGGCGCGGGCCTCCTCGCGGTATCCGGTGCGCAGGAGGGAGGACAGGGTGATCGCGGCGTCGCGCAGCCAGGTGTAGCGGTAGTCCCAGTTGCGCACACCGCCGATGTCCTCGGGCAGGGAGGTCGTCGGCGCGGCGACGATGCCGCCCGTGGGCGCGTACGTCAGGGCCTTCAGGGTGATCAGGGAACGGACCACCGCCTCGCGGTACGGCCCGTGGTACGTACAGTGCTCGACCCACTCGCGCCAGAACGCCTCCGTCGCCTCCAGCGAGGCCTCCGGCTCCGGCAGCGCCGGCGGCTCGCTGTGCGAGGGCTGCCACGAGATCGTGAACGCGATCCGGTCACCCGGGCCGACCGTGAAGTCGGCGTACGTCGTCAGCGACTTTCCATAGGTCTCGGCCTCCGTGTCGAACCACACCGAGTCCGGCCCGGCGACCGCCACCGTGCGGCCCTCGTGCTTGTGCACCCAGGGCACGACACGGCCGTAGGAGAACCGCATGCGCAGGGCCGAGCGCATCGGCACCCGGCCGGTGACGCCCTCCACGATCCGGATCAGCTGCGGCGCGCCCTCACGCGGGGGCATGAAATCGGTCACGCGGACCGTGCCACGCGGGGTGTCCCACTCCGACTCCAGGATCAGCGAGTCGCCCCGGTAGCTCCGCCGGGCGGCCGTGGGCGGCTGCACGTCGGCCGCGTGAGCCGGGCCGAGCCGCCAGAAGCCGTGCTCCTCGGTGCCCAGCAGGCCGGCGAAGATGGCATGCGAGTCGAAGCGGGGCAGGCACAGCCAGTCCACTGTGCCGTCCCGGCAGACCAGTGCCGCGGTCTGCATGTCTCCGATGAGTGCGTAGTCTTCGATGCGCCCGGCCACGTGCAACTCCAGTCGAACGGCCACGTCACCCCCGCGCAGGGGGCTGTCGCTAGTGCGGTCAAGGGGTCGTTGTTGTGCGTCGTTGAGCGGTGAAGCAAAGCAGCCCGCCGAGCCCTGAGGCAACACGGCGGTCTTTGCTCAACGAACTGCCGCGCTCTCGTTGTTCCGGGTGGTGCAGGCGGGGGTGTGCCGTCGTTCCGGCCGGGCTCGGCAGCGAGTGTCCGAGCAGGATACGACGCACGTAGATGATCTGCGTGCCGCTCCGGGCAACCCGTGTGGGCCGAACGGGTGAGCAGCGGGTGATAACCATGTGACCTGTGCGTGCCTGTGATGACACATGTGGCGACCCGCCCCGTGCCCGCGCCCCGTACCGGGAGGGCGGGGGGAGCCGCCCGTGCGCGGATGAGCGCGGAGCGTGGCCGGAAGCCATCTCGTCCAGGCGCTGATACCCTGGTAGCCCGTGGACCGGTGGGCCTGAAACCCCCGAACCGCAGCGACGGCACCCCCGGAGATCTCCGGGACGGCAGCCGCACCGCACGACAGACCGCGACCACGGGAGCCCCCTCTTGGCCATGCCGCCCGCTGCTTTCCGAAACAGCACAGCCACGACGACCAAGCACATCTTCGTCACCGGGGGTGTCGCCTCCTCGCTCGGCAAGGGCCTGACCGCCTCCAGCCTGGGCATGCTGCTCAAGGCCCGCGGCCTGCGCGTCGTGATGCAGAAGCTGGATCCGTACCTGAACGTCGATCCGGGCACCATGAACCCCTTCCAGCACGGTGAGGTCTTCGTCACCAACGACGGCGCCGAGACCGACCTGGACATCGGACACTACGAGCGCTTCCTCGACCGCGACTTGGACGGCTCCGCCAACGTCACCACCGGCCAGGTGTACTCGACCGTGATCGCCAAGGAGCGGCGCGGCGAGTACCTGGGCGACACCGTGCAGGTCATCCCGCACATCACCAACGAGATCAAGCACCGCATCCGGCGCATGGCCACCGACGAGGTGGACGTCGTCATCACCGAGGTCGGCGGCACCGTCGGCGACATCGAGTCGCTGCCGTTCCTGGAGACCGTCCGCCAGGTCCGCCACGAGGTGGGCCGGGACAACGTCTTCGTCGTGCACATCTCGCTGCTGCCGTACATCGGCCCGTCCGGCGAGCTGAAGACCAAGCCGACCCAGCACTCGGTCGCCGCCCTGCGCAACATCGGTATCCAGCCCGACGCGATCGTGCTGCGCTGCGACCGCGAGGTCCCGACCGCGATCAAGCGCAAGATCTCGCTGATGTGCGACGTCGACGAGGCCGCCGTGGTCGCCTGCCCGGACGCCCGCTCGATCTACGACATCCCGAAGACCGTGCACGGCGAGGGCCTGGACGCCTACGTCGTGCGCAAGCTCGACCTGCCGTTCCGTGACGTCGACTGGACGACCTGGGACGACCTGCTGGACCGCGTCCACAACCCCGACCACGAGATCACCCTCGCGCTCGTCGGCAAGTACATCGACCTGCCCGACGCCTATCTGTCGGTCACCGAGGCGCTGCGCGCCGGCGGCTTCGCCAACCGCGCCCGCGTGAAGATCAAGTGGGTCACCTCCGACGACTGCAAGACCCCGGCCGGCGCCAAGGCCCAGCTCGGCGACGTCGACGGCATCTGCATCCCGGGCGGCTTCGGCGACCGCGGTGTGCTCGGCAAGGTCGGCGCGATCCGCTACGCCCGCGAGAACAAGATCCCGCTGCTCGGCCTCTGCCTCGGCCTGCAGTGCATCGTGATCGAGGCCGCGCGCAACCTGGCCGACATCCCGGACGCCAACTCCACCGAGTTCGACCCGGCCACCGGCCACCCGGTCATCTCCACCATGGCCGAGCAGCTGGACATCGTCGCCGGTGAGGGCGACATGGGCGGCACCATGCGGCTGGGCATGTACCCGGCCAAGCTGGCCGAGGGCTCCATCGTCCGTGAGGTGTACGACGGCAAGGAGTACATCGAGGAGCGGCACCGTCACCGCTACGAGGTGAACAACGCCTACCGCGCGGAGCTGGAGAAGAAGGCCGGGATCCTGTTCTCGGGCACCTCGCCGGACGGCAAGCTGGTCGAGTACGTGGAGTACCCGCGTGACGTCCACCCCTACCTGGTCGCCACGCAGGCGCACCCCGAGCTGCGCTCGCGGCCGACGCGTCCGCACCCGCTGTTCGCCGGCCTGGTGAAGGCCGCCGTGGAGCGGAAGATCTCGCAGTAACACAAGAGTTGTACGGTGGCCGGGGCGCGAGCATTCAAAACGATCGCGCCCCGGCCCCTTGTGTACGTGTGGAAGGACAGGCATGACGATCAAGGACACCGCCGAGGCGTGGGAGATCCGGGCGACGGAGACCCCCTTCACGGGCAACAAGACCTCCGTGCGCACCGACGATGTGGTCATGCCCGACGGTTCTGTGGCCCGCCGTGACTACCAGGTCCACCCCGGTTCGGTCGCCGTTCTCGCCCTGGACGAGGAGGACCGGGTGCTGCTCATCAACCAGTACCGCCACCCGGTGCGCTACCGGCTGTGGGAGATCCCGGCCGGCCTGCTCGACGTGCCCGGCGAGAACCCGCTGCACGCCGCCCAGCGCGAGCTGTACGAGGAGGCGCACGTCAAGGCCGAGGACTGGCGGGTGCTGACCGACGTCTACACCACGCCCGGCGGCTGCGACGAGGCCGTACGGATCTTCCTCGCGCGTGGCCTGTCCGCGGCCGAGGGTGAGCGGTTCGCGGCGGAGCACGAGGAGACCGACATGGAGCAGGCGCGCGTACCGGTCGAGGAACTGGTGCGCCGCGTTCTGGCCGGCGACGTGCACAACAACTGCCTGGTCGTCGGCGTCCTCTCCCTGGTGGCCGCCCGCGGCGGCGACGGCCTCGACGCGCTGCGCCCGGCCGACGCGCCCTGGCCGGCCCGCCCCTTCACGTCCTGAACAGCACCCGTACGGCGTACTGGTGTGACGATCGCCTGATCCGATCAGGGGACCCGTCCGCCACGCTCGTCCCGGCACGTCGCAGAGCGTGAACTAGGCTCTTGCAACGCCCGCACCGGGAAGATCCCGGCGGGCTTGCGCGTGCGGTGGGACGGGAGTGTGGCCCGTGACGGATCAGGCGGTGGACACAGGTTTCGTGCGGCTGTCGGCGCACGCGGACGACCGTTTCCTGGGCCGTACAAGGGAGTTGAAGGAGCTGCGCGCCGACATCGAGCGCGCGGGCCTGGACACCCTCTCCGGCCGCAAGGCACCCCGCGCGCGCGTGCTGCTGATCGCGGGCCGCCCCGGCTCCGGCCGCACCGCCCTCGCCGAGGAACTCGTACGGCAGGTGGCGTCGCGTTACCCCGACGGGGTGCTGCGGGCCCGGCTCAGCGAGCCCGACGGCACCCCCGTCCCCCTCGCCCGCACCGCCCGCGAGCTGCTCGCCGCGCTGGAGCTGCCCGCCCCGGCCGGTGCCGCCGAGGACGACCTGACCGCGGCGCTGCGCACCGCCCTCGCCGACCGGCGCGCCCTGCTGCTGCTGGACGACGCGGCCGGCGCCGACCAGGTCGACGCACTGCTGCCGGAAGCCCCGGACTGCCTGGTGGTGGCCGTCTCCTCGGGCCCGCTCACCGGCATCGCGGACGTACGGCCCTGCACCCTGGGCGGCCTGGACACCAAGTCCGCGGTGGAACTGCTCACCCGCTACACCGGCGCGGTCCGCATCACGGTCGACCCGCGCTCCGCCGAGAGCCTGGTCGAGGCCTGCCAGGGCCACCCGGCCGCGCTCGTCCTGGCCGGCGGCTGGCTCGCGGCCCGTCCCAAGTCCGCCGTCTCCGACCTGGCCAAGCGGCTGCACACCGCCGACGACGGCACGGACGGCACCCCGCTGGCCCGCGTCTTCCGGCATGTCCGCAGCGAGCTGCCCGGCCCGGCCGCCCGGATGCTGCCGCTGCTCTCCCTCGCCCCGGCCGGCCTGATCGACCCGCACACGGCCTCGGCCCTCGCCGGCTGCTCGCTCGGCGCGGCCCGCGCCGTGCTGGACGACTTCGTCGCCCTGGGCCTGCTGCGTCCCGTGGACTCCCCGCTGCCCCTCTACGACGTCCCCGGCTGTCTGCACCCCATGCTGCGCGCCCTGGCCGAGAGCCACGAGCGGCCCGCGGAGCTGCAGCTGGCCCGGGCCCGGATGCTGGAGCGGACCGTGCGGCTGCTGCAGTCCTGCCGGGCGATCACCGAGACGGACAGCCCGCAGGCCCGGGAGAAGCTGAACGCGATGCCCCGCGAGGTGCGCTTCCCCCATCCCCGCGCGGCAGCCGACTGGCTGCGTATCCGACGGCCCGCGCTGCTGGCGTCCGCGCGTCTCGCGGTGGCCGACGGTGAGCTGGACACCCTGGCCCGGCGGCTGATGTCCCAGCTGGTCAGGGCCATGGTCGCGCATGTCGGCACCCAGGCCGCGGCCGCCGACCTGTACGACGTGCACAGCCTCGTCCTCGATGTCGCAGAGCGGCGCGGGCTGGTCCGGGAGAAGGCCGCGGCGCTGCTGAACCTCGGTGACGTGGACGCGCAGACCGGCCGTACCCGGGCCGCGCTGGCACGGTATCGGCTGGCTCTGGACGCCGGACGCAGAGCGAACGACCCGTACGCCACCGGTCGCGCAATGGAATCCGTAGGTGGCGCGTACCAGGAGCTGGGGGACTACGACCGGGCCGCCGACTGGTTCGGCCGGGCCCTGGCCGAGCGGCTGGCCCGCGGCGAGCGCGAGCAGGTGGCCCGGCTGTACGGCCGGATCGCCGCCACGCACACCTACGCGGGCCGCTACGGCGAGGCCCTCAGGAACTGGCGGGCCGCCGTCGCCGGCCACCGCAGGAGCGGCGATGTCGCGGCCCATGCGCGGGCGTTGAGCGAGCTGGCCCGGGTGCAGGAGTACGCCGGGCGGTTCGAGGAGTCGCTGCGCACCTGTCAGGAGGCGGTGGAGTGGGCGCGGCGCGCCGAGGACGTCCGGCTGCAGGCCGCGGTGCAGCTGCGGCTGGCCGACACCCTGGAGCACCTCGGCGACCCCACCGCCGCCCGTCTGCACCGCGCGGCGGCCGGGCGCATGCTGGACGAGGAGGCCCAGAACAGCGAGGCAAGCCCGAATCAAGACGCTAACGCCTGCGAAATCCGCAGTACATCCAGCGAAGATTGATGCAATGAAAGGCTAGACAGGCGGAACGCCTTCATTAAACTGGCTCTGCCGCACGTTCTCCTGCGGTGTCTCCCGGTGTGCCCTGCATGCCTGGGTATGTCATGTAATGCACCCCCCATACCCTCTGAGCCAAGGACCGTGATCGACGTGAAGGTCGGCATCCCCCGCGAGGTCAAGAACAACGAGTTCCGGGTGGCCATCACCCCCGCCGGTGTGCACGAGCTGGTGCGCAACGGCCACCAGGTCGTCATCGAGCGGGGCGCCGGCCTCGGCTCCTCGATCACGGACGAGGAGTACGTCTCCGCCGGTGCCGGGATCCTCGACACCGCCGACGAGGTGTGGGCCACCGCCGACCTGCTGCTGAAGGTCAAGGAGCCCATCGCGGAGGAGTACCACCGTCTCCGCAAGGACCAGATCCTCTTCACCTACCTGCACCTGGCCGCCTCCAAGGAGTGCACGGACGCGCTCATCGAGTCCGGCACCACGGCCATCGCCTACGAGACCGTCGAGCTGCCGAACCGCGCGCTGCCGCTGCTCGCCCCGATGTCCGAGGTCGCGGGCCGCCTCGCCCCGCAGGTCGGCGCCTACCACCTGATGCGCGCGGCCGGCGGCCGTGGCGTGCTGCCGGGCGGTGTCCCGGGCGTCACCCCGGCCAAGTGCGTGGTCATCGGCGGCGGTGTCTCCGGCTGGAACGCCACCCAGGTCGCCGTCGGCATGGGCTTCGACGTGACCCTGCTGGACCGCGACATCAACAAGTTGCGCGAGGCCGACAAGATCTTCGGTACGAAGGTCAAGGCGATCATGTCCAACTCCTTCGAGCTGGAGAAGGCCGTCCTCGACGCCGACCTCGTCATCGGCGCGGTCCTCATCCCGGGCGCCAAGGCCCCGAAGCTGGTCACCAACGAGCTGGTGGCCCGCATGAAGCCCGGAAGTGTTCTTGTCGACATCGCGATCGACCAGGGCGGCTGCTTCGAGGACTCCCACCCGACGACGCACGCCGAGCCGACCTTCCAGGTGCACAACTCGGTCTTCTACTGCGTCGCCAACATGCCCGGCGCGGTGCCCAACACCTCCACCAACGCCCTCACCAACGCGACGCTGCCGTACATCGTCTCCCTCGCCAACAACGGCTGGGTCGAGGCGCTGCGCCGCGACGCCGCGCTCGCCAAGGGTCTCAACACCCATGACGGCAAGGTCGTTTACAAGGAGGTCGCGGAGGCGCACGGCCTGGAGAGCGTGGAGCTGGAGTCCCTGCTCGGCTGACGCCGGCCGAGTCCTGTGACCTGATGAATCGCTAAGTCACCATCAGGTAAAAGGCGATTCGTCAACACACCTCGTCAACCCGTCGCACCCGGCCGGACCTTGCCCGACAAGGTCCGGCCGGATGTGTGTATGGTCACTTTGCGGCTCTCGGTCAACTCGCCTCGAACGTAACCCTTCGACCGATTCGCACACCGGTGAAACCTGCTGTGCGACGGCCGTACGCCCTTGACAGCGGGATGTTTCATTGCCGACACATCCTGCCGGGTCCGGCGGATTGTGTTGCTGCGGACCGCCGACACGCCATAGAGTCGCCAACCGTCGGCATGGTGCCACGCTGACCTTGTCTAGAAGTTTCCTGGTCACCAAGGAGGTAAGACGACTTGTGAATGAGTCGACATTTTCTCCCGGGGGTGGTCAACCAGGAATGCCGGTACGGGGCCAGGGCCCCACGGGATTCGAGGCTGTCGGCTCCGTAGCTGTGCGCACCTTCGCAGCCCACCAGAGTCCGGGACCGCAGACCGCCCGGACAGCACACCAGAGCATGGATGGCCATCACGTGAACGCCATGGCCGGCGACGGAAGTGGCGCGCCCCACAACCACTTCGCCGACTACGACGAACTGCCCGAGGGGCACTTCTACGACCCCGACGCCGAGTACGAGCCCGATCCGGAGTACGCGGCCACGCTCGCGCCCGACGCGGCCCGCCAGCGCCGTGAGCGCATCGGGCCGACCGGACGCCCGCTGCCGTACTTCCCGATCCCGGGCCCGCTGACCGACCACGGCCCCGCGACGATCATCGCGATGTGCAACCAGAAGGGCGGCGTCGGCAAGACGACGTCGACCATCAACCTGGGTGCCGCGCTCGCGGAGTACGGCCGGCGCGTGCTGCTCGTGGACTTCGACCCGCAGGGCGCGCTGTCGGTGGGACTCGGCGTCAACCCGATGGAACTCGACCTCACCGTCTACAACCTGCTCATGGAACGGGGCATGTCCGCGGACGAGGTCCTGCTGAAGACGGCGGTCCCCAACATGGACCTGCTGCCCTCCAACATCGACCTGTCGGCCGCAGAGGTCCAGCTGGTCTCGGAGGTCGCGCGCGAGTCGACCCTCCAGCGGGCGCTCAAGCCGCTGATGTCCGACTACGACTACATCGTGATCGACTGTCAGCCCTCGCTCGGCCTGCTCACCGTCAACGCCCTGACGGCCGCCCACAAGGTGATCGTGCCGCTGGAGTGCGAGTTCTTCGCCCTGCGCGGTGTGGCCCTGCTGACCGAGACCATCGAGAAGGTCCAGGAGCGGCTCAACCCCGAGCTGGAGCTGGACGGCATCCTCGCCACGATGTACGACTCGCGCACCGTCCACAGCCGCGAGGTCCTGGCCCGTGTGGTCGAGGCGTTCGACGACCACGTCTACCACACGGTCATCGGCCGCACGGTCCGCTTCCCGGAGACCACGGTCGCCGGTGAGCCGATCACCACCTACGCCTCCAACTCCGTCGGTGCCGCCGCCTACCGCCAGCTCGCCAGGGAGGTGCTCGCCCGGTGTCACGCCGAGTGAGTCTGCCCGGGGCCGACGAACTCTTCCGTACGACAGGGGGGATGGCACTTCAGCCGTCGTCTCCGCGGCGCGCGGCAGGCGGTGAGGCCCGGGTGCCGGCTCCCGCGGGGGAGAGCGACGACATGGCCGCCGCCGAGGACGCGCCGCAGTCGGTGCCCGTCCAGAGCGGCGACGGAGAAGGCGCGGAACATGCCGCGGCGGAGGCGGACCCCGCCGACGCCGGTGAGTCCCGCACCCGGCCGGCCAGGCGGCAGGCGGCGCAGGAAGGTTCTGGCGCCGCTCAGCCGCGCAAGCGGGGGCGGGCGGCGGCGCGGCGGCCCAGCGGGCGCGAGCGGCACGACGAGAAGATCACAGTGTATGTGTCGGCCGAGGAGCTGATGGACCTGGAGCACGCCCGGCTGGTGCTGCGCGGCGAACACGGTCTCGCGGTGGACCGCGGGCGCATCGTACGAGAGGCGGTGGCCGTGGTCCTGGCCGACCTGGAGTCCCGCGGGGACGCGAGCATCCTGGTACGGCGGCTGCGGGGGCGGTAGGGGTAGCCTGCGGGGGCCATGACCTCGAACGACGTTCCCCTCCCCGGCGCCGGAGCCGGCCGCCGGCGTGCGCTGGGGCGGGGCCCGGGGGTCGTACCCGCACCCACACCCGAACCGCCGGCTCCCGAGCCCGCCCCCGAGCCCGAGCCCCAGCCTGCTCCCGAGGCCGAGCGCACGCCCGCTCCTGAGCCCGAGGCCGTCCCGGCACCGCATCCGGAACCGGAAGCGGCACCCGGACCCGAAGAACCCCGCGACGGTGTCTTCAAGGTCCGGCTCGCCAACTTCGAGGGGCCCTTCGACCTCCTCCTCCAGCTGATCTCCAAGCACAAACTGGACGTCACCGAGGTGGCCCTCTCCAAGGTCACCGACGAGTTCATGGGGCACATCCGGGCCATGGGGCCGGACTGGGACCTGGACCAGACGACCGAGTTCCTCGTCGTGGCCGCCACCCTGCTCGACCTCAAGGCGGCCCGGCTGCTGCCCGCAGCCGAGGTCGAGGACGAGGCCGACCTCGCGCTGCTGGAGGCGAGGGACCTGCTGTTCGCGCGGCTGCTGCAGTACCGCGCGTACAAACAGATCGCCGACATCTTCAACCGGCGCCTCGACGACGAGGCCCGCCGCTGGCCCCGTACCGTCGGTCTGGAACCGCACCACGCCGAGCTGCTGCCGGAGGTCGTGATCAGCATCGGCCCCGAGGGGTTCGCCAAGCTCGCGGTCAAGGCCATGCAGCCCAAGCCCAAGCCCCGGGTCTATGTCGACCACATCCATGCCCCGCTGGTCAGCGTGCAGGAGCAGGCCGGGATCGTGGTGGCGCGGCTGAAGGAACTGGGTGAGGCGAGCTTCCGGGCGCTGGTCGAGGACACCGACGACACCCTGACCGTCGTGGCCCGGTTCCTCGCCCTGCTGGAGCTGTACCGGGAGAAGGCCGTCGCCCTGGAACAGGAGGCCGCGCTCGGGGAGCTGCTCGTGCGCTGGACCGGCGGGGACACCGACACGGCACCGATGGTCACCGACGAGTTCGACCGGCCGCCCGAGCCGCCCAAGGAGGAGAAGAAGCCGTGAGCGAGCAGACCACCGAGGTTCCGGCCGGGCTGCGGGCCGTGTCCGGTCTCGATCTCAGGCCCGCACTGGAGGCCATGCTCATGGTCGTGGACGAGCCCGCGACCGAGGAGCACCTGGCGAAGCTGCTGGAGCGGCCGAAGCGGCAGGTCGCGGACGCGCTGCGGGAGCTGGCCGACGAGTACACCGTGCAGGGGCGCGGCTTCGAGCTGCGGTACGTCGCCGGCGGCTGGCGTTTCTACACGCGCGCGCAGTACGCGCCGGCCGTCGAACGGCTCGTCCTGGACGGCCAGACCGCCCGGCTCACCCAGGCCGCGCTGGAGACCCTCGCGGTCGTCGCCTACCGCCAGCCGGTCAGCCGCAGCCGCGTCTCCGCCGTGCGCGGAGTCAACTGCGACGGTGTGATGCGCACCCTGCTGCAGCGGGGTCTGGTCGAGGAGGCGGGCACGGAACCCGAAACAGGTGCGATCCTGTACAGGACGACGAACTACTTCCTGGAGCGGATGGGCCTGCGTGGCCTGGACGAACTTCCGGAGCTCGCGCCCTTCCTCCCGGAGGCGGAGGCGATCGAGGCCGAGACCCAGGAGGGGGTCCCGTCGTTCGACCCGGACGCGCCGGACGCGCCCGGCGTAGAGGACGCAGACGACTAAGACGGAACTTTGATGCGAAGCAGCGGCAGCGGCAAGAGTGGCGGACGCGGTAACTACCGTGGCGCCGGCAACAACCGGGACGAGCGGCAGGGGCAGGGCCGTCCCCGCAAGCCCCGCCCCGAGGAGCGCCGCTACGACGTGGGCCCCGGCGCCTCCCAGGACGGCCCCAAGTCCGGGCGCGGCGGCAGCGCGCGCGGCGGTGCCAAGGGCGGTCCGAAGAAGCCCCAGCAGGGGCATGGGCGTACGGCCCCCGCGCGCTCGCGTGAGTACGAGACGCGCGCCGAGGAGCGGAACCGGGAGCGGTACGCGGGCAAGAAGGACATCAAGCTGCCCAAGACCTTCCCGGGTGCCGAGCAGGAGGGCGAGCGGCTGCAGAAGGTCCTGGCGCGCGCCGGCTACGGCTCCCGGCGGGCCTGCGAGGAACTGATCGAGCAGGCGCGGGTCGAGGTCAACGGCGAGATCGTGCTGGAGCAGGGCCGCCGGGTCGACCCCGAGAAGGACGAGGTCAAGGTCGACGGCCTCACGGTCGCCACGCAGTCGTACCAGTTCTTCTCGCTGAACAAGCCCGCCGGTGTCGTCTCCACCATGGAGGACCCGGAGGGCCGCCAGTGCCTCGGTGACTACGTCACCAACCGCGAGACCCGCCTCTTCCACGTCGGCCGGCTCGACACCGAGACCGAGGGCGTCATCCTGCTCACCAACCACGGCGAGCTGGCGCACCGCCTCACGCACCCCAAGTACGGCGTGAAGAAGACCTACCTCGCGGCCATCGTGGGTCCGATCCCGCGCGACCTCGGCAAGCGCCTGAAGGACGGCATCCAGCTGGAGGACGGCTACGCGCGCGCGGACCACTTCCGGGTCGTGGAGCAGACCGGCAAGAACTACCTGGTCGAGGTGACCCTGCACGAGGGCCGCAAGCACATCGTGCGGCGCATGCTGGCGGAGGCCGGCTTCCCGGTCGAGAAGCTGGTGCGCACCTCGTTCGGCCCGATCACCCTCGGCGACCAGAAGTCGGGCTGGCTGCGCCGCCTGTCGAACACCGAGGTCGGCATGCTGATGAATGAAGTCGACCTCTAAAACGCCTTGCCGTGATCACCGTTCCCCTTTACTGTCAGGGTGACGATAAAGGGGGATGGTGATCCTATGTCCAAGCGTGCGGCCACCGGGGCGCTCCTGGGCCTCGCCCTCGGGGACGCCCTCGGCTTCCCGACCGAGTTCAACGACGTGCCGTCGATCCTCGCCAAGTGCGGGCCCTGGCGGGAGATGGAGCTGCCGCGACGCGCCTTCGTCTCCGACGACACGCAGATGACCCTCGCCCTCGGGCGCGCGCTGCGGGCCGCCATGGAGCGCGGCTTCCTGGCCCCGAAGCGGCTGGAGCGGCCGCTGCGCGAGGAGTTCGTGGACTGGTACGACTCGCCCGAGAACAACCGGGCACCGGGCAACACCTGCCTGACCGCGTGCGCCCTGCTGAAGGAGGAGGGCCGGGTCTGGCAGGACGCCAGCCAGGTCGGCTCGAAGGGCTGCGGCGCCAACATGCGGGTGGCCCCGATCGGACTCGCCCCCGGCCTGAGCGCCGAACAGCGTTCCGGTGCCGCCCAGTTGCAGTCCGCCCTCACCCACGGCCACCCCACCGCGCTCGCCGCCTCCGACCTCACCGCCCACGCCGTCCACCTGCTCGCACAGGGCGTCGATCCGACCGGACTGGTGGGCCGGCTGCGCTCCTACGCGCTCGACCACCGCACCCGGTACGACCACACCTGGCTGGGCGACCTGTGGACCCGCTCCCAGGACCCCAGCCCCGAGCACTTCGTCGCGCGCGGCTGGGACGAGTGCCTGGCGGTCCTGGACCGCCTCCAGGAGGCCGTGCGGACCGTCTCGCCGGAGACCGACCCGTGTCTGGCCACGGGCGCGGGCTGGATCGCCGAGGAGGCCTTCGCCACCGGACTGCTGTGCTTCCTGCTCTTCCCCGGCGAACCCGTCACGGCCCTGCGCCGGGCCGCCTGCTCCTCCGGCGACTCCGACTCCATCGCCTGCCTCACCGGCGCGTTCGCGGGCGCCTGGCTGGGTGCGGACGCCTGGCCGGCCGACTGGTCGGCGCGGATCGAGTACCGGGGCGATCTGTTGGCGCTGGGTGCACTCTGGGACGCTTAGGGCCATGATCGACGACCTCGACATCGACCTGAAGCCCGTGGTCGCGGAACAGCCCGACCCCCTGCTGTTCGCGACCGTCTCCGGGGCGCATCTGTACGGCTTCCCCTCGCAGGACTCCGACGTGGACCTGCGGGGCGTCCATCTGCTCCCGGCGGCCGAGCTCGTCGGTCTGCGCGAGCCGGAGGAGACCCGCTCGCGGACCTGGGTGCGCTACGGCGTCGAGCTGGACCTCGTCACCCACGACCTGCGCAAGTTCGTCCGGCTGATGCTGCGCCGCAACGGCTACGTGCTGGAGCAGCTGCTCTCGCCCCTGGTCGTGCACACCGGTGACACCCACCGGGAGCTGGCCGCCCTCGCCCCCGACGTCCTCACCAGCCACCACGCCCACCACTACCGCGGGTTCGCGGTGACCCAGTGGCGGCTGTTCGAGAAGACCGGGGAACTCAAGCCGCTGCTCTACACGTTCCGGGTGCTGCTCACCGGCATCCACCTCATGCGCAGCGGCGAGGTCCAGGCGCACCTGCCCACGCTCCTGGAGCTGGTCGACGCACCCGGCTATGTGCCCGACCTGATAGCCGCCAAGGGTGAGCGCGAGCACGGGGCGGCCGGCGTCGCACGCGCGCGCGTGGAGGCCGACGTGGAGCGGCTGCACGCCGTGCTCGACGAGGCCCAGGCCGCCTCAGCCCTGCCGGACGCTCCCGCCGCGTACGACGCCCTGCACGACTTCGTGATACGCGTCCGTCTGCAGGGCTGAGTTGCGGCGCACCCGGAAGAGGAAGCCGGCCACGCGCGCGTGGTCCGGCTCCGGCGGAAGCGGGGTGCCGTCCAGGGCCCGCTCCGTCTCCGCCCCCAGCCGGGCCATCCACGCCTCGACCCCGGCCCAGGGAACCTCGCCCCGCTTCACCGCGAGCAGCGGCTCCCGCTGCTCGCCGACGTCGATCCGCAGCTCGCCGGTGCGCAGCAGGTCGCGGGCGGACATCAGCAGGCGCAGCAGGTGCATGGCGTGCTTCCAGCGCGGGGCGCCGGTCCTGCGGACGTCGGCCTCCAGTTTCCTGCGCTGGCCGAGGGCGTAGCGGGTGAAGGTGTCGTGGGCGCGGCGGGAGAGGAAGGCGTCGCGCAGGCTCAGCAGCTCCCGGCCGGTGTCGTCCATCTGCTCCACCAGCGGGGAGTGCAGGCACTCCAGGACGTTCGGGTTGCCCCGCAGCGCCAGCTCGCAGAACCGCTCCAGCTCCCAGGAGAACCGCTCGTCTCCCGGGCCCTCGACATGCGTGGGCGGCTTGTCGAACCGCCAGAACAGGGGAGTGGGGGCGAGGAACACACCCCGGCGGTCGGTGTCGCTCGTGTCCGTCGCCAGCCCGAAGGCCCGGGACCCCATGACACAGGCGTAGACGGTGTGGTCGCGTACCAGGGTCTCGGGCTGCATGTCGGGAGCGTACGCGGACCGCTCACGTGAGGTGGATCGAATTCCTCTCGACCTTGATCGACTTCTTCGCGAGCGGCCTGGTCGCGGGACCGTGGGCCACCGCGCCGTCGGCGATGTGGAACCTGCTGCCGTGACACGGGCAGTCGATCGTGCCGTCCGCGACCTTGCTCACCGTGCAGCCCATGTGCGTGCAGATCGCCGAGAAGGCCATGAACTCGCCCTTCTTCGGCTGGGTGACGACGATCTTCTGCTCCGCGAAGACCCTGCCGCCGCCCTCCGGGATGTCGCCCGTGCTCGCCAGCTCCTTGCCCTGGGAGGAGTCGGAGACGGGCGACTCGGGGACCGAGGAGGCGGGCGCCGGGGACGAGGACACGGAAGACGCGGACGTCGGCGAGTTCTTGTCGTTGCTGCCGCCGCATCCCACGCATCCCGCGGCGAGCGCCGCCGCGCCCGTCGCCAAAGCCGTGCGCCGCGTCGCGGGCTGGTTCATGTCACCACTCCGTACAGAGGTTGAAGAACAAGGGGGCGAACCGGTGCGTACCGGAACATCCGCATCGTCTCAGCGATCGGGCGCCGGGCGCCGTGTCCGCGCGGGCTGACTACGCTGGACGGACCAAGAACAGATCCGCATGTCAGCAGGGAGGACGCCGTGGCGGTACGAGCGGTCCGGGGGGCCGTCCAACTGGAGCGGGACGAGGCCGGGCACATGGACGAGCAGGTGGGAGCCCTGCTCACCGCGGTCCTGGAGCGGAACGGGCTGACCGCCGACGACCTGATCAGCATCTGGTTCACGGCCACCCCCGACCTGCACAGCGACTTCCCGGCCGCCGCGGCCCGCAAGCTCGGCATCGTCGACGTGCCCCTCATCTGCGCCCAGGAACTGGACATCGAGGGCGCCATGCCCCGGGTCGTGCGGATCCTCGCGCACATCGAGTCGGACACGCCCCGCGCCGACATCCACCACGTCTACCTCGGCGCCGCGGCCGCCCTGCGCAAGGACATCGCCCAGTGAGAACCGCACTCGTCATCGGAACCGGCCTCATCGGCACCTCCGCCGCCCTGGCCCTCGTCCAGCGCGGCGTCGTCGTGCACCTCGCCGACCACGACCCCGAGCAGGCCCGAACGGCCGCCGCGCTGGGCGCCGGCACCGACGAGGCCCCCGAGGGTCCGGTCGACCTGGCGGTCGTGGCCGCCCCGCCCGCGCACGTGGCCGGCGTCCTCGCCGACGCGATGCGCCGGGGCGTGGCCCGCGGCTACCTGGACGTGGCCAGCGTCAAGGGCGGGCCGCGTCGCGAGCTGGAGGCACTCGGCCTCGACCTGACGGCCTACATCGGCACGCACCCCATGTCCGGCCGCGAGAAGTCCGGCCCGCTGGCCGCGACCGCCGACCTCTTCGAGGGCCGCCCCTGGGTGCTCACCCCGACCCGGGACACCGACACCGAGGTGCTGAACCTCGCCCTGGAGCTGGTCTCGCACTGCCGGGCCGTCCCGGTCGTCATGGACGCCGACGCCCACGACCGCGCCGTCGCCCTCGTCTCGCACATGCCCCATCTGGTGTCCAGCATGGTCGCCGCGCGCCTGGAGCACGCCGAGGAGGCCGCCGTACGGCTGTGCGGGCAGGGCATCCGGGACGTGACCCGGATCGCCGCCTCCGACCCGCGCATGTGGATCGACATCCTGTCCGCGAACCCGGGCCCGGTCGCCGACCTGCTCTCCGACGTCGCCGCCGACCTGGGCGAGACCGTCGAGGCCCTGCGCGCCCTGCAGTCCTCCGACGAGGCCAAGCGGCGCGAGGGCGGCGCCGGCATCGAGGACGTGCTGCGCCGCGGGAACGCGGGCCAGGTGCGGGTACCGGGCAAGCACGGCAGCGCGCCGCGGGTGTACGAGACCGTCGTCGTGCTCATCGACGACCAGCCCGGCCAGCTGGCCCGCATCTTCGCGGACGCGGGACGCGCCGGGGTCAACGTCGAGGACGTCCGCATCGAGCACGCGACCGGGCAGCAGGCCGGTCTGGTCCAGCTCTGGGTCGAACCGGCGGCGGCGCCCGTCCTCATGGAGGCACTGCGGGAGCGCGGGTGGGCCCTGCGGCAGTAGCACCCGGCACCGGGTTCCGTGTGCGTCCGGACGAGTGACCCGCACCCAGTAACCTTGTGCAGGGCGCTCTCGCTCCCCGCCCCCCGCCAGCACCGCACCAGGAAGGTGTCCCTCCGTGGAAAACGGCGCCGCCCCGACCGCCAAGCCCGTGATCGTCGCGATCGACGGCCCCTCCGGCACGGGCAAGTCGAGCACGTCGAAGGCCGTCGCCGCGCAGCTCGGCCTGAGCTACCTGGACACCGGCGCCCAGTACCGGGCGATCACCTGGTGGATGGTGAACAACGGCATCGACCTGGAGGACCCGACCGCCATCGCGGCCGTCGCCGGCAAGCCGGAGATCGTCTCCGGGACCGACCCGGACAAGCCGACCATCACGGTCGACGGCGTCGACGTGGCCGGGCCGATCCGCACCCAGGAGGTCACCTCCAAGGTCAGCGCGGTCAGCGCGGTGCCCGAGGTGCGCTCCCGGATCACCGAGCTGCAGCGCTCGCTGGCCGCCGGCGCGGAGAACGGCATCGTCGTCGAGGGCCGTGACATCGGTACGACCGTGCTCCCGGACGCCGACCTGAAGGTCTTCCTCACCGCCTCCCCGGAGGCCCGCGCGGCCCGCCGCAGCGGCGAGCTGAAGGGTGCCGACGTCCACGCCACCCGAGAGGCGCTGATCAAGCGGGACGCGGCCGACTCCAGCCGCAAGACCTCGCCGCTCGCCAAGGCCGGCGACGCGGTCGAGGTGGACACCACCGAGCTCACCCTCGCCCAGGTCATCGAGTGCGTCGTCACCCTGGTCGAGGAGAAGCGGGCGGGGAAGTGAGCCGACCTCCGGTTCCCTCGCCGCGGGGCGCCGACGTCGGGCGGCGCATCGGCGTCGGCCTGATGTACGGCCTGTGGAAGCCGCGGGTGCTCGGCGGCTGGAAGGTGCCGGCCACCGGCCCGGTGATCTTCGCCGTGAACCACTCCCACAACATCGACGGCCCGATGGTCATGGGTGTGGCGCCCCGGCCGACGCACTTCCTGATCAAGAAGGAAGCCTTCATCGGCCCGCTGGACCCCTTCCTGACCGGCATCGGCCAGCTGAAGGTGGACCGCGCCACCGCCGACCGCACGGCGATCACCCAGGCGCTCGGCGTGCTGCAGAACGGCGGAGTGCTGGGCATCTTCCCGGAGGGCACCCGGGGCGAGGGCGACTTCGGCTCACTGCGCGCCGGGCTCGCCTACTTCGCGGTACGCAGCGGGGCGCCGATCGTGCCCATCGCCGTACTGGGAAGCGCGGAGAAGCCCGGACGGTTGATAAAGGCACTGCCTCCGCTGCGCTCCCGCGTCGACGTCGTCTTCGGCGACCCCTTCGACGCGGGCGACGGCAGCGGACGGCGCACGCGCAGGGCGCTGGACGAGGCGACCGAGCGCATCCAGAAGCAGCTCACCAGCCACCTGGAAAACGCCAGGCGCCTGACCGGGCGCTAGGCGACACTTGAGTAGTGGATCAGCCCATGCGGGGCTTTTCCACCGATCACCACGAATGAACGACGAGGTACGGACTTCATGAACGACGACATCCAGCCCGGCGACTCGGCTGAGCACGAGTACGACCACGGGGCTCTCGGCGACGCCGAGTACGCGGAGTTCATGGAGCTCGCCGCGGAAGAGGGCTTCGACATCGAGGACGTCGAGGGCGCCATCGAAGCGGCGGGCCATGGTCCGCTGCCCGTGCTCGCCGTCGTCGGCCGCCCCAATGTCGGCAAGTCGACCCTGGTGAACCGGATCATCGGGCGCCGCGAGGCGGTCGTCGAGGACCGGCCGGGCGTCACCCGCGACCGCGTCACCTACGAGGCCGAGTGGGCCGGCCGCCGCTTCAAGGTCGTCGACACCGGCGGCTGGGAGCAGGACGTCCTCGGCATCGACGCCTCCGTGGCCGCCCAGGCCGAGTACGCGATCGAGGCGGCCGACGCGGTCGTCTTCGTCGTGGACGCGAAGGTCGGCGCGACCGACACCGACGAGGCGGTCGTACGGCTGCTGCGCAAGGCCGGCAAGCCGGTCGTGCTGTGCGCCAACAAGGTCGACGGCCCGAGCGGCGAGGCCGACGCGGCCTACCTGTGGAACCTGGGCCTCGGCGAGCCCCACCCGGTCTCGGCCCTGCACGGCCGCGGCACCGGCGACATGCTGGACGCCGTCCTGGAGGTCCTGCCGGACGCGCCCGAGCAGTCCTTCGGCGCGGCCGTCGGAGGTCCCCGCCGCATCGCCCTCATCGGCCGCCCGAACGTCGGCAAGTCCTCCCTGCTGAACAAGGTGGCAGGCGAGGAGCGCGTCGTCGTCAACGAACTGGCGGGCACCACCCGCGACCCGGTCGACGAGCTGATCGAACTCGGCGGTGTCACCTGGAAGTTCGTCGACACCGCCGGTATCCGCAAGCGCGTCCACCTCCAGCAGGGCGCCGACTACTACGCCTCCCTGCGCACGGCCGCCGCCGTGGAGAAGGCCGAGGTCGCCGTCATCCTGATCGACGCCTCCGAGAACATCTCCGTGCAGGACCAGCGGATCATCACCATGGCCGTCGAGGCGGGCCGCGCGGTGGTCGTCGCCTACAACAAGTGGGACACCCTAGACGAGGAGCGCCGCTACTACCTGGAGCGCGAGATCGAGACCGAGCTGGGCCAGGTCGCCTGGGCCCCGCGGGTGAACGTCTCGGCGCGCACCGGCCGCCACATGGAGAAGCTGGTCCCGGCGATCGAGACCGCCCTCGCCGGCTGGGAGACCCGCGTCCCCACCGGCCGCCTCAACGCCTTCCTCGGCGAGCTGGTCTCGGCTCACCCGCACCCGGTCCGGGGCGGCAAGCAGCCACGCATCCTGTTCGGCACCCAGGCCGGCACCAAGCCCCCGCGGTTCGTCCTCTTCGCCTCCGGCTTCATCGAGGCGGGCTACCGGCGCTTCATCGAGCGCCGCCTGCGCGAGGAGTTCGGCTTCGAGGGCACCCCGATCCACATCTCGGTGCGGGTGCGCGAGAAGCGCGGCGCGAAGAAGAAGTAACGCAAGACGCACCGCCGGTACGACGTGAAGGGCGGCACCTGGTCCTCCAGGTGCCGCCCTTCACGTCGTACCGGTCACATGCCCCGGCGTGGCCCCGGAGGCAGCGCCGCCGGGACATGCTGCATCCCGGTGTCGTGCTGCTGCCGCCCCAGCGTGCCGATCCGCTGCCACTGCGACTGCTGCCGCGCGCTGTAGGCCCCCGCGCTGTAGGCGCTGTACGAGCTGCTGAACGACCCGGCCCGGTGGCCGCCGTAGCCGCCCGTACGGTCCGGAAGCTGACCGAAGGGGCTGAACCTCAGCCCCTCCTCCCCGCTCCGGTCACCTGGCAGCGTACGAAAGCTCTTGACCCACTCCGCGTAGAGCGAGTCGTAGATCGGCGTGGCCGAGGCACCACCAGTCCCTTCGTGCCCCGTCCGTGCGGAGGGAATGGAGGAGAACGATGACCGGCGGGGAGGAGTGTCGTATGCGTGCACGTATGTCCAAACGACGGTTCCTTTGAAGAGATACGGGCACCCAGGGGGCGCGAGGAACTGCGCGACCGGCCACAACGTGCCCGCGGTCGCCGGACTACACGCAGTCCCCGCCGATCAGGCGCCCCTCACGTACCCGCAAGAGGAAGCGCCGCAGCAACCAGCTTCCCGTTCGCCGCAGCCTTGTCGAGGGAATCCCGCAGCAGATCCTCCCGCGGCTGCCGCCCGATCGACCCCACCGGCGCCGCGAACATCAGCACCTGCTGGTGCTTGTTGGCGGCGGCCCGCCAGCTGTCCGTCACCTGCAGCGGCTGATGCGCCTGCCACCAGGCGACCGGCTGCCCGCCGCCCGCCGACGGCTGCAGCACCGCGTGCAGCTGGCCCGCGGCGAGCAGCACCGACCAGCCGTGCAGCACCGGCGGCACGGACGCCAGCTCGGTCACCGGCATGAACCCCTGCTCGATGAGGAGCGGAAGGAAGTCGTCGCCGGCCCCGGTGGAGCCGGGACGCACGATCGGCGAGGTCGGCTCGACGACGAGCGCGGGGTGCAACTCGCCCTCGACCAGGACGAGTCCGCTGGTCACGCCGAGCACCGCCTGCTCGGCCGCGGCCTGCTGCGGCGCGCCCGCGGCGTCGCCGGCGATCCCGCCGATGGAGCGCACGGCCCCCTGCAGCTGCTCCTCGGTGACCTGGACGACCTGCGAGGGCAGGCAGCTGGCGTGGGCGAAGGCGAGGACGGCGGTCTCGTCGCCGACGAACAGAACGGTGCTGGTGCGCTCCTGCTCGGAGTCGCCCGGGGTGCGGCAGGACGTGCAGTCGTAACTGCCCGGGGCGTTCTCTCCGGCGAGCAGCCTGTCGGCTTCTTCGTCGCCGATCTCGGCGCGTACGGCGTCACTGACGTCGAGCATGCGCGGCACGGTGGCTCCCTCGGGATGCGGTGCTGGGTCGGCCGGGTGGCTCCCGGCCGATGAGCCCCGGGGTTCCGGGCTCATGAAGAAGACAACGGGCGTCCTGTGGTGGGGGTCACGCCTCAAGGGCGACCGGTTCGAACCAAGCAGCGCACACGGTCACCTTATGTGCGGAATCCGCCACTCACGGTCAACTCCTCGCCACGTCAAGGAACTTGGCAGGGTGAAGTGAGTCACAGATCACTTCGATCGCCGGTCGACAAATCAGGAAATCAGCGCATGTAGTGGGTGGCTGAAAATCGCCGATACTCGCGGTAACGGGCAACTGGCCTGGAATGACGGCGAGTTGGTTGATTCCGGCCGCTCGACCTCCCTACATTCCTCCGCCGTGTGCAACGAGCACCGCTCGGGTACGTCCGACGGCCGGCACCGGCAGGGCACCAACGCCGGCACCGGCCACGCGGACGGGGCGGGCACGACCAACCGCGGTCCTACGCGGCGAGCCGTGCTCCGCCTGGGGGAGCCCGGGTTCGTGGAGAGGGAATTACATGTCCGAGTGTGCCGATACCACCCGCAGCACCGCCCGTCACGACGGCGCCCGCAAGGGCCGTACGACGGCCGCGCTCGCCGGAGCCGCCTTGCTGGCCCCGCTGGGCCTGCTGGCCGCCACCGGCAACGCCGCAGCGGCGGACAACGGGGTGTGGGACCGCATCGCCCAGTGCGAGAGCGGCGGCAACTGGCACATCAACACCGGCAACGGCTACTACGGCGGACTCCAGTTCTCCGCCGGCACCTGGCGCGCGTACGGCGGCTCCGCCTACGCCCCGACGGCCGACCAGGCCTCCCGGAGCGCGCAGATCGCCGTCGCCACCAAGGTCCAGCAGGCCCAGGGCTGGGGCGCCTGGCCCGTCTGCTCGGGCCGCGCCGGAGCCTCCGGTGCCGCTCCCGCGGCGGCGCACAACGGCTCCTCCGGTACGGCGGCCTCCAAGGGCGTGACGACGAAGTCCGCCCCGACGAAGTCCGCCCCGCGGAACCCCGCTCCGGCCAAGACGCCGGAACGCCCGTCGGCGCACACGGGCCGCGGCGCCTCCCGCGGTGACTACACCGTCCGCGAGGGCGACACCCTGAGCGCCATCGCCGCCCGGCACGGGACCACCTGGCAGCGGATCTACGCCGCCAACAAGAAGGTCATCGGTGACGACCCCAACCTGATCGTGCCCGGCCAGCGCCTCGCGCTCTGAGCCCGGCCCGGTCCGCCCGAGACAGCCGCTGTCCCCGCCGAGGACAGCGGCTGTCCGCATCCCCTGGCACACTCGGCCCCATGTTGGAGACCTCGGCACGCCTCCTGCGCCTGCTCTCGCTGCTCCAGGCCCACCGCGAGTGGTCCGGCGCCGAACTCGCCGACCGGCTCGGCGTCACCCCGCGCACGGTCCGCCGGGACGTGGACCGGCTGCGCGAGCTGGGCTACCCGGTCAACGCCAGCCCCGGCACCGGCGGCGGCTACCAGCTGGGCGCGGGCGCCGAACTCCCGCCGCTGCTGCTGGACGACGACGAGGCGGTCGCCGTGGCCGTCGGCCTGCGCACCGCCGCGGGCCAGGGCATCGAGGGCATCGGCGAGACCTCCGTACGCGCCCTCGCCAAGCTGGAGCAGGTGCTGCCGAACCGGCTGCGCCGCCGGGTGGGCGCCCTCAACGCCTTCACCGTGCCGATGATGAGAAGCGGCCCGCCGGTCACGCCGGTCGACCCCGCGGTGCTCACCGAACTCGCCCACCTGTGCCGGGACGCCGAGCGGCTGCGCTTCGAGTACCGGAACCACGACGGGGCCGTCGGCCGGCGGACCGTCGAGCCGCACCGGCTGGTGTGCAGCGAGCGGCGCTGGTATCTGGTCGCCTGGGACGTCGACCGGGCGGACTGGCGGACGTTCCGCGTCGACCGGATCACCCCCACGCTGCCGCACGGGCCCCGCTTCACCCCGCGCGAGCCGCCCGCCGAGGACCTGGCGGCCTATGTTTCCAAGGGCGTCTCCACGCGCGCGTACGCCACGCACTGCGCCGTACGGCTGCTGGTGCCGCTGCACGAGGCCGCCGAGCGGATCTCGCCCTCCGCCGGCACGCTGGAGGCCGACGGCGCGGACGCGTGCATCCTGCGCTCCGGCGCGGCGAACCTGGACGTGATGGTCGTTCACGTCATGATGTTCGGCTTCCCGTTCGAGGTGATCGAGCCCGCCGAGCTGACCGAGGCGATCAGGAGGATCCGGGACCGGCTCGATGCGGCTCTGGCCCGGGCCGCGGCGCCCGGCCCGGGTACGGAGGGTGATGCAGGCCGAACGCCGGGGACTCCGAGCGGATCCGGGAGAGGGTGACGAAGTGCCGGACTTCTCGCCCGGGCCGTCGCGGGGGCCGGGCTCTCGGACGAGGGGCGTATGGCGGTCATGTACCGAATCCGTGGATTTCCTATGCGGTGTCAACCGGCCCGGCTTCGCTCCGGATTGCGCGGGGAATCACGCACCGGGCCCGTCCGGATTCCCGCCGCGGTACTTTCCGCGAGGCAATTCGGACAGGTGCTGCGCGGCGCGTGAATTCGGTCCGGCGGGCCCGGTGAGTCCCGGGGAAACCCCCGTACGTGTGACGGAGTTCGAGGGAATCGCCGGCCGGGAAGCTGTGACAGAAGTGTGACAGGAGGCAGATAGGACTCTTACCCTGCGCCGCGCGGTAGCGTGGCGGCATGGCACCGATTCCCACTCCGTCAGCGGAGCCCCAGGACAGTCCGGACGGGTACGTCGGCCTCGACGCCGCGCACGCCGAGCGGCTCGCTCGGCAGCGGGGGTGGTCGACGGTGCGGTCGCTGCCGCCGGGCGCGATCATCACCATGGAGTACCGGGTGGGGCGGCTGAACTTCGAGGTACGGGACGGCCTCGTCGCCCGCGCCTGGAAGGGGTAGCAGGCCTTCCGGCTGCGGGTCCGTCGCGGCTGGCGCGCCCACGCGGCGGTGGCCGCGATCGATACGGCCCCGCGGCCCTTACGGGGGCGCTGTCCCGCCCCGGTATGCCAAGGCCCCGCTTCCCTCCCCGGGGAAGCGGGGCCTTCTTGCGGCGGGCGGGCGGCTGTGCGTACCGGGCCCCCTGCCGTTCCGTACGTCAGCCGCCCGTCAGCGGGCGGGCCGGCTGGGTGGTGCCGCGCGGTGGGCGGTGGTCGGCGTGCGGTGGGCGGCGACTGCCCGCCGGGGTGACCGGGGTGCGTTCCGAACGGGTCGTGTGCGGACCCGGGGCGAGATGCGCCAGCCCTCTGGAGGCGCGGGTCGAGGCGACCGGCTCGCGTGCCGGGGCCGGCTGCTCGGCCGGCGTGGCCCGCGGCCTGAGCACCACCGGCGTGACCGGGACGGCCGGTTCGGGCACGGGGCGGCCGCGGCGGGCGCGCAAACGGTCGCGCAGATCGAACAGCGCGGTCTCGGCCTTGGCGATCAGCGGCTCGAACCACGGCAGGGCGAGCAGGATCAGCAGGCCCGCGGCCCAGCCCAGCAGGACGTCGCTCAGCCAGTGCGTACCGAGGTAGACGGTGGTGAGGCCGACGCCCAGAGCCGTGATCGCGGACACTGCCGACAGCCACCGGCGCGCTCTCGGGGTGGAGGCCAGATAGGCCAGGATGCCCCAGGTCACCACCGCGTTGGCGGTGTGGCCGCTGGGAAATATATCGCCGCCCAGGCCCATCTCGTTCGAGCCGATCACGGTCGCGTAGTGCGGACCGAGGCGTCCCATCCCGAGCTTGGCGGCGCCGACCGTCATGTTCAGCAGCAGCAGGGAGGTGGCCAGGGTGAGCAGCGGGCGCAGCGTGTGCTGCCGCCAGGAGCGCCAGCCCAGCCAGGCCGCGACCATCACCGCGGTGGGGCCGCGCTGGCCGAGCACCACGTAGTAGTCGAGGAAGGCGTGGATCTGCGGCCACTGCTGGTACGGCCGGAAGAACATGACCTGCCAGTCGAGCCGGACCAGCCAGGACGTGATCACCACGGCCCACACGATCGCCAGGTAGAAGGCCAGGGTCGCCGTGAAGAGAACGACCCGGTGCCGGCTCATCCTTGGCACATCGATGTGGGCCGGTCGTTCCGGCTCACGGTCGAGTCTGGCGAACACCCGGTCCAGACGCCGGGTGAGGTTTCGTTCGGTACGCACCCAATCGACGTTACAGCGAGTGAGCTGTGTTCCCGGTCGTAACAGCGGCTTTGTGATGACGATGTGATGTGGGAAACCTCTCAAGCGAGGCCCGAATTCCAGCGATTCCGCAATCCTGTGACGCTGTTCTCTTCAATTCCTTTGATCATGCCGGGCGTTGTTTATATGGCGCTTATGAATGCGTTAACCCGGTCCTGGCGCGGAATTATCCGGTGTGTCATCGGCCGTCGATGTTGATCATGGTGGGCCGGAGCCGTTCAGCCAGAAGGCCCCATAGACCGCCGAGGCGACCGCCAACAAGCCCGTGACCAGCACAGATCTGGACGTGCGCAGTCGGGCGAGGGCGCAGGCGAGCGGCAGCAGCACCGGGAAGGCGGGCAGCAGCAGCCGGGGCTTGGAGCCGAAGTAGCTCGACGCGCACAGGGCGAGTGCGAGGACGACCCCCGTGTACACCAGCAGTTCGACGGGCTGACGCCGGCGCACGCAGGTCAGGTAGAGCCACAGCAGCAGGGCGACCCCGACGATCAGGCCGAGACCGGCGAGGGCGGACGGAAATGACGTGAACTTGGCGGCCACGAAGCGTGCGAATGCATAGCCGCCGTCGAAGCCGTTGCGCCATCCGGCCTGCACGTCCAGGTATCCGAGCGGCCCCTTGCCGGTCCGCTGTCCCACCCAGAGCACGTATCCGGCGGCCCCGAGGGGCGCGACGGCCATGCCCAGTGCACGCCGCCAGGCGGGGGCCGGCGGGAGTCCAGGAGTGTGCGCAGAGGCCTGTGCGCCTGGAGTGGGCGCCGGGGGTTGTGTGGCCTGCGGTGCGCCGGGTGTGTGCGCTGGGGCGCGGTGGCCGTCGACGGCGCTCGGCGTGTGCGCCGGGGCGTGTTGACCGTCGTACGCGCTGGGTGTGTGCATCGCGCTCCGGTCTCGCACGAACGAGATCACGCCCGCCACCCACACCGCGGCGACCACGGCCGCCCCCACCGGCCGGGTCAGCCCCGCCAGCGCGGCCAGCGTGCCCGCGCTGACCCAGCGGCCGGTCAGCAGCGCGTACAGCGACCAGGCCGCCAGCGCCGTGAACAGCGACTCGCTGTACGCCATCGACTGCACGATCCCGACCGGCAGCACCGCCCACAGCAGGACGGCGCAGACCCCGACCCGGGCGCCGTGGACCCGGTCGGCGACCGCGAAGATCCCGCAGGCCGCGGCCAGCGAGGCGAGCAGGCCGACGACGAAACCGGCGTCCGCGTACGACAGCGGCAGGGCCGCGTGCAGCAGCCGCTCCAGCCACGGCAGCAGCGGAAAGAACGCCAGGTTGGAGTGCACGTCGCCGTTCGGCAGCCGCACCTCGTAGCCGTACCCCAGTCCGGCGACCCGCGTGTACCACAGCGAGTCCCAGCGCGCGGTCAGCAAGGTGTAGGCGCTCTTGCCGCGCGCCGCGCTCCACACCGCCAGCACCACCAGCCCCAGGGCGCGGACCGCCGCATAGCCCAGGAGGGCCGGTACCGCCCGGCGCAGTAGTGGGGCGCGAGGTGGGGCCGCGCGCGTGTCGAGATCGGTCACGGACTCGATTATCGACCGACGCGGGAACCGGACCGGGCCCCGGGGGCGTGGTCAAGAGGGAGCGACGTGGCGTACGCCACACGGGTTCCGTCGAGCGTGTGAGAGGTCCGCCACGTGACCCCGTGCCGAACTCGCGTACGCTGGCGAGTCACCCGCGTGGGTTTGCGCGGGCCGGAGAGACCGCTCCTCTCCGGCCGTACGACAGGGAGTCCCCACCCCGTCGGTCCGCCCCGTCGCGAGGCTCATCTGGGAGGTACGTACATGTCCGGGACGACCACGGCTGCCCTACGGCCGCGCCGTCGGCCGGCCGGGGCCGGTGCGGACCGCTGGGTCGTCCTCGTCGTCCTCTGCGTCAGCCTGCTGCTCGTCGCCCTCGACGCGACCGTCCTGCACGTGGCGGTGCCCGCCGTCACCGAGGACCTCAAGCCCGGTGCCATACAGCTGCTCTGGATCGTCGACGTCTATCCGCTGGTCTGCGCCTCGCTGCTGATCCTCTTCGGCACCCTCGGCGACCGGGTCGGGCGCAGACGCGTCCTGCTGCTCGGCTACGGCCTGTTCGGTGTCGCCTCCGCGGCGGCCGCGTTCGCGCAGACGGCCGAGATGCTCATCCTCGCCCGGGCGCTGCTCGGTGTCGGCGGCGCCATGATCATGCCGGCGACCCTGTCGATCCTGCGCCAGGTCTTCCCCGACCGGCGCGAGCGCGCGCTCGCCATCGGTATATGGAGTGCGGTGGCCGCCGTCGGCGCGGCCGTCGGACCGCTGCTCGGCGGGTTCCTGCTGGAGCACTTCTGGTGGGGCGCCGTCTTCCTCGTGAACATCCCGCTGATGCTGGTCAGCCTCCCGGTGGGCCGGATCCTGCTGCCCGAGTCCCACGGTGACCGCGGTGGCCCCTGGGATGTCGTCGGTGCTCTGATGGCGGCCGGCGGTCTCTTCGGTGTCGTCCTCGGCGTGAAGCGGCTGGGCGGCGGCGAGGCGCCGGCGAGCCCCTTCACCGTGCTGCCGCTGCTGGCCGGTGCGGCCCTCCTGTTCCTCTTCCTGCGGCGGCAGCGGCGGCTCCCGCATCCGCTGGTGGACCTGGGGATGTTCCGCCGGCCCGCGTTCAGCACCTCGGTTTGCTGCATCGTGCTGGCGATGCTCGCGCTCGTCGGCCTGGAGCTGGTCGCCGCCCAGTACCTGCAACTGGTGCTCGGGCTCTCCCCGCTGCAGACCGGCCTCAGGCTGCTGCCCCTGACCATCGCGGCGATGGCGGCGGGCCTGGCGGGCGCGCGGATGCTGCGCCGTTTCGGACCGCGCCGGATGGTCGGTTTCGGCTTCTGCCTGACCGCGGCGGCGGTCGTGACGCTCACGGCGATGGGCGGCACGGACAACGCCCCGCTGCTGCTGTCCGGTTTCGTGCTCCTCGGCTTCGGCCTGGAGACCACGCTCTTCGGGGCGTACGAGTCGATGCTCAGCGAGGCCCCCGTGGACCAGGCCGGCGGTGCGGCGGCGATCGGCGAGACGTCGTACCAGCTCGGCGCGGGCATCGGCATCGCGCTGCTCGGCAGCGTGATGAACGCGGCCTACGCCCCGGGCCTGCGCTCGGTGCCGGGCGTCCCGCGGCCCGCCTCGGACGCGGCGGGCCACTCGCTCGGCGAGGCCTACGACATCGCCGGACGCCTCGGCGGTTCGGCCGGGGCGGCGCTGCGCCGGGCCGCGCGGGACTCCTTCGTGCACGGGCTGCATGTGACGCTGCTGGTCAGCGCCGGTCTGTTGTTGCTGGGCGCGGCGATGGCACTGCGGCTGCCGCGGGTCATGCAGTGCGGGGAGCCCGCGGCGGCGGTGGAGCTGCCCGCGCCGAGGGAAGTGGCAGCGGAAGTGGCGGAGGCCCACGTCTCCGTCTGACGTACTGGACGTGCGGGACACCGCACCGTAACGTCGGCAGCGAAATATAACTAGCGGTGCTAGTTTCTCGTGTGCCGGAGGGTGTCCCATGTCCGCGTCCTCGAAGTTGCCCCCCTTCGATTCCGCCGACCCGCTCGGGATCGACGACCTGCTGGAACCGGAAGACCTGGCCGTGCGGGACACCGTGCGGGCCTGGGCGGCGGACCGGGTCCTGCCCTACGTCGCCGACTGGTACGAGAAGGGCGAGTTGCCCGGCATCCGGGAACTCGCGCGCGAACTCGGCTCCCTCGGCGCCCTCGGCATGTCCCTGACCGGTTACGGCTGCGCGGGCGCGTCGGCCGTGCAGTACGGCCTGGCCTGCCTGGAACTGGAGGCGGCGGACTCGGGCATCCGGTCCCTGGTCTCCGTGCAGGGCTCCCTCGCCATGTACGCGATCCACCGGTTCGGCAGCGAGGAGCAGAAGCAGGACTGGCTGCCGCGCATGGCGGCCGGCGAGGTGATCGGCTGCTTCGGGCTGACCGAGCCCGACCACGGCTCCGACCCCGCCTCCATGCGCACCCACGCCAAGCGGGACGGCGACGACTGGGTCCTCAACGGCCGCAAGATGTGGATCACCAACGGGTCGGTCGCCGGGGTCGCCGTCGTCTGGGCGCAGACCGAGGACGGCATCCGCGGGTTCGTCGTGCCCACCGACCGCCCCGGCTTCTCGGCGCCCGAGATCAAGCACAAGTGGTCCCTGCGCGCCTCCGTCACCAGCGAACTCGTGCTGGACGACGTACGGCTGCCCGCTGCCGCCGTACTGCCGCAGGTCACCGGGCTGCGCGGACCGCTCAGCTGTCTGTCCCACGCCCGGTACGGCATCGTCTGGGGTGCGATGGGCGCGGCGCGCAGCAGCTTCGAGGCGGCGGTCGACTACGCGAAGACGCGGGAGCAGTTCGGGCGGCCCATCGGCGGCTTCCAGCTCACCCAGGCCAAGCTCGCCGACATGGCGGTCGAACTGCACAAGGGAATCCTGCTCGCCCACCATCTCGGGCGGCGGATGGACGCCGGCCGCCTGCGCCCCGAGCAGGTCAGCTTCGGCAAGCTCAACAACGTCCGCGAGGCCATCGAGATCTGCCGTACGGCGCGGACGATCCTCGGTGCCAACGGGATCTCCCTGGAGTACCCCGTGATGCGGCACGCGACGAACCTCGAGTCGGTGCTCACCTACGAGGGCACCGTCGAGATGCACCAGCTCGTGCTGGGCAAGGCACTCACCGGGCTCGACGCCTTCCGGTGAGCCCCCGAAGGAGGCGGGGCCGGTGGGCGGCCCTGCCTCAGCTCTGGTTGAAGAAGCCGTCCTCGCGGTGGGCGGACGCCTCGCCGCTGATGATCTCCGTGTCGGCGGGCGTCAGCAGGAACACCCGGTTGGACACGCGGTCGATCGAGCCGCGCAGACCGAAGATGAGCCCCGCCGCGAAGTCCACCACGCGCTTGGCGTCGGCGGGCTCCATCGCGGTGAGGTTCATGATGACCGGGACGCCGTCCCGGAACAGCTCGCCGATGGCGCGGGCGTCCCGGAAGCTGTCCGGGGTGACCGTGCCGATCCGGCGGCCCTTCTCCTCGGCCGTGTCCGCGGCCACCTTCACCCGGGGGTCCGTGACCCAGGCGTCCCCGGATTCGGTGCCCTCGGAGTACTCGTCGTCGTAGTAACGCTCGTCATCGTTGTCGTCGACGAGGCCGAGCCACGCACTCGCCTTGCGTACCGATCCCATGGACGCCTCCTCTCACAGCGGTCTTTCTTGCTTTCCGCATCCCTATGGTCATCCATGATGCGGACGGCGCGCCAAGTGGATAGACGCCGCGCGGGGGGTTTGTGACGGTACTGGTGCACAGAGGATCCGTCGAGAGTCCTTGTGCCCCAAGGGTCCTGACACATACGGCTGCTGACTGAGAGTGAAATATGATAGTCGGCGGCGGATGGGTGACGATCGGTGCGTCCGGGTGAACGTCAATCTCGTACCACATCGCGAGGGATCGCCGTGTGCGGAATCGTCAGACCGTGTGTTCATCGTGACGGACTATGACGGGCTTCTCCTCTCGGTCCTGACGGGGGATCAGGCCAGGCGGCCCACCCGGTCCTTCAGTTCCGGCGGGCTGATCTGGGACTTCTTGACGGCCGAACCCGTCGTGCCCCACTTCTTCAGGATCCTGGCGTACGTGCCGTCGGCCAGCAGTCTGTTGACCGCCGCCTGGAAGGCCGGGGCCAGCTTGGTGCCCTTCTTGAAGGCGAAGCCCACGTCCAGGCGGTGGTACTCGTTCAGGAACTTCAGTCCCGACTGGTGGGCCACGGCGTAACGCAGGCCGTTGATCGTGGACATCACGATGTCGCTGCGGCCCTGCTGGACGGACGACCAGATCGCGCTCTGCTCGGAGTACGTCTGCACCCGGTACGCCTTCTTGCCCGCGTCGGTGCACACGTGCGTGTTCTCCTCCAGCGTGGCCTCGAAGGTGGTGCCGGCGCCGGTCGCGACGTTCAGACCGCACAGTTGCCGCAGGTCGGTGATCTTCGTCAGCCTGCTGTCCCTGCGGGTGGCGAAGCCCTGGCCGTCGTTGACGTAGGTGACGAAGTCGATGGTCCGGCGGCGCTCGTCCGTGACGCCGAAGTTGCTCGCGCCGAAGTCGTACTTGCCGCTGTCCAGCGCGGGCAGGATCGCCTCGAAGCTCGCCTGCTCCACCTTCAGTTCGATACCGAGCACCTTGGCGACCGCCCGAGTGAAGTCGACGTCCTGGCCGGTCAGTGTCTTGCCGTCGGACAGGTAGGTGGTGCCGGGCGGAGTGCCGCCGACGCTGATCGCGACGGTGAGGCGGGTGGTGCCGGCGGGCAGCAGCCCGGCCGCCGTGTCGTCCCTCCTCTCGCCGGAGACGATGTCCGTGGTGGGCACCTCGCCGGACTTGGCCGCCGCCGCGGACGGGTCCGTCCCGCCCGAGCCGCAGGCGGTGAGGAGCATGGCGGCGGACACAACGCCGACAAAAGGTGCGAAAAGACGCGTACGCATCGGTGGCGGTCTCCTGGGAGCAGACAGGGTGCAGAGCGCGAGGGGAGGGGGCGCGTGTGAAGGCGAGGAAGAGAGGGAGAACGCGAGGGCGCCCGCTCACAGGGCAGGCGCAGGCAGGGGGTCAGCTCAACAGGAAGAGGACCACACGCGACCGAAGTCGATGTGGGAGCGCGTGACCAGCCACTGCTGTGGATGCATGGGCCAAGTGGAACAGGCATCCGGTTTCGCGTCAACTGACGTGAGACGTACGGCTCAGAGTTCGGACAACCTTGACAGTGCACCGAAACGCCCGCGTACTCTCGGTGGACGGCCCTGCTGAGGGGCTCGGCCGTACTCGCGCCACGCGGCGCTTCCGTGTGAAGGCACTCACCGTGTTCTGACGTTCCACCAAGCGTCACGGAGCCTTCGCATGTCATCCGACACCCTCGCCAAAGTGCCCACCACGGCGGACCTTCCCGAGCCTTCCCACGCCCCGCGGATCGTCCCGCGGCGCCGGTACGGCCAGTGGGCGGCAGCCGTCGCCGTCCTCGCCCTGCTCGGGCTCGCCGTCAACTCCGTCCTGCGCAACCAGGCGTTCCAGTGGGACGTCGTCGCCGAGTACTTCACCACGGACCCCATCCTGCGCGGACTGTGGCTCACGCTGTGGCTGACCGCGGTCGTGATGGTCCTCGGCTTCGCCCTCGGCACCCTGCTCGCCGCCTTCCGGCTCTCCGCCAACCCCGTGCTGCGGGCGGTCGGTTGGGGCTATGTGTGGCTGTTCCGGTCGATCCCGATCCTGGTGCAGCTGCTCCTGTGGTTCAACATCGGGGCGCTGTACCCGCAGGTGTTCGGCGTGCGGACCGTCAACCTGCTCACCCCGGTCGCCGTCGCGATCCTCGGACTCACCCTGCACGAGGCCGCCTTCGCCGCCGAGGTCGTCCGGGCCGGCATCCTCTCCGTGGACCGCGGGCAGACCGAGGCCGCCCAGGCACTCGGCCTGAGCCGGTGGCGGCGCTGGTGGCGGATCGTGCTGCCACAGGCCATGCGGTCCATCGTGCCGCCCGCCGGCAACATGCTCGTCGGCACCCTCAAGGGCACCTCGATCGTCAGCGTCATCGCCGTCAACGACCTGCTGTACTCCGCCCAGTTGGTCTACCACCGCACCTACCAGGTCATCCCGCTGCTGATGGTCGCGACCCTCTGGTACGCGGTCGTCACCTCGCTGCTCGGCCTCGGCCAGCACTTCATCGAGAAGTACTACGCGCGCGGCACGGAGAACGCCCGATGAGGCCGCAACTGGTGATCGTGGGAGCCGGGCCGCGGGGGACCGGCCTCCTGGAGCGCATCGCCGCCAACGCCCCCGAGCTGTACGCCCGTACGGGCCTCGACATCCATCTCGTCGACCCGCATCCGCCGGGCGGCGGCCGCATCTGGCGCCAGGCCCAGTCACCGCTGCTGTGGATGAACTCGCACGCCGAGGACGTCACCATGTTCACCGACGAGACGGTGGCCATGGACGGCCCGGTGCGCGAGGGCCCCACCCTGCACGAGTGGGCCGGGCTGGACGGCACCACCTTCGCCGACCGGCAGCTCCAGGGCCGCTATCTGCGCTGGGTGTACGAGCAGGCCGTGGCCGCCCTGCCCGCGGACGTCACCGTCCACCACCATCCCCGGCGCGCCCTGCGCGTCAGCGGCCCGCGCGAGGGCCGCCAGCAGGTGTGGCTGGCGGGCCGCTCGCGTCCCCTCCTCGCCGACCTGGTGGTCCTCGCCATCGGCCACCTCGACGCCGAACCCGACGACGAGCAGGCCGCGCTGGCCGCCTACGCCCGCGAACACGGCCTGGTCCACCTGCCGCCCGACTTCACCGCAGACAGCGACCTGTCCCCGCTGGGACCCGGCGAACCCGTCCTCGTGCGGGGCTTCGGACTGGCCTTCGTCGACCTGATGGTGCTGCTCACCGAGGGCCGCGGCGGGCGGTACGAGGGCGACGCGTACCTTCCCTCGGGGCGGGAGCCGGTGCTCTACGTCGGCTCCCGGCGCGGAGTGCCGTACCACTCGAAGATCGGATACGACTGGACCGGCGAACGGCCCCCGCTGCCCCGCTTCTTCGGCCCGGCCGAGGCGGACGCCCTGCTGGCCCGCCCGGACGGCTTCGAGTTCCGGCGCGATGTGTGGCCGCTGGTGGAGAAGGAGCTGGGCTTCGCCCACTACCACCGGCTGTTCACCGCCCACGCCGAGCGAACGGCGATGGCCTGGGCCGACTTCGAGGAGAAGTACGCCGTCGCGAGCGGCCCCGCCGAGGTGCAGGCGCTGGTCGCCGCCGCCGTGCCGGACCCGGCCGACCGGCTCGACCTCGCCGCACTCGATCATCCGCTGGACGGGGTGCGCCATGCCTCGCACGAGGACTTCCAGGACGGCTTGCGGGCGTACGTCGAGGCGGACCTGAGCCGCCGTCACGACGCCTCGTACAGTGCGGATCTCGGTGTCTTCCTCGGGCTGCTCTCCGTCTACGGGCAGCTCGTGCGGCTCGGAAACACCGGCCCCTGGTGGCACGGCTTCTTCAGCTACCTGGCGTCCGGGCCGCCCGGGCCCCGGCTGCGGCAGATGCTCGCGCTGTCCCGGGCCGGGCTGCTGAAGTTCGTCGGCGCCGGCATGAGCGTCACCGCCGAGGACGGGGTGTTCCGGGCCGCCAGTCCCACCGTGCCAGGCTTCTCGGTCGAGGCCCGCGCGCTGGTCGAGGCCCGGCTTCCCGAGCCCGCCGTCGGGCGGGCCCGCGACAGCCTGCTGCGCGAACTGCACACTGACGGCGCCGCCGAGACTCCCGAAGGACTGCTCCGGGTCGCTCCCGCCGACGGCCGGATCCTCGACGCGGCCGGACGGCCGCACCCCCGGCGCTTCGCGCTCGGCCCCTACACCGACGCCCGCACCCCCGGCGCCTTCACCCGGCCGCGCACCGGCGGGGCGGCGTTCCGGCAGAACGACGCCACCGCCCGGGCGGCGCTGGCCTTTCTCAGCGCCTCACACATGAAGGAACCCACGCGATGAGCGTCATGGTCGACATCAGGTCCGTACACAAGAGCTTCGGCTCGCTCGACGTCCTCAAGGGCATCGATCTGCAGGTACGCGCCGGTGAGGTGACCGTCGTGGTCGGCCCCTCCGGCTCCGGCAAGTCCACGTTGCTGCGCACCGTCAACCACCTGGAGAAGGCCGACCGGGGCGAGATCAGCGTCGACGGTTCACTGATGGGGTACCGGCGTGCCGGGGACAAGCTGTACGAGCTGCCCGAGCGCGAGGTGCTCCGGCAGCGCACCCGGATCGGGTTCGTCTTCCAGAACTTCAACCTCTTTGCGCACCTCACGGTCCTGGACAACGTCGTCGAGGCGCCGGTGTCCGCGCTGAAACGGCCCCGGAGGGAGGCGGAGGAGGGTGCGCGCCGGCTGCTGGAGCGGGTGGGGCTCGGCGACAAGGCCGACGCCTACCCCCGGCAACTGTCCGGCGGACAGCAGCAACGGGTGGCCATCGCCCGGGCGCTCGCCCTGGAGCCGAAGCTGCTGCTGTTCGACGAGCCGACCTCGGCCCTCGATCCCGAGCTGGTCGGCGAGGTCCTCGACGTCATCAGGGACCTGGCGGCTCAGGGCACGACGATGATCGTCGTCACGCACGAGATCGCGTTCGCCCGTGAGGTCGCCGACACGGTGGTGTTCATGGCCGACGGCAGGGTCGTCGAACAGGGGCCGCCGGCCGAGGTGCTCGGCGCCCCGCGTCAGGAGCGGACTCGGGCGTTTCTGGCGAAGGTGCTGTGAGGATGGGCGCCGCCGTGGGGTGCGCTGTGTGCGCCGCCGTCCGCCGCCGTCGTGGTTGCTCGCCGTCGCGGCCGAAACACGGGGTGCGGAGGCGTCGGGCATGAGCAGACTGCTGTGTCTTGCCGCCGCCGTCGACCTGCCGGGCTGCTTCGGTGCCGAACCGTACGTCGAGCTGGTCCGGCTCGCCGAGCGCGGTGGGCTGGACTTCGTGACGCTGGACGACTCCTTCGCCCGGCCCGGCCCCGACGCGCTCGCCGTGCTGTCCCGGGCGGCGCCCGCCACCCGGCGCGTCGGCCTGGTCCCGACCCTCACCACCACCCACACCGAGCCCTTCCGGGTGCAGGCCGCCGTGGCGACGCTGGACTGGGTCAGCCGGGGACGGGCCGGCTGGCGGATCGACGTGTCCGCCGGCGAGGGCGAGGCCCGGCTCTTCGGCCGGCGTCCGGCGGAGTCCTGCGAGGCGCTGTGGGACGAGGCGGGCGAAGTCGCCGACGTGGCCGCGAGGCTGTGGGACAGCTGGGAGGACGGCGCCGAGATCCGGGACGTGCCGACCGGCCGCTTCCTGGACCGGGACAAGCTGCACCGCGTCGACTTCACCGGCGGCGCCTTCTCGGTCCGGGGCCCCTCGACCGTGCCCCGGCCGCCGCAGGGCCACCCCGTCCGCGTGGTAGACGCCACCGAGGGCCAGGCCCGTACCGTCGCCGCCCGGTACGCGGACGTGGCCCTGATCCGCGCCGCGACACCGGCGCAGGCCGCCGCCGTACGCGACGAACTGCGCGTCCGGGCCGCCGAGTCCGGGCGGCACCCGGACACCCTGCGGACCCTGGTGAGCCTGCTGGTCGACCTAGGCGACGGAGAGTACGCGGCCGAGCCCGGACACGGTGGCGGCGGCCCGCGGCCGACCGTGCGGGGGCCGCTGTACCGGGGCGGCCCGGTGGATCTCGCCGAGCTGGTCGCCGGCTGGCACGCCGACGGTGTCACCGACGGCTTCCACCTCGTGCCCGTCGAGCCGCGCCGTGACCTGGAGCGGCTGGTCAACGGCACGGTGGCGGTCCTCCAGCACCGCGGCCTGTTCCGCACCTTCTATCCGGGCAGCACCCTGCGCGAGCACCTGGGCCTGGCCCGGCCCGCCAACCGGTACGCCGTGACCGGGGGAACGTCATGACCGTACGACGGCAGATGCACCTGGCGGCCCGGTTCCCGGCGGCCGGCGACACCGCCGTGTGGACCGATCAGCGGCCCGGCGCGCAGATCGCGTTCGCCTCCTACGAACGCCTCGCCCGCACCGCCGAACGCGGACGGTTCGACTTCCTGCTGCTCGCCGAGGAACTGCGGCTGCCCGAGCACCGGGGACGGCCGCACGACCTGGACCCGGTGGGCCGGCCGGAACCGGTCGCCGTACTGAACGCGCTCGCCGCGGTCACCACCCGGCTGGGCCTCGCCGCCGGCGTCAGCACCGCCTTCGGTGAGCCCTACGAACTGGCCCGCCGGCTCGCCACCCTGGACCAGCTCAGCGCCGGCCGGGCGGCCTGGCACACGGTGACCACGACGGACGCCCGCGCCGGTGCGAACCACCGCCCCGGCGGCCATCCGGCCCCCGGCGCCCGGTCGGTGGAAGTCGTGGACGTGGTAAGGGAGTTGTGGGGTTCCTGGACGCCCGACGGGGCGCCCCGGCCGTTCGCGTACCGCGGCCGGTGCTTCGACATCGCGGGCGAGTTCGCCCTGCCCCGCTCCCCGCAGGGGCATCCCGTGCTCATCCGGGCGGGGGAGTCCGGGGAGGCCCGGGAGTCGGCCGCGGCCTCGGCCGACGTGTACCTCGTCCGGCACGGCTCGCCGGAGGCGGCCCGCACCCGCCGCGCCGACATCCAACGGCGGCTCGCGGCGTACGGCCGCGCACCGCACGACCTGAAGGTCATGCCCGCTGTCACCGTCGTCCTCGGAGACACCGCCGCGGAGGCGCAGGAGCGGGCCGCCGGGATCCGTCGGCAGCTGATCACCCCGCGCTACGCGCTGTTCGCGCTGGAGCGGGTCTGGGGGACCGACCTGTCCGCCTGCGATCCGGACGGCCCGTTGCCCGAGAGCGCCCCGCTGGCCCGGGACGGCGAGACCCTGGCGGTCGCCGAGCGGTGGCGTGCGCTCGCGCGGGAGAAGGGGCTGTCCATCAGGGAGACCGTGATCGAGGCGAGCGCAGGGCAGTCCTTCGTCGGCACGCCCGACGCCGTCGCCGCCGAGCTGGACCGGTACGTCCAGGAGGGAGCCGCGGACGGTTTCGTCCTCGTCCCGCAGCTCACGGACGGGCTGCGGGAGTTCGTGGACCGGGTGGTGCCGCTGCTCCAGGAACGCGGGGCGCTTCGCGCGGAATACCAGGGCGGCACTCTCCGCTCGCACCTCGGGCTGGCGTGTCCGGTATGGAAGGGTTGAGCGCAGATGAAAGGAACCGGTGGCATGACGACGGACGCGTCCGAGGCATGGCAGCAGTGGCGCGACACGCGCGTGGAGACGGTCTCGGCGTCCTACGGGCCGCTCGCGCTGACCGCCACCCACTGGATCGACGACTATCCGGAGGGGCGACTTCCGGACATTCCCGGGACCTGGGTGGCGGACGGTGAGGGGGTTGTGCTCACGGCCGTCGAGGCCGACGGACTGACCGTGGACGGGCGGCCCTTCGCGGGCGAGGTCCGGCTCGTCGCCGACCTCGGGCCGGAGGCCGGGTGGCGGGTCGCGCTGGCGGAGAAGCGGCTGGTGGTGCTGGTCCGCGAGGGTGTGTCCGGGGAGTGCGGGTCTACGACCCCGGGTCCGAGGCCCGGCGCGCCTTCAAGGGCATTCAGGCCACCGCGTACGACCCCCGGTGGTCGGTGCCGGGGCGGTTCACGCCGTACGACGGCACGCGCACCGTGCGGGTCGGCAACGCGGACGGGCGTGAGCGGGGGCTCGCCCTCGCCGGTGAGCTGGCCTTCGCCCTGGCGGGCCGGGAACTGACGCTGCGGGTCGCACAGCAGGGCGACGGGCTGCTGTGGGCGGTGTTCGCCGACGCCACCAGCGGCGACACCAGCTTCCGGTTCCGCTTCCTCCATCCGTCCGCACCGGACGCCGAGGGGCGTACGACCGTCGACTTCAACCGCGCCCAGCTCCCGCCGTGCGCCTTCGCCGACCACTTCATCTGCCCGTTCCCGCCGCCCGGCAACACGCTGGACGTGGTGATCGAAGCGGGCGAGCGTGCTCTGAGCTGACGTCAAGAGGGTGCTGCGTAAGAGTGGTTTAAAGTCGGACGGCCGAAAGGCACTCTTGTGGCGACCGGTCGTTCGGCCGAATACTCCCCCTCAGCGCTTGTCAGGGCATGCATGTTCGGAATCCGGCCACACCCCTGGCTGCGACTCACGGGCCCCGACCCCACGCGGGCCCCCGACTTCCCCTGGGAGGGAACGAAAAGTGAGGATCAAGCGCACCACTCCCCACAGCGGCACTGCGAGACGGACCCGGCTGATCGCCGTGGCCACCGGCCTCCTGGCCGCAGCGGCGTTCGCCGCCCCCACCGCGAACGCCGGCGACGACGGCCACACGTTCAGCGCCGCCCAGCTCAGCAGGGTCGACGACTCCGTCCTCAAGGCCGACGTACCCGGTACGGCCTGGGCGGTGGACACCAAGACCGACCGCGTCGTCGTCACCGTCGACAGCACGGTGTCCAAGGCCGAGATCGCCGAGATCAAGCGGCAGGCCGGCGCCGACGCGGGCGCGCTCACCATCAAGCACACACCCGGCAGGTTCAGCAAGCTGATCAGTGGTGGCGACGCCATCTACGGTGGTTCCTACCGCTGCTCGCTCGGCTTCAACGTGCACAGCGGCAGCACCTACTACTTCCTGACCGCCGGTCACTGCGGCCAGGTCGCCTCCACCTGGTACAGCAACTCCAGCCACAGCACGGTGCTCGGCACCAACGTCGGCTACAGCTTCCCGGGCAACGACTTCGCGTTGGTCCGGTACACCAACTCCTCGGTCTCCCACCCGAGTTCCGTGGGAAGCCAGTCCATCACGAGGGCGGCCACGCCGTCCGTGGGCACGACCGTCTACCGGCGCGGTTCCACCACCGGTACGCACAGCGGCCGGGTCACCGCGCTGAACGCCACCGTGAACTACGGCGGCGGTGACGTCGTCTCCGGGCTGATCCAGACCACGGTGTGCGCCGAGGGCGGCGACAGCGGTGGTCCGCTGTACGCGGGGACCGTGGCGTACGGGCTGACGTCCGGGGGCAGCGGTGACTGCACCTCCGGCGGTACGACGTTCTTCCAGCCGGTGACCGAGGCGTTGAGCTACTACGGGGTCACCTTGCCGTAGCGAGTCCGGCTCCGGCTTCCTCGAAGTCCCCGCACGCGTCGCGCGTGCGGGGACTTCCGGTTGCCCGGCGGTGGAGAGGACGAAGCCCGGCAGGGAGGAGAACAAGCCATGCACTGTCGTGACGTTCCGCTGCGGTGCACTTGCACCCTGGTGTTTGCAGTGCGAATTCCCAGGTGTGACCGTGGCGAGTCAAGCTCATGGGGGGTGCGCAACCCCGCTGTGCGCGCGTCCTGAAGTCAACCTTGTGTGCTCCCCGTGCCCTTCGGAAGAGTAGGCGCTCGTCAACCAGTCTTCCGGTCCGTCGAGTCCCCACAACTCGCGGGCCATCCCCCCACAGGAGAACGTGAGTTGAAGCACCGACGCATAACCGGGCGGCGGGCCGCCCTGGCCGGGGCGGGAATCGCCGCACTGGTCGCCGCGGGTGTCACGTTGCAGAATGCGAACGCCAGCGAGCCTGCCAAGTCCGTTCCGCAGGCGCGGGTCCTGTCCGCTCCGGCGGCTGGAAACCTCGCCTCGACGCTGCTGAGCCGCCTCGGATCCGGCGCTGCGGGTAGCTACTACGACGCCTCGGCCAGGAATCTCGTCGTCAACGTGGTCGACCAGGGTGCCGCGAAGGCCGTCGAGGCGGCCGGGGCCAAGGCGAGACTCGTCGCCAACTCGCTGGCCGCACTCGACGGCGCGCGGACGACGCTGAAGAAGGACGCGACCATTCCGGGGACGTCGTGGGCGATCGACCCGGTCGGCAACAAGGTCGTCGTCACCGCCGACAGGACGGTCTCCGGCGCGCAGTGGGCCAAGCTCGGCCAGGTGGTCGACGGGCTCGGCGGCAAGGCCGAGCTGAAGCGGTCGAAGGGGGAGTTCAAGCCCTTCATCGCCGGTGGTGACGCGATCAGCGGGTCGGGTGGGCGGTGCTCGCTCGGCTTCAACGTGGTCAAGGACGGGCAGCCGTACTTCCTGACCGCCGGGCACTGCACCGCGGAGATCTCCAGCTGGTCGGACTCCGGCGGCAAGGAGATCGGGCGGAACGCGGAGTCCCACTTCCCGGGGACCGACTTCGGGCTCGTGAAGTACACGGCGCAGGTGGACCATCCGAGCGAGGTCGACCTGTACAACGGGTCCACTCAGAAGATCACCGGGGCCGCCGAGGCGACGGTCGGGATGAAGGTGACGCGCAGTGGGTCGACGACCCATGTGCACGACGGCACGGTCACCGGCCTGAACGCCACGGTGAACTACCAGGAAGGCAGCGTCAGCGGTCTCATCCAGACCGATGTGTGCGCCGAGCCCGGTGACAGCGGCGGCTCGCTGTTCTCGGGGAGCAACGCCATCGGGCTGACCTCCGGGGGCAGCGGTGACTGCACCTCCGGCGGGGAGACGTTCTTCCAGCCGGTCACCGCGGCGCTGTCCGCCACAGGGGCGAAGATCGGCTGACGCGTTCGACCGCGCCGCGTTCCGCGAAGCCCCGTCCCCGGGTGTGTGGGGGCGGGGCTTCGCGCTCTGTTTGTGCAGGTGAGGGGCGGCCTCAAGGATGTCGTACACATGTTCGGGAATGGGGGTATGGTGGGGGTGGAAGTAGGGAACTGATGTTCGAGAGCTGTTCGGGGCTCGCGAGTGCGGGAGGTGGGTGTGCCGGGCTTCGCGCATCTGCACACCGTCTCCGGGTTCTCCCTGAGATATGGGGCATCCCATCCGGAGCGGCTGGCCGAGCGCGCCTCGGAGCGGGGAATGGACGCCCTCGCTCTGACCGATCGGGACACCGTCGCCGGTGCGGTGCGCTTCGCCAAGGCCTGTGCCGGGGTGGGGGTGCGTCCGGTCTTCGGGGTGGATCTGGCGGTGGCCGAGGCCGAAGCCGTACGGCGTGAGCGGCGGAAGGTGCCGGTGCGGGGTGGGGCCTTTGTCGACGAGTCGGCTCCTCGTGTGACCTTTCTCGCCCGGGACGGCCGGGGGTGGGCCGATCTGTGCCGGATCGTCACGGCGGCGCATGCGGGTGCGGGCGGGCCTGAGCTGGCCTGGCCGGACAACCACGGTGACGGCCTGACCGTGCTGCTCGGCCCCGGCTCGGACGTGGGGCGGGCCCTCGCGGCGGGGCGTCCCGATCGGGCCGTGAAGCTTCTCGGGGCGTGGCGTGAGGTCTACGGTGACGCGCTGCGGCTGGAGGCTGTGTGGCAGGGGCGTACGGGTACGGGACCCGGGTCGCTGCGGCTGGCCGCCCGTACCGTCGGGTTCGCCGCCGAGCAGGGGGTGCGGCCGGTGCTCAGCAATGCCGTCCGGTATGCCGATCCCGGGGCGGGGCCTGTCGCCGATGTGCTGGATGCCGCCCGCCGGCTGGTTCCGGTCGACCCGCGCGGGGAGCTGGACTCCGGGGAGGCGTGGCTGAAGGACGCGCGGGCGATGGCGGGGGTCGCCGAGCGGGTGGTGGAGGCTGCCGGGTACCGGCGGGACACCGCCCTGCGGTTGCTGGAGCAGACCCTGGCCACGGCCGAGGAGTGCCGGGTCGATCCCGAGGGGGATCTCGGCATCGGGACCGTGCGTTTTCCCGAGGCGCATCTGGTGGGTGCCGGGCGGCGCACCGCCCAGCGGGCCCTCGCCTCGCGGGCGGTGGCGGGGATGCTGCGGCTCGGGTACGGCGGCAGGTGTGCGTACTGGGAGCGGATGCACCACGAGCTGGACATCATCGCCCATCACGGCTTCGCCTCCTACTTCCTGACGGTCGCTCAAGTGGTGGACGACGTACGGAAGATGGGGATCCGGGTGGCCGCTCGTGGTTCCGGTGCGGGCTCCCTCGTCAATCATCTTCTGGGAATCGCGCACGCCGATCCGGTCGAGCACGGGTTGCTGATGGAGCGCTTCCTGTCCAAGGAGCGTGTGGTGCTGCCGGACATCGACATCGATGTGGAGTCCGCGCGCCGGCTGGAGGTCTACCGGGCGATCATCGACCGGTTCGGCACCGAGCGGGTCGCGACCGTGTCCATGCCGGAGACCTACCGGGTGCGGCATGCCATCCGGGACGTGGGTGCCGCCCTGTCCATGGACCCGGCTGAGATCGACCGGCTGGCCAAGTCCTTTCCGCACATCCGGGCCCGGGACGCGCGGGCCGCGCTGGAGGAGCTGCCCGAGCTGAAGCGGCTCGCAGGGGAGAAGAAGCGGTACGGCAGGCTGTGGGAGCTGGTCGAGGCGCTCGACGCCCTGCCGCGCGGAGTCGCCATGCATCCGTGCGGGGTGCTGCTGTCCGACGCCTCGCTCCTCGCCCGTACGCCGGTGGTGCCGACCAGCGGCGAGGGACTGCCGATGTCGCAGTTCGACAAGGAGGACGTGGAGGATCTCGGGCTGCTCAAGCTCGATGTGCTGGGTGTTCGGATGCAGTCGGCCATGGCGCACGCGGTCGCCGAGGTGGAGCGGGTGACCGGGGAGCGGGTCGATCTGGACGCGGTGCCGGAGGGGGACCCGGAGACGTATCGGCTGATCAGGTCCACCGAGACGCTGGGGTGCTTCCAGATCGAGTCGCCGGGGCAGCGGGATCTGGTGGGACGGCTGCAGCCGAGTACTTTTCATGATCTCGTGGTGGATATCTCGCTGTTCCGCCCCGGGCCCGTCGCCGCCGACATGGTGCGGCCGTTCATCGAGGCGCGGCACGGCCGGGCGCCGGTGCGTTACCCGCACCCGGACCTGGAGGAGTCGCTGAAGGGGACGTACGGGGTCGTCGTCTTCCACGAGCAGGTCATCGACATCGTCGCCGTCATGACGGGTTGCGGGCGGGGCGAGGCCGACCGGGTGCGGCGCGGGTTGTCCGACCCGGAGTCGCAGGGGCGGATCAAGGTGTGGTTCGCGCAGGCCGCGGCCGCTCGGGGGTACAGCGCGGAAACGATCCGGCAGACCTGGCAGATCGTGGAGGCGTTCGGGTCCTACGGGTTCTGCAAGGCGCATGCGGTCGCCTTTGCCGTGCCGACGTATCAGTCGGCCTGGCTGAAGGCGCATCACCCGGCCGCTTTCTACGCCGGGCTGCTCACACACGATCCCGGGATGTATCCGAAGCGGCTGCTGCTGGCCGACGCGCGCCGGCGCGGGGTGCCGATCCTGCCGTTGGACGTGAACGTGTCCGGGGTCGCCCATCGGATCGAACTGGTGTCCGAGTCCGGGGTGTGGGGGCTGCGGCTCGCCCTGTCCGATGTGCACGGCATCAGCGAGGCCGAGGCCGAACGGATCGCGGACGGGCAGCCGTACGCGTCACTGGTGGACTTCTGGGAGCGGGCACGGCCCAGCCGTCCGCTGGCCCAGAGGCTGGCCCAGGTGGGGGCGTTGGACGCCTTCGGTGCCAACCGGCGGGATCTGCAGCTGCACCTGACCGAGCTGCACCGGGGCGCCCGGGGCGGTGGCGGCGGTCAGCTGCCGTTGGCGGGCGGGCGGAAGACCGCGCCGGCGGGGCTGCCGGACCTGACGTCGGCGGAACGGCTCAGCGCCGAGCTGGGTGTGCTGTCCATGGACGCCTCGCGCAATCTGATGGACGACCACCGGGAGTTCCTCAAGGAACTGGGCGTGATCTCCGCGCGCCGGCTGCGCGAGCTGCGGCACGGCGAGACCGTGCTGGTCGCGGGCGCCAAGGCGGCCACCCAGACCCCGCCGATCCGCTCCGGCAAGCGGGTCATCTTCTCCACGCTGGACGACGGCACGGGCCTGGTCGACCTGGCGTTCTTCGACGACTCGCACGACGCCTGCGCGCACACCGTCTTCCACTCGTGGCTGCTGCTGGTGCGCGGAGTGGTGCAGCGGCGGGGTCCGCGCAGCCTGAGTGTGGTGGGTTCCGCCGCCTGGAACCTCGCCGAGCTGGTGGAACTGCGTGCCGAGGGCGGCCTCGACGAGGTGGCGGCGCGGCTCGCCGTGCCGGTGGCCGAGGGTGCGGGCGGAGACCCGACCGGTGGGCGGCGGATCCAGCTGCCGACCGGATACGAGATGCATCCGTGGGCCGATCTGCGGCCCGCGGGGCAGGAGGCCTCACAAGGGCCTGCCGCCATGCGGAAGTTGTGGCACCAGAGTCCGGGGAGTGCGGGATGACCATCCTCTGCGTACGTTTCCAGCTGCCGCCGATGTACGAGGCGGCCCTGCCGGGACTGCTCGGGTTGCTGGAGGACTTCACTCCGGTCGTCGAGGCGCTGCCCCCGGACGGGGCGCTGGCCGATCTGCGCGGGGCCGAGCGGTACTTCGGACGCAGCGCGGTGGAGCTGGCCTCGGTGATCCGGGTGCGGGCCCTCGCGCGGTACGGCGTCGACTGTGTGATCGGCGCCGGTCCGGGCCCGATGCTGGCCCGCGTGGCGCTGTGCGACGCCCGGCCCGGGGTGACGTGTGCCGTACCCGAGGACCCGGACGGCATCGCCGCCTTCCTCGCCGAGCGGCCGGTGTCCGCGCTGCCCGGCGTCGGCACGGCGACCGCCCGCACCCTGAGCGAGTACGGCCTGGACACCCTGGGCCTGGTCGCCGCCGCGCCGCTGTCCACGCTCCAGCGGCTGATCGGCGCCAAGGCCGGCCGCGAGCTGCGCGAGAAGGCGAGCGGCGTCGACCGGGGCCGGGTCGTGCCGAACGCCGTCTCGCGGTCGCTGGCAACGGAACGCGCCTTCGAGATCGACGAGTTGGACTCCGGCCGGCACCGCAGGGCACTGCTGTCCGCCGCCGAGGAGCTCGGTGCCCGGCTGCGCGCGGTGCGGAAGGTCTGCCGCACCCTGACCCTCACCGTGCGCTACGCCGACCGCTCCTCCACCACCCGCAGCCGCACCCTGAAGGAGCCGACCGCGCACTCGGCGGCCCTGACGAAGGTGGCCTACGGCATGTACGAGGCGCTCGGCCTGCAGCGCGCCCGGGTCCGCGCGCTCACCCTGCGCGCCGAGGGCCTGGCCCCCGCCGACCAGGCCTCCTGCCAGCTCACCTTCGACCCCGTGGACGAGAAGGTGCGCCGTATCGAGGAGGTCGCGGACCGCGCGCGGGCGAAGTTCGGCCCCAGGGCGGTGATGCCGGGGGCGCTGGGGCGTGGCGGCGGTTCCACGTCTGTCAGTTGGCCCAGGGCGGCGTGATGCGTGTGCCGTCGGCCAGCTCCGCCTCCAGGCCGATGGACGTGGTGACCCAGGAGATCGCCGTGTGATCGGCCTGGTTCTCCACGCCGAGGGTCGCGCCGGGGTTGATGATCACCGTGTCACCGGCGGAGATCCGCTCGGTCCGGCCGTCGAGCGTGATCAGCAGTTCCCCGACGAGCAGATGGAAGATCTCCTCGCGGTTGACGGTGTGGGCGGGCGCCTTGGTGCCCGCCGGGATCTCCCCGCGCCAGGCGCACAGCTCCTTGCTGCCGGTGAGCGGGGTGGCGTACGAGACGAAGCGGGCGCCGTGGATCTCATGGGTCGTGGCCTCGGACGAGCGGATGACGGGCATCGCGGTGATCTCCGTTCAAATGGTCAAGTGACTTGACTACATGGTCAAGCTGGTTGACCAAACTGTCAAGGGTGTTTCAATGCCTCCGTGCAGAACTCCGAAGCCATGGCCCTGTCCGCCGCCCTGCTCGCCGCCGCCGGCGACCTCACACAGCGCATCCACGACGGGGTGGTGGCGCGCGGGTTCACCGATCTGCGGCCGGCGCACGGCTTCGCCTTCGCGCGGCTCGCCCCGGGCGGCGTCACGGTCACCGACCTTGCGACGCACCTCGGGGTGACCAAACAGGCCGCGAGTCAGCTGGTGGACGAGATCGTACGCAAGGGCTACGCCGAGCGGCGGGCGCATCCGCAGGACGCGCGGGCCCGGCTGGTCGTGCTGACCGAGCGCGGCCGGGCCTGTACGCGGGCGGCGGAGGAGGCGGCGGCCGAGGTCGTGGGGGAGTGGGCCGTGCTGCTGGGCGAGGGTGAAGTGCGCGCACTGGGGCAGCGTTTGGCGCGGATCGCCCCCTATGGTCCGATCAAGCCCTCCTGGTGACGGTCCGTCACCGTTCGGCGGCAGTCTGGTTATCACTGCATGTTTTTACTGACGCGTAACTTCACACCTGTGCTACTCGCCCGTAACTTGACGAGTGAACAGCATCCTCGTGATCCGGATCACAGGGTAAGGCCCCCACCTGCCTTGAGCCGCAAGGAGATCACACGATGCTGCCCTGGAAGCGCATGCTCAGACCCCTCGCCGCGCTGCTCCTCACCACCGCCGTCGCCGCCGTTCCGGCCGCCGCCGCCCACGCCGCCGACGCTCCCAGCAGCGGCTGGAACGACTTCTCCTGCAAGCCCTCCACCGCCCACCCCCGCCCGGTCGTCCTGGTGCACGGCACCCTGGGCAACTCGGTCGACAACTGGCTGTCCCTCGCCCCGTATCTGAAGAACCGCGGATACTGCGTCTTCTCCCTCGACTACGGTCAGCTGAACGGAGTCCCCCTCTTCTACGGCCTCGGCCCCATCGACAAGTCGGCAGAGCAACTGTCGGCCTTCGTCGACAGGGTGCTCGTCGCGACCGGCGCCCCCAAGGCCGACCTCGTCGGCCACTCCCAGGGCGGCATGATGCCCCGCTACTACCTGAAGTTCCTCGGCGGAGCCGCCAAGGTGAACGCCCTCGTCGGCCTGGCCCCGGACAACCACGGCGCCGGCCTGAGCGGTCTCACCAACCTGCTGCCGTACTTCCCCGGCGCCGGGGACCTGATCAAGGCCACCACCCCCGGCCTCGCCGACCAGATCCCCGGCTCCGGCTTCCTCACCAAGCTCAACGCGGACGGCGACACCGTCCCCGGAGTGCACTACACGGTCGTCGCCACCAAGTACGACGAGGTGGCCACCCCTTGGCGGAGCCAGTACCTGAGCGGCTCGGACGTCCGCAACGTCCTGCTCCAGGACCTGTGCCCGCTCGACCTCTCCGAGCACGTCGCGATCGGCCTGTTCGACCGCATCGCCTTCCACGAGGTGGCCAACGCGCTCGACCCGGCCCACGCCACCGCCACCACCTGCGCGTCGGCCTTCAGCTGACGTGCCGCCGGGGCCTGTCCGACCTGAGCCGCCGGACAGGCCCCGGAACCCTCACCGGCGGTGGGCACCGCCTGCCGCGCGCCGCCGCACCGACAGGAACAGCGCCGCCGAACCGAGCGCCAGCGCCGCCGCCCCGCCGATCGCGACGTACGAGGTGCCGGTGGAGGCACCGGTCTCCGCGAGACCGTCCGAAGCACCGGCCGCCTTCGGCGCGTTGGACACGGTGGTGGGCCGCTGGGCGGGGGCGGCGGTGCCGTCGCCGCCGTGCCCGTGGTGCCGCATCGTCGACTTGTCGGCACCGTCCGCGATCTGCCGGTCGGAGGGTGCGGAGGCCGTCGGAGCCGGGCCGGCGCCCGTGCCCCCCGCGTCGCCGCCGCCGAAGTCCACGTCCGAGCAGGAGTAGAACGCCTCCGGACTGTCCGAGCGCTGCCAGATCCCGTACAGCAGCTGTCGGCCGGACCGCTCGGGAAGCGTGCCGGAGAACGTGTAGAAACCACCCGAGGCGACCGGGTCGGTGACCGTGGCCACCGGGTGCCGCAGATCCAGTTCCGTCCAGGACAGCGGCTTGGCGGGGTCGTAACCCGGCTTGGTCAGATACACCGTGAACGTGCCCTTGTGCGGAGCGGTCACCCGGTACTTGAAGGTGTACGACCCGCTGTGCACGCTGGTGGCGGGCCAGTCGGCGCGGGCCAGATCCAGGCCCCTGAACTCCGCGTTGTTCGCGCTGCACAGCTTGCCGTCCGGCACCAGCTTCCGGTGCTGCCCTGCCGCGTTGCCGATCCGGACGCCGTTCCAGTCGTACAGCGCCTGTGTGCCGCCGGCCGCCACCGCCGCCCTGCACGCGGCCGACTTCGGGCTCTCCGGCCCCTCCGCGTAGCACTGCGAGACACGGCTGACCGGGGCGCCCATCGAACCGTGTGCGGACGCGGGGGCGGCGGCGAGCGCGGTCAGGGCGAGCGGCGGCAGACCGAGCACGGCGACGACGGCGGCCGCGCGGCGGGCACGAGCGGGCATGCGGAACTCCTCGAAAAACGGTCCTGCGGGGGCTGGATCCCGTGGGGGCGATCCGAAGCTAGCCCCAAGGAACCGCGAAACCGCCTGCTGGGGGCGGGTGGAGGGGATCCTTATGGTGCCGTTAAGGGGGTACTCAGACTGCGCTCAGGTAGATAGCGTGCGTCCATGATCGAGAAGCCCCCGGCGCACGTCCGGCCTGCCCTCGCCGGTGATGTGCCGGCCGTCAAGGCGGTGACGGACGCGGCCTATCGGCACTACATCGAGCGCATCGGCGTGGTGCCGCAGCCCATGGAAGCGGACCATGCGGCGAACGTGGCCGGCGGCAAGGTGTTCGTCACCGGGGAGCCCGTGGTCGGGCTGGTCGTGATCGAGGCGTTCCCCGGCCATCTGTTCCTGGACAGCGTCGCCGTCCGTCCCGACGCCCACGGTACGGGCGTCGGGCGGCTGCTGCTGCACTTCGTCGACGCACGCGCGCGTGAGCTGGGGCTCGGTGAGGTCAGGCTCTACACGAACGCGCTGATGTGGGAGAACCAGAAGATCTATCCGAAGTACGGATACGAGGTCGTGGAACGCCGCGTGGAAGGGCCCTACGACCGGATTCACTACCGCAAGCGGCTGGGCTGACGGCCCCGGCGGGGTCAACCGTCGGGCCACCAGGTGCGCGCGATGTCCCTGCGCACCTCGGGACGCCCGGCGGGGCGCTCCTCCGCCTCTTCGCGGATCCGGCGGCTGTCCGTCTTCTTCAGGGGCTTGTGCACGGTTGCGCGGCGCATGACTGCCTCCTTCAGTGCCTACCGAGTTTCGCGCTGTCGCGGAGGTAGACGCTTTTGGGGAGAGTTCCTCATCGGAGCCGGGTTGTCAGTGGCGGGTGTCACTCTTGGCGCATGACGAACGAGACTGGGCACAGGGTCGCGGCGGATACCCCTGACGTGGACCGGGATGTGGACTGGGACACCGAGGCGGCCGGCTTCGACGACGAGCCGGACCACGGTCTGCGCGACCCCGACGTGCGTGCGGCCTGGGCGGACCGGCTCCGTTCCTGGCTGCCCGAGCGCCCCGTCGACGTCCTCGACCTCGGCTGCGGCACCGGCAGCCTGTCGCTGCTCGCCGCCGAACAGGGACACCGGGTGACGGGCGTCGACTCCTCCCCGGCGATGGTCGAGCGGGCCCGCGCCAAGCTCGCCGGGCGCGACGCGGTGGTCCTGCGCGGGGAGGCGGCGGCTCCGCCGGTGGGGGAGCGGCGCTTCGACGTGGTCCTCGTCCGGCATGTGCTCTGGACACTGCCGGGACCCGACCGGGTGCTGCGGCACTGGCGGGACCTGCTGCGGCCCGGAGGCCGTTTCGTGCTGGTCGAGGGCGTCTGGGGCACCCTCCACCCCGTCGGGATACCGGCACAACGGCTCACCGCGCTCCTGGCACCGCTGAGCTCCGGCGTACGCGTGGAGCGACTGGCCGACGACCCTCTGCTGTGGGGGAGGGCCGTGGACGACGAGCGGTACGCGGTGGTGGCCACGGTGTGAGGCCGGGGGCAGGGTGGAGGCCGGGGTGTCAGGCGAGCAACTCCCCGAAGCCGCCGGTGCGGGCCAGCGTCTCCAGTTCCCCGAGGGCGGCCACGGCGGCGGACGCGGCCTCGGGGTCCGTCTGCGTGAGCCCGCTCTCGGCGAACTCGTCCTCGTCCAGGCGCCGTACGTCCGTGCCGTCGGCGGAGCGCCACAGGTCCAGGTCGAGGTCCTCCACGACCAGTTCACCGCCGTCGCGGACCGCCGGACGGGTGATGTCGCAGTACCAGCCCTTGACCGTGCCGTCCGCGGCACGGACCTCCTTCACCGAGTACCAGCGGTCACGCCAGTAGTACTCGGTGAAGACGTCCCCGGGTTCGAAGCGGACGAAGCCGAAGTCGCGGACACCGGAGCCCGCCCAGGGCGCACGTACGGCGATGCGGGTGCCGTCGTCCCGGAGCAGCTCCGCCGGATAGCGGATCTTCGTCCGGCCGGCCTTGACCAGGATGACGTCCAACCGGTTCGCCGGCTCAGACCACTTCACGGACATAGCGCACCTCCGTCGCGCAGATCTCGTACCCGAGCCACTTGTTGATCGCGATCATCGGGGCGTTCCCGGTGTCGTTGCCCGTGAACGCCTCGGTGACACCCGTTGCCCGGGCCCGGTAAAGGGAGTGGAGCTTGGCGAGCTTGGCCAGGCCGCGCCCACGATGGGACCGCGCGGTGCCGGTCATCGCGGTGGCGTACCTGGTGCCGCCGTCGGTGTAGGCCACGCTGAAGGCGACGGGACGGCCCTCGGCACACGCGGCCACCGTCAGGTCGCGGTCCAGCAGCGGATGCCTCCAGTGCTGCTCGATCCAGGCCTCGTAGTCGCACAACCCGTAGTCGACGTCACCGGGTTCGTCCGGCATCGTCTCCGCGTCCAGCTCGAACAGCGGGCGTGGATCGTCCGCGAAGTCCGCGGCCGTACGCAGTTCGACGCCCGGCGGGGTGTCCGGGAGGGGCGGGAGGGCGGAGCCCGCCAGGTCGAGGCGCAGGAAGTGGGCGGAGCGGCTGCTGCGATAGCCGTGCCGTTCGGCGAAGGCGCGGTTGGCCGGTTCGTCGAGGACCCAGCTGAGCAGCCGGGTCGCTCCCCGGGCGGTGAGGTACTCCTCGGCCGCCCGCAGCAGGAGCCGGCCGGCGCCGCGACCGGTCCGGTCCGGCCGGACGTAGATGTTCACCAGGCCCTGGCCCGGCTCGGCGCTGTCGGGGGCGAGGTGCACCTGAGCCGTGCCGATCACCTCTCCGTCCTCTTCCGCGATCAGCGGACGGTAGCGGGCCTCGGGCGGCATGTGGAGGGCGTCGTGACGGATCGAGTCCGGGGTGAACAGGATGTACGGAAGGGCCAGCCGGCGTACCCGGGCGAAGCCCTCGGTGTCGGCCGGCACGTCGGGGCGCAGGTCGCGCACGATCACTGTCATGAGCAGGCACGGTAGGCGGAGGCGGACCGGGGATGCCTCTCATTTTCCGGCGGGTACGGGACAATCACCGTGTGAGCCTGAAGATCCGCATCGATGACAGCGCGCCCCCGTACGAGCAGGTGCGGGCGCAGATTTCCGAGCAGGCACGGTCCGGGGCGCTGCCGGTGGGGTACCGGCTGCCGACCGTACGGGGGCTGGCCGAGTCCCTGGGCCTCGCCGTGAACACCGTGGCCAAGGCGTATCGGGCGCTGGAGAACGACGGGGTGATCGAGACGCGGGGGCGCAACGGCACGTTCGTGGCAGCCGCCGGCTCGGCCGCGGAACGCGAGGCTTCCCTGGCCGCTCAGGCGTACGTGGAGCGGGTGCGGAGGCTGGGGTTGGGGGAGTCGGAGGCGTTGGCCGCCGTGCGGGATGCCCTGCGGGCGGCTTACGGGGAGGGCTGAGGAGAGTCCGGCACCGCCGGGCCGCGCCGTCGGCGGCCGAGCGCCCTCGCGGCGGAAGGGAAATCGGCCGAGGCCGAGGAGTCACCCGTGCTTCGCCGGCTCCGGGAGCCGGGTCACCGTCAGCCCCGCCCGTCCCGCCGCCCTCCCGAACGTCACCGCGTCTCGCACCGCCGCCCCGCCCGGGTCGTTGTTGAAGTACGCGTACACGTCCTCCCCGTCCGACCACGTCGTCGCGATGCGGTCCACCCAGGTTTCCAGGGAGCGGCGGCCGTAGCGGGGCCAGGGCCGGGCCCGGCCCTGGTGGAAGCGGACGTAACCCCAGTCGGTGGTGCGCCACAGTGGGGTGACCGGGCGGGCCAGGACGTCCGCCCAGCACAGGGCCGCGCCCCGCGCCGACAGCACCTCGCGCACCTCGGGCGTCCACCAGGATTCGTGGCGGGGTTCGACCGCGACCCTGGTACCGGGCGGGAAGCAGGCGAGGCAGGTGTCCAGGAGGGAAGGGTCCACGCGCAGGGTGGGCGGGAGCTGGAGGAGGACCGGGCCCAGACGGTCACCGAGACCCGCCGCGTGGCTCATCAGGCGGTGGACCGGTTCCTCGGGGTCCTTCAGGCGTTTGATGTGGGTGAGGTAGCGGCTGGCCTTGACCGCCACCACGAAGTCCGCGGGGACGCGGTCGCGCCAGGTGGTGAAGGTGTCGTACGACGGCAGTCGGTAGAACGCGTTGTTGATCTCCACCGTGGCGAACAGCCGCGTGTACTCCTCCAGCCACAGCCGCGCCGGGACCCCGGCCGGATAGACGAGGTCCCGCCAGTCCTTGTACTGCCACCCGGAGGTGCCGACGAACAAGGTCACAGCACCATCAAAGCACTACAGGTACAGGCCCGCGTCCGCGCCGTCCCGCGCCCCCGGCACCGAGGTCGGGGTCGTGCCCCGGCGCAGTGCGTACAGCTCGGCCAGCGACGCCCCCTCCCGGCCGACGCCCTCCTCGGTGCCCAGCCAGTTCACCGCCTCCTTGCGGGTCAGCGGGCCGACCTCGATGCGGGCCAGGCAGCGGCCGGGACGGACCACGGCCGGGTGCAGGCGCTCCAGGTCCTCGTTGGTGGTGACGCCGACCAGGACGTTGCGGCCCTGGCCGAGCAGGCCGTCGGTGAGGTTCAGCAGCCGGGACAGGGCCTGGCCGGCCGTGTGCTTGGCCTCGCCGCGGATCAGTTCGTCGCAGTCCTCCAGGAGGAGCAGGCGCCAGCGGCCCTTGCCCGCCGAGTCCTCCTCGCCGATCGCGATGTCCATCAGATAGCCGACGTCCGAGAAGAGGCGCTCCGGGTCGAGCACGCAGTCCACCTGGCACCAGTCGCGCCAGGAGCGGGCCAGGGTGCGCAGGGCGGAGGTCTTGCCGGTGCCCGGAGGGCCGTGGAGGAGGAGCAGGCGGCCCGCGATGTCCTCCGGGGTCGTCCTCATCAGGCGGTCCATGGCCTCCGCCACCGGCGCCGTGTAGTTGGGCCGCACCTCGTCCCAGGTGCCCGCCGAGATCTGGCGGGTGGTGCGGTGCGGGCCCCGCCTGGGGGAGACGTACCAGAAGCCCATCGTCACGTTCTCGGGCTGGGGTTCCGGCTCGTCCGCGGCGCCGTCCGTGGCCTGGTCGAGGACCCGCTTGGCCAGTTCGGCGCTGGTCGCGGTCACCGTGACGTCCGCGCCGCGGTTCCAGCGGGAGACCAGCAGGGTCCAGCCGTCGCCCTCGGCGAGGGTGGCGCTGCGGTCGTCGTCGCGGGCGACCCGCAGGACCCGGGCGCCGTCGGGGATCAGGGTCGCGCCGGAGCGGACGCGGTCGATGTTCGCCGCGTGCGAGTACGGCTGCTCGCCCGTCGCGAAGCGGCCGAGGAACAGCGCGTCGACGACGTCGGACGGCGAGTCGGAGTCGTCGACGTGGAGCCGGATCGGCAGAGCGTCGTGTGGGTTCGCAGACATGCGGCCATGATCCGGCACGAGCGCGCTCCGCGCATGGTATTTCGATCCCAGGAGAGAGTGGTTCGTCAGCCGCGGCCCGTCGGGGGGCCGGTCGCGCCCACGCGGCGGAGCCGCATGTCGGCACAGCCCCGCGCCCCTTCGGGGCGTGCTCTTTCCAAGTCCTGCCCGAGCCGTCCGTTCCGCCGTTACTGTTGTCCTTGATGGCACGTCATGGGTGGGATTCGGATGCTCGGCGGTGGCGGCTCACCGCCCTGCTCGGTGTCGGCGCGGCCGTGCTGGCCCTGGCGGTGACCCTGTTCGGCACGTTGTCCGGCGGGGCCAGTACGGCGGGCACCACACGCGACGGCGACAAGGTGCACGGCACCCCGGCCACGACCGGCGCGAAACCCGAGCCGTATGTCGGCTGGGGCTTCACCCACACCCGGTACAGCGCCGACGAGGGTGCCACGGCCGCCACCTCGCGCGTGCGGCAACTGCTCGGGCGGAACGGCGGACTGGCGCAGAACCAGCACATCATGGGCTGGGGCGCCGACAACCCCGAACCGGTCCAGGGACACTACGACTTCGGCGCGCTGGACCGCCGTGTCGACTTCATGCGGGCCTCCGGCGGCACCCCGGTGATCACCCTGTGCTGCTCCCCGGACTGGATGAAGGGCGGCAGGGCCGGGGTCGACCACACGAACTGGAGCCAGGCCGCCCTGGAGACCGCTCCCACCCCCGACCACTACCAGGACTTCGCCGACCTCGCCGCCACCGTCGCCCGGCGCTACCCGGACGTGAAGGACTTCATCGTCTGGAACGAGTTCAAGGGCTTCTGGAACGACGCCAAGTCCCGCTGGGACTACGAGGGGTACACCAGGATGTACAACCTCGTGTACACGGCGCTGAAGAAGGTCGACAAGGACATCATGGTCGGCGGCCCCTACCTGGTGATGGACAGCGTGGATCCGCGGGACCAGAACGCCTCCACCGCGCTGAAGGGGTCCTGGGGCGCCATGGACCAGCGCGTGCTCGACGCCTTCGACTACTGGAACGCCCACAAGGCCGGTGCCGACTTCACCGTGGTCGACGGCTCCAGCTACACCCGCGACGACGAGCTGCTGCCGAACGAGTTCGCGGCCACCGGCAAACTGACGGCCGTCAGCGCATGGGTGCGGCAGCGGACGCACGGCCTTCCGCTGTGGTGGGCCGAGTACTACGTGGAGCCGGGTGACGGCAACGACGACCGCAAGGGCTGGTCCGAGCCGCACCGCGTCGCCGTCCAGGCAACCGGGATGATCGCCATGGTCAAGGGCGGCGCCGACTCCGGCTTCTACTGGAATCCGGAGGACAAGACGGGCACCGGCTGCGCGGGTTGCCTGTGGACCCCCACCGACAGCGCCGGCGGGGGCAGGGCCCTGCCCATGTACGACCTGGTGTCCCGGTTCGCCAAGGCGTTCCCGCCGGGGACGCGGTACGAGAACGTGTCCGTCGCCGCTGACGACGTGCCCCACGTCCGTGTACTGGCGAGCGACAGGACCGTCCTCGTGGTCAACACGCTCAACCGGACGATCAGCGCCCAGGTCGACGGCAAGCGGTTCGACATGGGGCCGTACGAGGTGAGGTGGATCGACCGCTGAACGGCCGAGCCACCTCTCACTTCATGGTCAGGAACCGCTGCACGAGCGCGGCCAGCACCACTGCCAGCAGCGGCAGCGAGAACCAGAACGTGCCCTGGAGTACCCGCAGTTGTCGCACACCCGGCCGGACCGCGACCCGTACGACCTCCCGCGCGGCCAGCAGCAGGATCAGGACGAGCGCGGTCAGCGCGCCGACCACCGACCACGGGGTCCAGGTCACCTGCGGCCCGATCGGGCCCGGGTGCGGCTTCGGCACCGCCCCCGCAGGCCGCCCGCGCAGCGCGAACACGATGACGTCGTCGTTGACCAGGACCTTCGTCAGCTCCTGCCGGTCGTCCAGGTTCTCGACCAGCCGGGGCTCCCAGGTAGCGGAGTAGCCCGCGTCCAGTTGCAGATAGGTCACCTGACTGCGGTTGACCATCAGATACGAGTTCGGGCCGGCGTCCTTGAGCGCCTTGACCAGGCCCGACACCAGCACCGGGTCGGTCGGTGCGAGGGTCGGCACATAGTTCACCCGCTCCATGTCGCGCGCGCCCCACGGCATCGCCGGAGTCACGTCGTTGACCGTGTCCTGGGTCAGCCACAGCAGCCGCAGCGTCGGCTTGTCGTGGGCGTACACCCAGTCCATCGCCGCGACCTCGCCGGGCCGGACCCGCTCGAACGGCTCGTTGCCCCAGCGGGCCACCAGGAAGCCGCCCATCAGCAGCAGTCCGGCCAGCAGCGCGGCCAGCGGGGCGAGGCTGACGCGGTCCTTCTCGCGCTCCTTCGCGGTGACGCCGGTGCGCGGGAAGAGCGCGAGGGCACCGAGCAGGGCCGCGCCCGGTACCGCGAACATGAAGACGCGCAGCGCCATCTCACCGCCGTACGACTGCATGCCGAAGCCCAGGAACGGCACGAAGGTCAGCACCGGCAGGGAGCGTTCGCGGTAGCGGTGGAAGCGACGGCGCCACCAGCCCCAGCAGGCGAACGCCAGCACCGAGCCCGCCAGCAGCACCCGGGTGTACAGCACCAGCTTGTGCGTCGAACTGCCGCCCTGGATCCGGCCGGAGACGGAGGTCGAGACATTGCTGCCGACCCCGCCGACCCCGCCGAACAGGTCGTTGAAGTGTCCCGACCAGTACGGTTCGGCCATGAAGCCGACCCAGACCGCGACCAGCACCGCGCACAGCAGCGGCAGGCCGCGCAGTTCGGAGCGGCCGAGCAGGACGAGGGCCGCGAGCACACCGAGCATGACGAACGGGGTGAGCTGGTGCGCGGGGACACTCGCCGCGTACAGGCCGATCAGCACCAGGAGCAGGACCGCCCGCCCGCGCCGGTCCACCGGTTCCGCCTCCGCCTCGCCCGGGCGGAACCTCGTCCAGATCACGCGCCGCGGGCGGAACCAGACCAGCAGGACCGCCACGAACACCAGATACAGCAGATAGGTGAAGCCCTGCGGCGAGAAGTAGTCCTGGCCGACCCAGCCGCACAGCACGAACAGCCAGACGCCGGTCCACTTCGCCCGCCAGCTCGCCCGCAGCGACCGGGTGAGCAGGAACAGCGGTGCCAGATAGGCGAGTTGGATGGCCGTCGGCCACCAGCGGATGACCTCGGTGAAGTCGGTGACCCCGCTGGCCTTGCCGACGAACGCGGCCACCGCGAAGAAGCCCGGCCAGCTCCAGCGGGCGTCCAGGTCCGGTACGGCGGACCCGGTGCGGTCGATGTAGTCGATGAACCCGAGGTGCTGCCACGCCGTCGGGAACCGCGGCTCGGTCTCGATCACGGCGGGCAGCGCGTGCAGCGACACCACGGTCGCCACCAGCGTGACCAGCAGCAGCGCCCGGTGCTCGCGGCGCAGCCAGAGCAGCGCGGCGAAGACGGTGATCAGCAGGGCCGCTCCGACGAGGGTCGGCAGCGGCAGCACCGAGATCAGGCCGAGGCCGCCCATCCGGTCCAGATCGGCCTCGCCGAGCCGCAGCGCGGGCACCCAGTACAGCAGCAGCGCGGCGATCAGCAGACAGCCCAGGACGACACCGGATCGGGTGGGCAGCAGCCGCTGCCGCAGCGAGACGGGAGCCGGGGGCTCTTGGGGCGCGGGTTCGTCCGGGACGGAGGTGCCGGGGACGGCCTGGGCGCGCTTGGCGAAGGATGCCTCCCGCTCCTCCACCGTGAACGGCGCGTCCACCTCCGCCGCCTCCGCGTCCCGCAGCAGCTCGGCCTCGGCCGGACCCGGCGACGCCTCGCCGCCGGGCTCCCTCTCCTCCACCGGAAGCCCGACCGGAAGCCCGGCCGGAGGCGCCGGCGTACCCGCGGGCGGTGTGCCGGGCCCCGGGCGGACGTCCGGCCGGCGTTCCACATGGTCGAAGTCGACGTGGATACCGAGGGCCAGGGTGTCGGAGTCCAGCGCCCAGCCCGGGCTGTGCCGGCGCACCGGAGAGGAGGCCGGAACCTCGGGCGTGCCCGGGTCGGCGAGGTCCCCGTCGGGTGCTGCCGTGTCGGGTACGGCGGCGGGCGCGGTCCGGATCGTCTTCCAGAGTTTCGGCGCGGCGATCGCCGCGATCACCGCGAGGCTGGCGGCTTCGGCGACCCCCGCGCCCGTCAGCCCCGTCCGGGGCAGGAGCAGCAGGGTCAGGCCCAGCACCAGCACGCACAACAGGCCCTGCAGCCAGGCGAGTCCGGCGGTACGGCTGCGCGCGCGCAGCACCGCGAAGTACGTCTCGATCACGACCCGCAGCACCGAGCCGACCGCGAGCCAGCGCAGCAGCGGCGTCGCCGCACCCGCGTAGCCCTCGCCGAACACGCCGAGGATCCAGGGCGCCCCGATGATCCACAGACCTGCGATCGGCAGCATGATCCGGGCCATCCGCTTCAGCGCGGCCCGGGTGTGGGCGGCCAGCCGCCCCGGGTCGTGCGAGCCCTCGACCGTGAGGGACGCGCCCATGTTGATGGCGAGCAGGTCGGTCGTACCGCCGATGGTGGCGGCGATGTAGAAGTAGGCGTTCTCCGCCGAGCTGACCTGCGCGGCGACGAGCACCGGGACGAGGTAGATCACGGCGAGCGAGAACAGCGAGCCGGTGTAGTCCCCGGCCAGGAACCGTCCGACCTGCTTCAGCGTCGGCGGGTCGGTGCGGCCCTCGGTGGCCCTGACGTGCCGGGGCGCCAGCCGCCGGAACACCAGCCAGCCCAGCGGCACCACCGAGGTGGCGATCGCCGCCATCCAGGAGACGAAGACACCGGTGGTCGGGATGGCGACGGCGAACGCGACGAGCAGGGCCAGCTTCACCGCCGAGAACACGGTGTTCCCCACCGGCACCCAGGTCGCGCTGCGCAGCCCGGTCAGCACGCCGTCCTGCAGGGTGAGCACGTTCCAGGCGACGACGGCCAGGATGAAGCCGATCCCGTTGACCGTCCCGTGCAGGAACCGGTACGACGGCCCCCAGGTGTCCAGGGTCAGCAGGAAGACGCCCCCCGCGAGCGCCACCAGCAGGGAACTGCCCGCGTACGTGCGGAAGATGACCTTGCCGGTGTGCTTCCCGGCGACCGGGATGAAGCGGGCCAGGGCACCGGTGAGGGTGACCGCGGTCAGTCCGGCGAGGAACTTCATCGCGGCGATGGCGGCCGAGCCCTGCCCGACCGCGTCCTCGGAGTAGTAGCGGGCCGCGGCCAGCCAGAAGCCGAGGCCGAGGACGGCGGAGATGCCGGTGTTGAGCATCAGCGCGTAGGCGTTGCGGAACAGCGGGCTGCCGCCGGCGGACCGGCCCGTCCCGGGCAGCCGGAGGCGGCGCCCGGACTTCCCGGGCGCCTCGGCGGCGGCCGTCGCGGCCTCGGTCGTGGTGGTCGTGTCAGACACGGGAACGGATGGCCTTCCGGCGGACCTGGCGGGTTCTGCGGACGAGGGCGTACCCCTTGGTGAGGGCGTGGTCCCCGGCGAAGGTGCGGGCGAGGGCACGGCCGTGGAGGAGCCGCTCGAACTCCTCCACGCCGGTGCCGCGCCGTACGGTGACCCGCCGGAGCGCGTACGGCCCCTGGCGGCGGCGCGCGAGGGCGTTGCCCACGGCGAGCGCCTGGGCGTACCCGCCCGCGCGCACGGCCTCGCGGACGCGGCGGCTGGAGTAGCCGTACGGGTAGGCGAACGAGATCGGTCGGATGCCGAGTTCGTCCGTGACGATCTCCGTGCAGCGGTTCAGTTCCGTGCGCAGCGCTTCGTCGCCGAGCTGGTCGAGCTGCGGGTGGGTGTGGCTGTGCCCGCCGATCTCGACGCCGGCGTCCGCGAGTTCCCGTACCTGCGGCCAGTCGAGCATGGTGTCCAGGCCGCGCCCGGTGTCGTACGCGCCCCTGATCCAGCCGGTGGACACGAACAGCGTGGCCGGGAAGCGGTGCTTGGCGAGGACGGGCAGCGCGTGCCGGTGCACGCCCTCGTAGCCGTCGTCGAAGGTGATCAGCACCGGCCGTGCGGGCAGCGGGCGGCCGGAGCGCCAGTGGGCCGCGAGGCCGGCGGTGGTGACCGGGGTCAGGCCCAGGTCGCCGATGAGCGCCATCTGTTCGGCGAACGCCTCGGGCGCGACCGAGAGGGCGCGGGTGGCGTCGTTGGGCGCGGTGGCGACGGAGTGGTACATGAGGATCGGCACGGCCGTGTCACTCATCGGCGCCTCCCGAGGTCGGCGGCTCCGGGATCGACGCCCCCGGAACGGCACCTGAGGAATCGGCACCCCCGGGACGCGCATCCGCGGGACGGGCACCCCCGGGGCGCGCGTCCGCGGGACGGACGCCGTCCGGGACGGGCGCCTGCAAGACGGGTGCTTCCGGGACCGGGGCCTGTGGGATGGGTGTCCCAGGGATGGGCGCCTGTGGGACGGGTGCTTCGGGGGGCGGGGCCTGTGGGATGGGTGTCCCAGGGTCGGGCGCCTGTGGGACGGGTGTGCCGGGGTCGGTCGTTTGCGGGGTGGGTGTGCCTGGGTCGGGCACCTGTGGGACGGGTGCTTCGGGGGTCGGGGCCTGTGGGACGGGTGCTTCCGGGACCGGGGCCTGTGGGACGGGTGCTTCCGGGAGCGGGGCCTGTGGGATGGGTGTGCCAGGGACGGGAGTCATCGGTATCGGTGTCTCTGGGATCGGTGCCTGCGAGGTCGGTGCCGTCGGGATCGGTGCCGCCGAGAACGTCGTACCGCCGCGCCGCGCCCTCAGGCTGCCGACCGCGTAGCCGCCGGCGGCGCTCAGCACCCCTGCCACGATCGCGCCCGCGCGGCCGGCGCCGCCGGGCCGGGCCAGCAGGGCGTCCCGCAGGCCGCGGGCGACCCCGGCGGGCAGTACCCGGGTGGTGTACCGGCGTTCGGACTCCAGGCCCTTGTCCGCGCCGACGCTCTTCGCCACCAGCGCCTTGGACAGGCCCTCGGCGTAGGTGCGGGTGCGGAAGTAGGCGAAGTGCTCTCGGGGTGCGGGCACCCGGTGGTGGATCACCGCCCGGTCGTCGATGAGCAGGACGGCGTCGGGGCGGGCCCGGGTGAGGCGGATGCACAGCTCCGTCTCCTCGCAGCCCAGCGGGCGGCGGTCGCCGTCGCGGCCGATGCCGGTGGCGAAGCCGCCCGCCGCCTCGAACGCCGTACGCCGGAAGGAAGCGTTTCCTCCGAGCACGTTACGGACCTGGACCCGGCCCGGTGGCAGCCCCTTGTAGGTGCAGCCGACCACCCAGTCGAACTCCCGCGGGAACCAGACCGGCCGCCGGCCCGACGCCCAGACCGGCTCCGTACGGCCGCCGACGGCCATCACGCGCGGGTCGGCGTACCCCTCGGCGAAGCGGCGCAGCCAGTCCCGTTCGGCCACGGCGTCGTCGTCCAGGAAGGCGATGACCTCGCCGTGGGAGGCGGCGATGCCGGTGTTGCGGCCCGCGGACAGGCCGCGCGTGCCCGCGTTGGGCAGGACCCGGACGGCCTCGGTCTCCTTGTACTCGCGCTCCAGCCGGTCCTTCAGGGCCGGGTTGTGGTCCACGACCAGGAGCGTCTCCAGCGCCGGGTACGACTGCGCGCGCACCGAGGAGACCGCCGCGAGGATGTCCTCCCAGCGGTCCTCGGTATACACGCAGATCACGACGGAGATGCCGGGATCTCTCAAGACGCCTCTCCCCGGACCGTGTCGAGCATCGGCGAGTGGCGTTCCCGGCGGCGCAGCTCGCGCCGGTTGGAGCGCTCCTTGAGGATGACCTTCAGGACCCGGATGCCGTCGCGCACGGCCCGCAGGTTGCTGGTGCCGTGGATGCGGAGGTATTCGTGGCTCGGGATCTCCTGCACCTTCAGGCCGGCCTTGACCACTCTGACGTTCATCAGCGTCTCGACCTCGAAGCCGGTGCAGTCGAGGTCGATCTTGTCGAGGCAGTGCCGCCAGAACGCGTTGTAGCCGTAGCACAGGTCGGTGTAGCGGGCGCCGAACTTGCGGTTGACGACGGTGCACAGCGCCCAGTTGCCGAGCTTGCGGATGAAGGTCATGTCGTCGGTGCCGCCGCCGTTGGCGAAGCGCGAGCCCTTGGCGAAGTCGGCGCCTGAGACCAGCGCGGAGACGTAGCTGACGATCTCGCCGCCGTCGGCCGAGCCGTCCGCGTCGACCATCACGATGATGTCGCCGCTGCACGCCTCGAACCCGGTGATCAGGGCGTCCCCCTTGCCCTTGCCGCGCTGTCCGACGACCTTGACGTCCGGCCACAGGGAACGGGCCACGTCGATGGTGTCGTCCGTGGAATTGCCGTCCACGAGAACGACTTCGTGTATCCAGTCCGGGAGTGTCTTGAAGACGTAGGGGAGATTCTCCGCCTCGTTCATGGCGGGGATCACCACGCTCACCGGCGGGGTTATCGCCAGGTGAGAGGAGATGGGCCGGTAGTGGGCCTCAAGGAACGGATCTTGGCCCGAACTCGGCGGGCGCAGCACGGAACTCACGGGTTTTTCCCTCTCGTCCGGTGGACCGCCCGCCCCTGGGCGGTCCGGCTCTGTGTCCGGTTCGAAAGGGGGGTTCTCGTCTTGGGCACGGCGAAATGATCTCCGTACCGCAAGGCGAGCTGGCAAAGCTGGCCGGTCTGCCCGAGAAATACGGCAGCCGGTCGCGCGGCACGACTCGGTCACAGTTGCGGTCACCGAGCACGGCACCCCCCTACCGCGCCCCGCGCCGGTGACGTCGCGGCCCTGAGCCCTCCCCTGGAGCCGTATGCCGACGTGCCGGTGCGGGTGAGATGTACGACGGTATTGACGATTGAACCCGAAAGGCAAGCCCTGAGGGCTCCCTCACGTTTTTGTTGGTTTGGCCGTTACACAACTTTGGCCGGTGTTGCTCGGTCTTGTGTACGTTTTCCGGAAATTCGTTCCCGAAGCAGGATCGCGAGCAGCAGCAGCGCGCTCAGCGCGGTCACGGCCAGCACCCCGCCCCGGACCGACCAGCGGTGAACCGCGAGCATGCCTTGGGCGACCAGCATGGTGACGACGACGGAGCCCGCGAGCGCGCAGAGCGCCCGGCCGAACGGATCCAGTCCGCGCAGTGCCGCGGCGAGTGTCATGGCCGGCGCCGCGAGCAGGAAGAACAGGGCGCACGGGCCGCGCAGTACGGATGTGGAGTCGGTGAGCGCGAGCAGCGCGCCGACACCGCCGATGGCGGTCGCCGCCCCAGCGAGCAGCGGTGACAGGGCCCTCCCCGGCCCGGTCCGCGCTGCGCCGGAGTCCTCGGCGTCGCCGTCTGATGAAGGTGACTTGATACCCAAGGTCTGCATTGGCGACTTTGCCCCCCGACGCGCCGGATGTCGGGCTTCACTGTGGCGCGGACCGAGGGGGGCCGTCAAGAAGGCGATTGTCTAGCCGTCAACTGTCATGACATGGACATGCAATAGATGATCCGTGAATGTTTCGGGTTGAGCCTGTTGAGAGCCGAATGGTCTTGGCATGGACACTTCCCGTCAACACGCGTAGTTGCTACGACAGTTGTGGCAGACATCCTGCTAAAGGGAGGTTCCATGAGACGTTCCCGACTTACCGGATTCGTTACCTCGCTCCTCCTCGCCGCCGGCCTCGGTCTCACCGGGGCCGCCTCGGCGCAGGCGTCCTCGACGGCCGGGGCCGGTGGCTATGCGGCCCTCGGCGACTCCTACTCCTCCGGAGTCGGCGCCGGCAGCTACATCGGCTCCAGCGGCAGCTGCGACCGCAGCACCAAGGCGTACCCCTACCTGTGGAACGCAGCCCACAGCCCGTCCTCGTTCGCCTTCAACGCCTGCTCGGGCGCCACGACGGACGACGTCCTCGCGAACCAGCTCGGCTCGCTGAACTCCTCCACCTCACTGGTGTCCCTCACCATCGGCGGCAACGACGCCGGGTTCTCCGACGTCATGACGACCTGTGTGATCCAGTCCGACAGCGCCTGCCTCGACCGGATCAACACCGCCAAGGCGTACGTCGACTCCACGCTGCCCGGCAAGCTGGACACCGTCTACAACGCGATCAGCGCCAAGGCCCCGAACGCCCGGGTGGTCGTGCTCAGTTACCCCCGCTTCTACCTGCTCGGCCAGACCTGCCTCGGGCTCTCCGGCACCAAACGGTCCGCGATCAACGGCGCGGCCGACTACATCGACGCCGCCATCCAGAAGCGCGTGCAGGCCCACGGCTTCGTCTTCGGTGACGTCCGTACCGCGTTCTCCAGCCACGAGATCTGCTCCGGCGACTCCTGGCTGCACAGCGTCAACTGGCTCGACATCGGCGAGTCGTACCACCCCACCGCGGCCGGCCACTCCGGCGGCTATCTGCCGGTGCTCACGAACAACGCGTGACCCGGACGGGCTCGCCCCTCAGGGTGAACTCTCCGGTGAGCCCGACGCCGAAGCGGAGGCCCCGCCCGACGGGGTCTCCGTCGCCGTAGCCGTCGTACAGCTCACCGAGAACGGGACGGTGTTCGACGCGGTCTGCACGGGGCCGCGCACCTTCACACCGACCTGGTCCCCGGCCGCGCCGGCACCGGAGTACACCGACAGGGTGGCCCGCACCTGCCGGCTCTTCCCGCCGCCGTCCGGGAAGGACAGCGTCCGCCACCCGGGATCCGACACCGACCCGCGCGTCGTCACCCACCGGTACTCCACCTGCGCGGGCACCCGCCCCACCGTGAACGTCGCCGTGAAGACGGGCGTCTGCCCGGCGGGCGGCGGACAGCTCCCGGAGTACGTCGTGTGTGCGCCCGTCACGGTGACGCGCACCGACTGCGCGGGCGGGGTGCCCGACGACGTGCTGCCGCTCGGGGTCGGCGGCGTCCCGGTGTCCGAGCGGGTGCCGCTGTGGGTGGTCGGCACGTGCGCGCTCCCGCTCGCCCGGCCGCCGTCCTCCTTCGCCCGGCCGCCGCCGTTGTCGCGGTTCAGCAGCGCGTACGTCAGTCCCGCCAGCGCGAGCACGACCGCGAGGACCCCCGCCACCAGCACCACACCGGTCCGCCGGGAGCGTTCCGGTTCCTCGGGTGCCGTGCTGCCGGGCAGCGGCACCGGCGGAGCGGGGGAGGACCGCGGGGAGGGCCCCTGGTACCGGCCCGCGGCCGGCGGTGCGGTGTACGGCGGCACCGGCATGGGGGCCGTCCGGGGCGTTCCTCCTCCAGAGGGGGCACCCCCGGCCGCGACGGTCCGCAGCTCGTGCTCCGCCCGCTCGGCGACCGGCCGTTCGGCGGGTTCCTTGCGCAGCAGCCCCTCGATGACGCCGGCGAGCGGCCCGGCGCGGCGGCGGCAGCTCGTCCTCCACCACGGCGCGCAGGGTGCTGAGCGGGGTGTCGTACCGGAACGGCGAGACGCCCTCCACGGCCGCGTACAGCAGCACCCCCAGCGACCACAGATCCGACTCCGGCCCCGGCGTCCGCCCCAACGCCCGCTCCGGGGCGAGGAATTCGGGCGAGCCGATCACCTCGCCGGTCATGGTCAGCGCGGAGCTGCCCTCGAGCGAGGCGATCCCGAAGTCGGTCAGCACCACCCGCCCGTCGTTCGCGAGCAGCACGTTGGCGGGCTTGACGTCCCGGTGCAGCACCCCGGCGGCGTGCGCGGCGCACAGCGCGGCCAGCACCTCGGCGCCGATGTGCGCGGCCCGCTGCGGAGACAGCGGACCCTCCGCCTCCACCTGGTCGGCGAGCGACAGCCCGCGCACCAGCTCCATCACGATCCACGGCCGGCCGGCCTCCAGCGCCACGTCGTACACCGTGACCACATTGCGGTGGGCGACCCGCGCCGCCGCCCACGCCTCGCGCTCCAGGCGCGCGTACATCCGCTCCACGTCGGAGGCCGGCAGCCCGGCCGGGGCCCGCACCTCCTTGACGGCCACCTCGCGGTGCAGCACCTCGTCCCGGGCGCGCCACACCGTGCCCATGCCGCCCTCGCCCAGCGGGGACAGCAGACGGTAGCGGCCCGCGATCACACGTTCGTGGCCCGGCTCTTCGGACACGGCGCCCCCAGGCAAGTCGCGTGATGTCTCCCCAAAGTAGCTCAGCCGAGCGCGGATGCGGCCCCCCTGAGCACCAATCCCGCGCCGAGGGCCAGGACGACCAGCGCGGACGCGAGCGGCACGGACCGGCGCACCAGGGTGGCCACCGGGTGAGCGGTCCAGCGCGGACGCCGCTCCAGCACGCGGGTCACGCCCGAGCCCAGCCGGACCACGGCGAACCCGGCGGCCGTGAGCGTCAGCGCCAGCCCGGCACCGTAGGCCACGACGAGCAGCAGCCCGAACCAGGCCTTGCCGAGCGCGGCGGCGCCGACGAGGACGACCACGGCCGACGGACTGGGCACCAGCCCACCGGCGAAGCCGAGCAGGATCGTGCCGCGGAGGGTGGGGGCGGTGGAGTGGGAGTGGGTGTGGCCGCCGTGGGTGTGCGTGTGGGTGTGCTCCTCATGGGTGTGTTCCCCATGGGCGTGCTCACCATGGTGAGGGTGGTGATGGTGGCGGTCGGAACCATGGTGGGCGTGCGCATGCCCGTGGGTCCGGTTGCGCCAGGCCCGCCGTACCAGGTTGGCGCCGGCCGCCAGCACCAGGGCGCCGCTCGCCAGGCCCAGCCAGGCGATCACCGACGGGGTGGCGGCCGAGCCGGCCGTGACGAGCAGGCCCAGGGCGACCACGCCGAGAGTGTGGGTCACCGTGACCGAGGCGGCCAGCGGCAGCACGTCCCGCGGGCGGGCCCGGCCACCGCGCGCCGCCGCCGTCGCGGCCATCAGGGTCTTGCCGTGGCCCGGCGCGAGCGCGTGCATCGCGCCGAGGACCACCGCGACGAGGAGCGCCAGCGCGGCGAAGCCGACGGTGAGGTCGTGCCGGGCCACGAGGTCGTCCAGCGCGCGGGTCCAGCGGTCGGCGCCCCGCGGCAGGATGGCGGCCCCCGGCGCCTGCTGCCGCTCCTCGGCGAGCGCCGGGCCGCCGGGGCGCAGCCGCACGGAGGCGGCGGTGGTGTCGGCCGGGGAGGACAGCAAGTCCTTCGGGTACGTGGTCAGTTCGCGGGAGACCGACGTCTTCGGGACGTCCGTCGCGGTCAGCGTCATACGGTCGCCGCGCGCGGTGATCTCCCGCCAGCCGGGGCCGGACCAGTTCGTCGCGCTGTGGAAGCCGAGGGAGACCGAACCGGCCCGGGGGAGCGGCGCGGTCCAACGGCACGCGACGCGCAGGGTGTTGAGGCCCGCCTGTCCGGGGCGCAGGGCGGCCCTGCTGTCCCGCACCGTGAGCGGGACCCGGTGCCCGCCCACCGTCACCTCGCTGCCCTGCGCGGACTGCGTGCAGCGCTGCCGGGCCCAACGGGCCATGCCCAGCCGCTCGATGTCCGGCTTGGTCTGGGTGGCCGGGATCTCGGCGAGGTCCTCCACATGGTCGACGCGGAGCTGCCCGGGGGCGGCGACCAGGCCGTCGTAGCGGTTGACGGTGAAGTTCCCGAGCGGGTGCGCGCTCGCCTGGCCGGCCGGCAGCAGCGCGAGCGCGCTCACGGCGAGGAGCAGGAGGGGGAGGCGGAGCTTCACTGCGCGGCCTCCAGCGCGGTGCGGGCCTCGGCCGCGCCGAGCGGGGAGAAGCCGGGGTTCAGTTTCAGCGCGGAGGTGAGGGAGGCGCGGCCGGCCGTGCGGTGGCCCCTGGCCAGCTCGATCATGCCGCGGTGGTACAGGAAGGCGGCGTTGCGGTACCCGGTGGCGGTGGCCCGGCGCGCGTACGGCAGGGCCTCGGCATCGCGGCCGTTCACGTGCAGCGCCCAGGCCAGGGCGTCCGCAGTGTGCACGGTGTGCCGGCGGGCCCATTCGGCGCGGGCCGCGCGCAGGGCGGCCGCCTTGTCGCCGTGGTCGGCGGCGGCCAGCGCGGTGTCGAGGTCGGCGTTGACGCCGTTGGCGCGGGCCAGCGCGATCCAGGCGTCCACCAGGGCGTACTCCCGCCGCGCCCTGGCCCGGTCGCCGGCGGCGCCCCGCGCCTCGTACAGCTCGCCCAGTTCGACGAGCGGACCCGGCAGCGGATAGCGGGACACCACCGTCTCCATCCCCCTGATCGCCGCCGCACGGTCACCGCTCGCCGCCTGCGCCCGCGCCCGGCCTTCCAGCGCGGGCAGATAGGTGTCGTCGGCGGCGAGGGCGCGGGCGTAGGAGGTGAGGGCACTCTTGTAGTCGCCCTGGTTCCAGGCGAGCTGGCCGAGCTGGGCGGCCACGTACGCGACGTCGCCCGCCGAGGTCGCGCCGGCCAGTGCCTGCCCGAGGACCCGGCGCGCCGTCGTCACATCGCCGCGCAGCTCGTGCACGTACGCGTACCGCGTGAAGACCGGCACGCCCGGCTTGCGGGCGTCGGCTGTCCCGGCCGCCTTCGACGCCTCGGTGTACCGGCCGAGTTCGACCAGGGCGTCGACACGGGAGGACAGTGCGCGCTCGCTGTACGGGTTCTGCCGCAGCGCCTCGTCCGCGTAGGTCAGGGCGTCCTTGAAGTCGTGCCGGGCCGCGGCGAGGGCCGCGCGGCCGGCCAGCGCCTGGTCGCTGTCCGGGGCGAGTGCGAGGGACCGCTTCAGCGCCTGCTCCGCCTGCGGGTAGCGGGAGGGGTCGCCCTTGGTCCGCGCCTGCTCGACGTAGGCCAGGCCCAGGGTGGCCCAGGCGCCGGAGTCCTTGGGCTGGGTGCGCAGATGGCTCTGCAGCGCGGCGATGCTCGCGTCCAGGTCGCCGCCGCCCAGGACGCCGGGGTCCACGGCGGTGGAGGCGGCCGGCACGGTGGTGGGCGCCCGGTCCGCACCCACGGCGATCGCGCCGCCGGTCAACGCGATGGCCAACAGGGCCGCACAGCCGACGAGTTGTACGCCCCGCCAGCGCCGCCCGGCGGTGGCGAACCGCCGGAGGGTGGCCACGCGCTCGTCGGGACCGGGAGCCGAGGGCTCGTCGGAGCCGGGGGTCACGCGCTCGCTGTCGCCGTCGGCCGGGGACTGTGCGCGGGGCGAGGGTTGCGGCGAGTCGGGCGGCACGTCCTCGCCGCCGTCGGCCGAGGGCTTCTCGGAACCGGGCGTCATGCGGGCGCGACGGGTGACCAAGGGCTCCTCGAAGCCGGGCCTGCCTCCTTCGGCGCCCGTCCCGGAGGCGGTGTCGGCTGCGGTGAGCCGCGGCGCCGTCTCGTCCTCCTCGGTGTTCACCTGCCGCTCGCCGGCCTCGTCGTCGTTCGTGCGCGGGGACATGCCCTCTCCTCGGTCGCCTGGTGCTGGTCGGAAGGGGAAGGCGCGGCCCGCCGTGGGGGAGGGGGTTACGGGCCGCGCCGGTCCGGGGTGGGTACGGCGGTCAGTACGGGCGCCGCATGCGCCGGCGCCACCACCCGACGGCCGTGCCGATCAGCAGGATCCCGGCCGCACCCGAGGCCGCCGACGCGGCGATCAGCACCGTGTTGCCGGAACCGGAGCCGTCGGAGGACCCGGCAGGCTGAAGGGCGTCGCCCAGCTGGCTGCGCACGTCCGTGCCCGCCGTCGTGCCCTTGGCGAGCGGTCCGCGCGAACCGGAGGTGGGCTCGGCGACGTACGGGAAGTACTTCTCGAAGCCCTTGTCGTTCTTGTCCACCGCGTCGCCCAGGTCGTTCTTGGAGCCGACCAGTTCACCCTCGACGACCTGCAACGCCTCGTCGATCACGTCGTCGGTGAGCCGGCGCCCGTTCGGGAAGCCCGCGTTGTCGCCGTCCAGGACGCCCAGGCGCTTGGGATGCATGCTCGGCTTGATGGAGGTGTTCAGGCGCAGCTCCTCCGAGGGACGCACTCCCGGCGGCTGGTTGAGGCCCTTCACACCCTTCAGGAACACGTCGACCAGGTCGTTGCGCGGCTCGGCCGGTGCCTTGATCTTGTAGATCGACTCGATCAGCTTCGGCAGCTCCGGGTTGGTGACGTTCTTCAGGAACTGCGCGTCGTACGCGGGCTGGGAGGCGTTGAACTTGTCCTTGTCCTTCTGTGGGTTGACCACCTCGTTGACCAGCGGGTTGCCCAGGCGCGAGACCTGGGTGTAGTAGCCCTGCGCGTTGCGGCGCTGGGTCGTGGACCAGATCCCGACGACCGGCTGCCCCGCCGACTGACGGATCAGGTCGTTCGGCACCTGCAGGGCGATGGTGTTGACGTTGTAGCCCTTCAGGGTGTCCCGCCCGACCTCGCTGAGGTTGCCGCCGTACAGCAGGTCGAAGACGCGCAGGTCCGCGAAGAACGGGTCGTCCGCCTGCCCGGCGAAGGTCTTGGCGCCGCCCGCCGCCTTGTAGACGGCCTGGTCGCGCAGCTTGCCGTAGTACGGCATGGACGCCTTGCCGACGTTGGACGGCGCCACCGGCACGTCGTCCGCGACCTTCGTCTTCGACATCGCGTGCCCGTTCTTGAGCTTGAGCAGATCGATGTCGTATGTCTGTGTGATGTTGAGGTCGGGATCCGCCAGGTTGGTGACCGGCCCCGTGTTGTACAGGAACGTGTTGCCGTTCTTCGTGTGGGTCGTGAAGGTGTAGCGGAACACCAGGTCGTCCTGCGCGTCACCGTTGTTGTCGATGTGCAGGTCGTACTGCGCGTCGTCGGCGAACGTGTAGAAGTTCGGCCCGCCCGCCGGCTCCTCGAACGGGATCCAGTTGGCCACGATCGTCGTGGTGTCGGCCTTGTCCGGGCTGACGAACGCGTACAGGTCGGTGTTGTCGTACTGCGGGGTGCCCGAGATCAGCGGGGCCTCCCGGTGGGAAGAGGCGGAGGCCGCCCCGGGTGCCAGCGCGGCGGCGCCGGCGGCGGTGAGCCCCCCGGCGGCCAGCGCACCGCAGATGAGCGTGACCACGCCGGTGCGTCCCGTGCCGCTCCTGGAGAAGAGAGGTGTCATGCCGTCCGTCCTCAGTGCCGACTTGCCTTTGACGGAGGGGTATACGGAGCCGGACCACGGATCGGATGGGTCGGCCGGAGAAAAAGTTTTGGGTCCTTCCCGACCCGCGTTTTCGGCCCGCTGATCCGTATCACCCGCCGGAGGTGTGCGTTCGTGCGGATGCGTGGAGTGCGCGGAAGGGCCGGCTGCGGCCGCGGAGAGGGGACCCGCATGCGGGCGGACGAGTTGCTGGTGCTCGTCGCGGGGGGCGACCAGCGGGCCTTCGAGGACCTGTACGCACTGGTGTCCGGACCGGTGTACGGACTGGTGCGACGGGTGGTGCGCGACCCCGCCCAGTCCGAGGAGGTCGCCCAGGAGGTACTGCTCGAGATGTGGCGCTCGGCCGCCCGGTACGACCCGGGGCGGGGCAGCGCGCTGTCCTGGATCCTCACCCTCGCCCACCGCCGCGCCGTCGACCGGGTGCGCAGTGCCCGCGCGGCCGGCGAGCGCGAGCAGCGGGAGGCCCTGCGCGCCGGGGAGCCCGCCTTCGACCAGGTCGCCGAGGAGGTCGAGGCCGGCATGGAGCGCGAGTGGGTGCGCCGCTGTCTGCGCCGGCTCACGGACCTGCAACGCCAGTCCGTGACCCTCGCCTACTACGACGGCTACACCTACCGCGAGGTGGCCGAGCGGCTCTCGCTGCCGCTCGGCACGGTCAAGACACGGATGCGCGACGGGCTCACCCGGCTCCGCCAGTGCCTGGGAGGCGCCGCATGAGCATCCTCGGCAAGCTGCTGCGCCGCGAGGACCTGCACTCCCTCGCCGCGCCCTACGCGCTCGACGCCCTCGACGCGGGCGAGCGGCGCAGGTTCGCGAAACACCTGCAGAGCTGCGACCGCTGCGCCGCCGAGGTGCGGGACCTCGCCGAGGACGCCGTACGACTCGCCTGGTCCACGGCGGCTCCCGCGCCCGCCGGACTGCGCGAGCGGGTGCTGGCCGCGGTGCGTACCACCCCGCAGGAGCAGGCACCGGTACAGGCGCCGGGCCGGGAGCGCACGCCCCAGCTGCCGCCGCACGTCTGGGGCACCCAGCCCCCGCCGGGACGCACCCGTACGCCCCGCACGCGCCCCCTGTTCGTGCCGCTCGCCACGGCCACCGCGGCGGCGGCCCTCGTCGTCGCCTCCCTCTTCGCCGTCCAGGCGCACCGCAGCCAGGGCCGGCTGGACGCGGAGCGGGCCCGGGGACGTGAGATCGCCCACGTTCTGGCCGCGCCCGACGCCCGGGCCACCACCAGCAAGGACGCTCAGGGCCGCGGTATCGGAGTGATCGCTTCCGCATCGGAGCGGGAAGCCGTCGTCACCCTCAGCGGATACGGCGCCCCGCCCGGCGGCCGCGTCCATCAGCTCTGGCTCGTGCGCCCCGGCGCGGGGCCGCGCTCCCTCGGGCTCTTCGCGGGCGACACGCCCTTGGTCGCGAAGGGTCTCGACACGTCCTCGACGTCACTCGCTGTAACCGTCGAACCTGACGGGGGCTCAGCGCAGCCGACCGGCCAGCCCCTTGTCCAACTCACCCTGAAATCGGTCGGATTCGGAGAGTAGTCAGCGAGGGGTGGTCAACCGCCTTGCAGGGAAGGTGAATCCTGTGGCCGAGATACACGCGTGCCCCACTGGGGCGATAGGGTTACCCTGCCCGGGCCGGGTGGACTCGTACGGGTGGGGAGTGACATGGAACAGATAACAGTGCGCAGCAGGGCCAGGGTCCCTGCGATCACCTGCGGGAGCAGCGCGACCAGTTCGCGCCTCGACCGCCATCTGTCGGTGCTGGCGGGTCCCGCCATACCGCAGCGGGAGGCGGCCGAGGCGACCTCGCTGATGCGCGAGCTGACGGCGCGTGACAGGCCACACCAGCGCAGCGACCGGGGCAAGCGGGTCAGCCGCGTCTCCCTCTTCGCACCGCTGCGTCGGCTGCGTCGCTCGCTGTTCGGCGGACACTGAGCGGTCCCGAGCCGCTCCCGGAGTCCGCTCGCGGAGTGCCGGCGCTCAGGCCGCCACACCGTCCCGGCGCATCGCTGCGATCTCGTCGTCCGTCATCCCCACGGCATGCAGCAGCGCCTCGGTGTGCTGCCCGAGCGCGGGCACCTCACCCATCCGTGCCTCGTCCCCGCCCGGCAGTGTGATGGGAGGCAGCAGCGCCTTCAGCGGCCCGACCGGAGATCCCACCTCGCGCCACCGCTCCCGGGCCGCCAGCTGCGGATGCTCCACCAGCTCGGGTACGTCCCTGAGCCGGGCGCAGGCGATGTCCGCCTTCTCCAGCCGCGCCAGCGCCTCCTCGGTGTCCAGTGCGCCGAGCGCCCGCGCCACCAGTTCGTCCGTCTTCTCCCGGTTCACGACCCGTGCCGCGTTCGTCGCGTACGCGGGGTCCAGCCCCAGTTCCGGACGTCCTATGACCTGTTCGGCCAGCCGCCGCCACTCACGGTCGTTCTGCACGGACAGCAGCACCCGCCCGCCGTCCGCCGTCGCATAGGCGTCGTACGGCGCGATGACGGCGTGCGCGAGGCCGGTGCGCGCCGGGGGCTCACCCCCGTGCATCGCATGGTGCAGCGGATGCCCCAGCCACTCGGCGAGCGCATCCAGCATCGACACCTCCACCGGCCCGCCCCGCCCGGTCGTCCCCCGCCGTACGAGAGCCGCCAGGACGCCCGAGAACGCGTACATGGCCGCCGCGATGTCCGCCGCCGGGATCCCCGCCTTCACCGGCTGCTCCGGCGTCCCGGTCACCGACACGAGCCCCGCCTCGCACTGCACGAGCATGTCGTACGCCCGCTTGTCCGCGTACGGCCCGAAGGAGCCGTACCCGGAGATGTCCACGGCGATCAGCCGCGGATGCGCCGCGCACAGCGTGGCCGCGTCCAGGCCGAGCCGGGCCGCCGCCCCGTGGGCGAGGTTCTGCATGAACACGTCCGCGTCCGCGATCAGCCGCCGTACGGCGGCCAGGCCGCGCGGGTCCTTCAGGTCCAGCGCCAGGGACTCCTTGCCGCGGTTGCACCACACGAAGTGCGAGGCCAGGCCGCGGGCCGCCGTGTCGTAACCGCGCGCGAAGTCGCCGCCGTCGACCCGCTCCACCTTGATGACCCGGGCGCCCAGGTCGGCGAGCTGCCGGGTCGCGAAGGGCGCGGACACGGCCTGTTCGACGGCGACGACGGTGATGCCCGCGAGGGGCAGGGGCTGCTGGTAGGCGGGCTGACCCGTGGGCTGTTCCATGACCGGATCATGGCCTGTGACCGGCGGGTTTGTCAGTAGCCCGGCAGCGCTCCCACGGTGTTCCGTCAGCGTTCCCCGTGTGCGTACCGGCGCACGGCGAGCGGCAGGAACACCGCGGTCAGGGCGAGGCTCCAGGCGAGCGACCCGGCGACCGGGTGGGCCACCGGCCACGCGGAGTCCGGGGGGACGGGTGCGTTGCCGAAGAGGTCCCGCAGGGCGGTCGTCACCGCGCTGATCGGGTTCCACTCGGCGAGCGTGCGCAGCCAGCCCGGCAGGTTGCCGGTCGGGATGTAGGCGTTGGACAGCAGGGGCAGTACGAAGGAGGAGGCGCCCAGCTGCCCTGCGGCGTCCTCGCTGCGGGTGAGCAGACCGAGGAAGATCCCGGCGCAGGTGCAGGCGAACCGGAAGAGCAGCAGCAGCCCCACCGCACCGGCCGCGTCGATCGCCGACCCCTTGATCCGCCACCCCACCGCGAGCCCGGCCAGCAGCAGCGGCACGGTGCCGAGGCTCGTGACGACGAGGTCGGCGACCGCCTGTCCGAGCGGTACGGCGGCCCGGCTCACCGGCATCGTGCGGAACCGGTCCATCACGCCTCGATGGGTGTCCGCGGCGGCCTGGAACATGCCGGTCATCAGCCCGCCGGCCGCGGTCGCGACCAGCAGCCCCGGCACCAGGAAGGACCGGTACTCACGACCGGGCATCGCCAGCGCGCTGCCGAACACATAGCCGAAGAACAGCAGCATGTTGACGGGCATCATCTGGGTCAGGATCGCCAGGCCCGGACTGTTGCGGACCCGGCGCAGCTGCCGTCCCGTCATCGCCAGGCCGTCGTACGCCAACGCGCTCATGCGGCACGCTCCTTGCTGTCGGCGGACTCGTCGCCGGAGTCTCCGGTGAGCCGCAGGAACACGTCGTCGAGGGTGGGCGGGCGCAGGCTCGCGTCCAGCAGCGGCACGCCCGCCGCGTCGAGTTCGCGCACGAGGCGCGGCAGGGTGAGCGTCGCGTCGGTGGTCACGGCGCCGACGGCGTTGCGCTCGCGGTCGAACGCCGGTGCGCTCCCGGTCAGGTGGTCGAGTACACCCGCGGCCCGCGTCAACGCGCTGCTGTCGGCCACCACGGCCTCCGCGTACGACCCGATGAGCGCCTTGAGTTCGGCGGGCGATCCGGTGTGCGCGACGCGTCCCCGGTCCACCAGGGCTATGTCGTCGGCGAGTTGGTCCGCCTCCTCCAGGTACTGGGTGGTCAGCAGCACGGTCGTGCCGTCCGCCTTCAGTTCGCGCACCGCCTGCCAGATGCGGGTGCGGCTGACCGGGTCGAGCCCGGTGGTCGGCTCGTCCAGGAAGAGCACGCCGGGGCGGCGGATGAGACTGGCCGCGAGGTCCAGCCGGCGCCGCATGCCGCCGGAGTAGGTCGAGGCCTTGCGGCCGGCGGCCTCGGTCAGGCCGAAGCGCTCCAGCAACTCGTCGGCCCGGGCGGCCGGACCGCGCACCCGGTGCAGCCGGGCGAACAGCCGCAGGTTCTCCCGGCCGGTGAGGTCACCGTCGACCGAGGCGTACTGCCCCGTGACGGCGATCCGGCGACGCACGTCCGCCGCCTCCCGCACGAGGTCGTGGCCGGCGACCCGCGCCGAACCGCCGTCCGGCCGCAGCAGGGTGGTCAGCAGCCGCACGGCCGTCGTCTTGCCGGCTCCGTTGGGCCCGAGCAGCCCGCACACGGCGCCCTCGGCCACCGCCAGATCCAGCCCCCGCAGGGCCCGTACAGCGCCGAAGCGCTTCTCCAGGCCCTCACTAAGTACAGCGTACGTAGTAGTCATGCCGCGACCATACCGCACTGCGTACGTTGTACGTAACTAGGATGGTGACCGAGGTGATGACCGATGGCAGTCCGAGGGGCCGTCCCCGAAGTGATCTGGGCGCGCCCCGAGCGCACCGGCCGGGGTCCGAAGCCGGCGTACACCCGCGACGACATCGCGGGCGCCGCCGTCCGGATCGCCGACGCGCGGGGGCTCGACGCGGTGTCGATGCGGCACGTGGCGGCGGAGCTGGGCTGCGGCACCATGTCGCTGTACAACTACGTCCCCCGCAAGGAGGACCTGTACGAGCTGATGGTGGACGCGGTCAGTTCCGAGCACGAGCCGTGGGAGCCGAGCGGCGACTGGCGGGCCGACCTGCTCCGGATGGCGCACCAGACCCGCGCGCTGATGCACCGGCACCCGTGGATGCCACGCCTGATGTCACCGGTGTACGGCTTCAGCCCGCACGCCCTGCGCTATCTGGAGCACTGTCTGGCCTGCCTGGACCCGCTGCAGGCGTCCTACGGGACGAAGCTCGAGCTCATCGCGATGCTCAACGGTGTCGTGACGACGTACGTCCGCAACGAACTGGACACGGCCGAGCGGGTGCGGGCCCTGCCGTGGTCGGAGGACGAGGAGAACGCGGTGCGGATCGCGTACCTCGGGTCGCAGATCGCCTCCGGCGCGTATCCCAGGATGGCGGCGGCCTTCGCGGAGGATCCGGGGCCGATCGATCTGGAGGCGGTGTTCGAGCGGGCGTTGGCGCGGGTGCTGGACGCGTTCGCCTAGATCAGGGCGAACTGGCCCTCCGGACCCTCCTCGTGGTGGTCCAGGACCGAGGCGGGGCGGCGGGCCGCTTCCGGTACCGGCAGGGTGCCCGCCTCGATGAGATCGCTCGCCGTGACCGCTGACGCCACCTTCAAGCCGGACCGCTGCGGCCCCAGTTCCGCCAGCAGGGCCAGGACCGTGATCAGCTCCAGGAGCTCCGACGTCCAGGGCTGCGGCCAGGTCGCCGGGCGGATCGCGGTGAGGGTGCCGGGGGCGGCCGGGGCGGTGCGGGCCGTGAACCAGGACTCCAGGACCCGGACTCCGGCCACCCTGTAGTCCCAGGCCTGCGGCGGCACGGGGGAGATGCGGCCCTCGTCCAGGTGGAGGGTTTCCTCGTCCTCGTCGTAGTGCAGGGTGAGGGGCCGGGCCGGCAGGGGGGCGCGGACGTAGGGGCGGCGGCCCCCCGGCAGCCTGGGGCGTTCGCCGTCGCGGCGCATCAGCCACAGCATGCGGTGGCCCAGCTCGACGCCGGCACGCCACAGTGCGGTGTCGTCCGTGAGCGGCACGGTGAGGTCGGGACGGATCGTCGCCAGGATCCAGGCCAGCACGTCCGCCGCCGCGGGGCGGTCGGACAGCCGGGCGGAGAGGTGGTCCTGCAGACCCGGGGCCAGGTTCGGTTCGGTGCCGCCGGGGCGGCGCCACAGGGGGCGGACGCGGCCGGGGCGGAGCGCGGGCAGGAGGGAGGTGGCCAGCAGCGGCGTGTCCGTGTCGCCCGTCTCCACCGTGAAGACCTGGTGCGCGTCCGCCACCCGCCACAATTCCGGGCGGGCCGTGTCGATCAGCCGGTGGTCCGGGATCAGCCACTGCTCGTCGAAGGGCGCCGCCAGGACGCGGACCGGCTCCGCGCAAGGGCCCTCGGCGCGGGCCAGCCGCTCGGTGCCGGTGGACTGCCGGGGCAGTTGGCCCACCGCCGAGTCGAGGGTACGCGAGCGGGTCGGCTCGAACAGGGCCTGCCGGTCCGGGCCCCCGGCCTTCAGCAGGGCGTCCCAGCGGGCCTTCAGAGAGCCCGGGTCGGGTGCCGTCGGCCAGGCGCGGCCCGGCCGCAGCGGTGCGACGGACCACGGCATGAGGTCCGCCAGCAGCGGAGCGTCGTCGTGCGTCACGCAGGGCATCGTACGACCTGACCGGGAACCGGTGTCAGGTCGCGTCGAGGGTGACGGTGAACGAGAACCGGTCTCCCCGGTAGTGGATGACCGCCACGTCCAGCACCCGCCCCGCGGCGTCGTACGTCACGCCCGTGTAGTGCAGGATCGGGCTGAGCAGCGGGACCTGGAGCAGCCGGGCGGTCTCCGGGTCGGCGAGGCGGGCCTGCACGGTGTCCGTGATCCGGCTGATGTCCGCCTTCACGACGTCCCGCAGCACCTTGGTCATCGGCCAGCGGATCAGATCGTCCACGTCGATGCGCGCGGCGAGTTCGGGGCGGACGTGGTTGACGGCGTGGTTGGTCGGCTCGCCGGTCTTCTCGTCGCAGCGCAGGCGGTGGTACGCCGCCACCTCCGCGAGGTCGGGGAAGTACTCGGCGAGACCGGGCGGCACGGGCACCGGGCCGTGGTCCAGCAGTTCCGTCGTCATGCCGGACTGCTGGGCCACGATCGCGTCCACCGAGCCGAGCAGGCGGACCGGTGCGCCCCGCCGGGCGTCCGGCTCGATGAACGTGCCGCGCCGCCGGTGCCGGCTGATCAGCCCCTCGTCCTCCAGCTCCTTCAGTGCCTGCCGCATGGTCAGCACGCTCACGCCGTAGTGCTCCGCCAGCTGCTCCTCCGTGGGCAGCCGCAGCGGGTCCGCGGGGGAGCGGCCGAGTATCGAGGCGCGCAGCGACTGCGACACCTGGTACCACAGCGGCAGCTTGCGGTTCAGGACGATCGAATCCGGGGCGAAGGAGGTCACGCGGCTATCCGTACCTGTCGATGAACGTGCGGCGCAACAGAGGCGGCGTCACGCGCGGAAATGGCGCTCCAGTCCCTGCCACACGTCGTCGTAGCGCTGCTGGAGGTGGTCGGCGCCGGCCGCCTGCGGGGTGAGGGTCACCGGCCAGCGGGTCTCGAACATGAACGCCAGCCCGTCGTCGATCTTCTGCGGCTTCAGCTCGGCTGCGCTCGCCTTGTCGAACGTCTCCCGGTCCGGTCCGTGCGCCGACATCATGTTGTGCAGCGAGCCGCCGCCCGGCACGAAGCCCTCCGCCTTCGCGTCGTACGCCCCCTCGATCAGGCCCATGTACTCGCTCATCACGTTCCGGTGGAAGTACGGCGGCCGGAAGGTGTCCTCGCCCACCAGCCAACGCGGCGCGAAGACGACGAAGTCGACGCCGGCCAGGCCGGGGGTGTCCGAAGGGGAGGTCAGGACCGTGAAGACGGACGGGTCGGGGTGGTCGTAGGAGATGCTGCCGATCACATTGAAACGGCGAAGGTCATAGACGTACGGCACATGGTTGCCGTGCCAGGCGACCACGTCGAGCGGGGAGTGGCCGTAGGTGGCCGTCCAGAGGTTGCCGCAGTACTTGTTCACGACCTCCACCGGGCCGGTCACGTCCTCGTACGCGGCCACCGGCGCCCGGAAGTCCCGGGCGTTGGCGAGGCCGTTGGAGCCGATCGGGCCGAGGTCGGGCAGGCGGAAGGGAGCCCCGTAGTTCTCGCACACATAGCCCCGCGCCGACTCGTCCAGCAACTCCACACGGAAGCGCACCCCCCGCGGAATCAGCGCCACATGTGCGGGCTCCACATGCAGCCGGCCGAACTCCGTGTGCAGCAGCAGCCCGCCGCTCTCCGGCACGATCAGCAGCTCGCCGTCGGCGTCGGAGAAGACGCGCTCCATCGACGCGTCGGCGTGGTACAGGTGCACGGCCATCCCGGTGCGCTGGGTCGCGTCGCCGTTGCCGCCGAGCGTCCACAGGCCGGCCAGGAAGTCGGTGCCCGCGGGCGGTTCGGGCAGCGGGTTCCAGCGCAGCCGGTTGGGGTCGGGCACGGTCTCGGTGAAGGGGGCCGTGCGGATCGAGCCGTTGGCGGTGCGGGTGAACGCCGGGTGCGCGGCCGACGGGCGGATGCGGTACAGCCAGGAGCGGCGGTTGTGCGCCCGCGGCTCGGTGAACGCCGTGCCGCTCAGCTGCTCCGCGTACAGCCCGAGCGGTGCCCGCTGCGGCGAGTTGCGGCCCTCGGGCAGGGCGCCCGGCACCGCCTCCGAGGCGTGTTCATTGCCGAACCCGGTCAGATACGACAGCCCCTCGGCGGTCTTCCGTGCGTCCCCGCTCATGATCGCTCCCTTGCGCTTCCTGATTCCTATGTAACACCGTAGGAATGCGCGGAGGCGGGCGCAAGAGGGCACGGGGTACTACGTCCGAGGGACTGCGTGAGGTGGCCGGAACCCGACTTCAGGCGGATTCGGCGGACCGATGCCTTGTTCTAGTCTCCCGGGCATGCCCAGGACGTCGTGGACCCGAAGGACGCTCGCCGCGCTCGCGGCGTGCGTCCTGCTGCCGCTCGGCGCGGCGGGCTGCGCGGGCGGTCCCGCCCGGACCGGCGCCGTTTCGGCCTCGCCCGTCGGCAAGGTCCTGGACGCCACCGACGGCACCGGCCGGCATCTGCGCGAGGTCGACCCGAACAACGCGCCGCAGGTCGGTGTCGAGGTGACCCCGCACGCGGGCGGCGGCTGGGACCTCCGGCTGGCCTTCCACCACTTCCGCTGCTCCGCGCCCGGCGCCGGGCCGACGGCGGTCACCGGGCGCGGGCTCGCCCACCTCTTCGTCGACGGCCGCCGGGTCACCCGGCTGCGCTCCCCCCGGTACCACCTGCCCGACCGCCTCGTCCCGCACGGCACCCACCATGTCACCGCGCGCCTGTACGCCGACGACGGCACCGTGTGGGCCGTCCACGGCAAACCGGTGCAGAGCACCGCCGACATAACGGTCTCGGAGGCGGATCCGGTGACGGCCGGGCCGCCGGCCGGGGTGACGGCCCCGGCCGCCGGAAAATGAGTGCACCGGCCACCCTTGTCCGTACGGGAGGGGGAGGTTCACCGGACCGCGGCGGAGAGGCATCATGAAGCCCGTGCCCCATGCGACATCGCTCCGCCGCGCGCCGGTCCAGCGGCGCAGTGCCGAACGGCTGACCAGGATCCTCGACGCGTGCGCCGAACTCCTCGACGAGGTCGGCTACGACGCCCTGAGCACCCGCGCGGTCGCCCTGCGCGCCGGTGTGCCCATCGGCTCCGTCTACCGGTTCTTCGGCAACAAACGGCAGATGGCCGACGCCCTCGCCCAGCGCAACCTGGAGTGGTACACCGAGCGCGTCACCGAGCGGCTGGAGAAGGCGCGCAAGGGCGACTGGCGGGCCGCGATGGACGCGGTCCTCGACGAGTACCTGGCCATGAAGCGCACCGCGCCCGGCTTCTCGCTGGTCGACTTCGGCAACCAGATACCGGTCGGCGTCCGCCAGGCCGAGCCCAACACCCGCGTCGCCGACCGGCTCACCAAGCTGCTCTCCGGCTATCTGGAGCGCACCCCCGACGAGGAGCTGCGCCGGGTCTTCCTGGTCGCCGTGGAGAGTGCGGACACCCTCGTCCAGCTGGCCTTCCGGACCGACCCGGACGGGGACGAGGCGATCATCACGGAGACACGGGAGCTGCTGCGGGCGTACCTGGCGCGCGTGCTCGACTGATCGTCCGGTGGAATCCCCGTACGAGAAGGCCTCCCCTCCGTGCATACCGGTCGGTATGCTCGCCTCGAGCCCGTCCGTGCTCGCCCGGCACCGCCGCCGACCCCCCCGGGAGGACCCGTGTCCCGCACCGCCCTGCGCATATGCCCCCTGTGCGAGGCCACCTGTGGCCTGACCCTCAGCATCGAGGGCACCCGCGTCACCGGCGCCCGCGGTGACCGCGAGGACGTCTTCAGCAAGGGGTTCATCTGCCCCAAGGGCGCCTCCTTCGGGGCCGTCGACTCCGATCCCGACCGGCTGCGGACCCCGCTCGTCCGCCGGGGCGGCCGGCTGCGCGAGGCCACCTGGGAGGAGGCCTTCGACGCGGTCGCCGCCGGTCTGCGCCCGGTCGTGGAGGCATACGGCCCGGACTCCGTCGGCGTGGTCCTCGGCAACCCCAACGTGCACACCGTGGCCGGCGCCCTCTACCCGCCGGTCCTCCTCGCCGGCCTGCGCACCCGCAGCCTGTTCACCGCCTCCACGGTCGACCAGATGCCCAAGCACGTCTCCAGCGGACTGCTCTTCGGCGACGCCAACGCCATCCCGGTGCCGGACCTCGACCACACCGGCCACCTGCTCCTCATCGGCGCCAACCCCCTGGAGTCCAACGGCAGTCTGTGCACCGCACCCGACTTCCCCGGCAAGCTCAAGGCGCTCAAGGCCCGCGGCGGACACCTGACCGTGGTGGACCCGCGCCGCACCCGGACCGCGAAGCTCGCCGACCGGCACCTGGCGATCCGCCCCGGCACCGACGCCCTGCTGCTCGCGGCGATGGCGCACACCCTCTTCGCGGAGGACCTGGCCGACCTCGCGCACCTCGCCCCGCACGTCCAGGACGTCGGCGAACTCCGGGAAGCCATGAAGGAGTTCACCCCGGAGGCCGTGGCCGGCGCCTGCGACGTCGAGGCCGGTGTCATCCGCACCCTCGCCCGCGAACTGGCCGCCGCCCCCACCGCCGCCGTCTACGCCCGCATCGGCAGCTGCACCGTCCCGCACGGCACCCTGGCCAGCTGGCTGGTGGACGTCCTCAACATCCTCACCGGCAATCTGGACCGCCCCGGCGGCGCCCTCTTCCCGCAGGCCGCCACCGACAGGACACCCCGCCCGGCGGGCCCCGGCCGCGGCTTCGCGCTGGGCCGCTGGCACTCGCGGGTGCGGCGGCTGCCCGAGGCCAAGGGCGAGTTGCCGCTCTCCGCGCTCGCCGAGGAGATCGACACCGCCACCGACGAGGGCGAGCCGGTCCGCGCGCTGGTCGTCGTGGCCGCCAACCCGGTGCTCTCCGCGCCCGACGGCGACCGCCTCGACAAGGCCCTGGAGTCCCTGGACTTCATGGTCAGCGTCGACCCGTACCTGAACGAGACCTCGCGCCACGCCCACGTCGTACTGCCCCCGCCCCCGCCCTCCCAGAGCCCGCACCACGACTTCGCCTTCAACACCCTCGCCGTGCGCAACCAGGTCCGCTACAGCCGGCCCGCCGTCCCGCTGGAGCCCGGCCGCATGGCCGAGAGCGAGATCCTCGCCCGGCTGGTCCTCGCGGCCACCGGCATGCACGGCGCCGACCCGGCCGCCGTCGACGCCATGGTCGTCGACCAGACCCTCGGCAAGGCCGTCACGGAGCAGCACTCACCGGTGTACGGCCGCGACCCGCGCGAACTCGCCGCACAGCTCACCGGCGAGACCGGCCCCGAGCGGCGGCTGGACCTGATGCTGCGCCTCGGCCCGTACGGCGACGGCTTCGGCGCCCGACCGGACGGGCTGAGCCTGGCGGAGCTGCTCGCCCACCCGCACGGCATCGACCTCGGCCCGCTGCGTCCCCGCCTGCCCCAGCCGCTGAAGACCCGTAGCGGCAAGGTCGAGCTGCTGCCCGAGCCGATCGCCGCCGACCTGCCCCGGCTGCGTGAAGCCCTCCAGGAGCGCCCGGAGGGGCTGGTCCTCGTAGGCCGCCGCCACCTGCGCTCCAACAACAGCTGGATGCACAATGTGCCCGCCCTGACCGGCGGCTCCAACCGCTGCACCCTGCACATCCACCCCGAGGACGCGGCCCGGCTCGGCGTCCGCGACGGGGCGGACGTACGCGTCAAGGGCGCCGGGGGAGAGGTGGTGGCCCCCGCCGAGGTCACCGACGCCGTACGACCCGGGGTCGTCAGCCTGCCGCACGGCTGGGGCCACGACCGCCCCGGCACCCGCCTCGGCCACGCGGCCACGGCCCCCGGAGTCAACGTCAACCAGCTCCTCGACGGCAGCCTGCTCGACCCGCTCTCGGGCAACGCGGTCCTCAACGGCGTCCCCGTCCAGCTCGCCGCAAGCCTGTGACCTGGACTTTCGCGCTTATTGCTCACACGTCAACATCTTGTTAACGCCAGTCGACGGGACCTAACGTCATCGCACCGCCGACCCCCAGGTGGGATGTTCAAGGGCGAACGTTAGGTATCCATCCATGCTCACCATCCTCGGCTTCGCCATGATCGCGACCTTCCTGGTCCTGATCATGCTGAAGAAGATGTCGCCGATCGCGGCGCTCGTGCTCATCCCCGCGCTGTTCTGCGTGTTCGTGGGCAAGGGCGCCAAGCTCGGCGACTACGTCATCGACGGCGTCACCGGCCTCGCCCCCACCGCGGCGATGCTCATGTTCGCGATCGTCTACTTCGGTGTGATGATCGACGTCGGCCTCTTCGACCCGACGGTGCGGGGCATCCTCAGGTTCTGCAAGGCCGACCCGCTGCGCATCGTCGTCGGTACGGCGGTCCTCGCCGCGATCGTCTCCCTGGACGGCGACGGCTCCACCACCTTCATGATCACCGTCTCGGCGATGTACCCGCTGTACAAGCGCCTGAAGATGTCCCTGGTCGTGATGACCGGCGTCGCCGCCATGGCCAACGGCGTGATGAACACGCTGCCCTGGGGCGGCCCGACCGCCCGTGCCGCGACCGCGCTGAAGGTCGACGCGAGCGACATCTTCGTGCCGATGATCCCGGCCCTGGCCGTGGGCCTGCTGTTCGTCCTCCTCCTCGCCTACGTCCTCGGCCGCCGCGAACGCAAGCGGCTCGGCGTGCTCACCCTGGACGAGGTGCTGGTGGAGGAGACCTCCACGGCGAGGGAGACCGTTCTCGTGGGCGCCGGGTCCGCCGGCACGTCCGCCGCGGGTACCGGGGGTTCGGGCCCCGGTCTGCCCGAGGGACCGGACGGCGACGAGGGCTTCCAGGGCCTCGACCCGCACCGCCCCACCCTGCGCCCCGGGCTGTACTGGTTCAACGCGCTGCTCACGGTCGCCCTGCTGACCGCCATGATCATGGAGTGGCTGCCGATCCCGGTGCTGTTCCTGCTCGGCGCGGCCCTCGCCCTGACCGTCAACTTCCCGCACATGCCGGACCAGAGAGCCCGGATCGCCGCCCACGCCGAGAACGTCCTCAACGTCTCCGGCATGGTCTTCGCCGCCGCCGTCTTCACCGGAGTGCTCCAGGGCACCGGCATGGTCGACCACATGGCGAAGTGGCTGGTCGGCAACATCCCCGCCGGCATGGGTCCGCACATGGCCCTCGTCACCGGCGTGCTGAGCATCCCGCTGACGTACTTCATGTCCAACGACGGCTTCTACTTCGGCATCCTGCCGGTGCTCGCCGAGGCGGGCCACGCGCACGGCGTCTCCTCGCTGGAGATCGCCCGCGCCTCGATCGTCGGCCAGCCCCTGCACATGTCCAGCCCGCTCGTCCCCGCCGTCTACGTCCTGGTCGGCATGGCCAAGGTGGAGTTCGGCGACCACACCCGGTTCGTGGTCAAGTGGGCCGCCCTGACATCCCTGGTGGTGCTCGGGGCAGGGCTCCTCTTCGGCATCGTCTGACCGTTCCCGGAGGTCTCGACCATGGCGCCCGGTGGGAACCGCGGCTGGCTGCCCCGCCTCGTCCTCGCCTTCGGCTTCGCGCAGGGGGCGGTGTCGACGGCCCGGCCCGCCGTCTCCTACCGGGCCCTCGCGCTGGGCGCCGACGAGCGGGCGGTCGGTGTCATCATCGGTGGTCCCGGCCTCGCGCACGGCAGCGCGGTCGCCCTCGTGGTGGCGGGCGCCGGCGCGGCGGTCGCGTTCACCTCGCTGTGGCGCATCGAGGACCGTACGGCCGCGGGATCCCGTTCCCCGCAGGGCGGGCGGGTGCCGGTCGCCCTGCGGGGAACGGGGCGTGCCCGCGGGCATGCTCATCAGCCTGTCGGTGCTGTCCGCGACGGACATCCTCACCGCGTATCTCCCCGTGGTCGGCGAACACCGGGGCATCGCCCCCTCGGTCGTCGGTGTCCTGCTCGGCCTCCGCGCCGGCGCCACGATCGCCTGCCGCCCGGTCCTCACCCCGCTGCTCCGGCTGCTCGGCCGGCCCGCGCTGCTCACGGTCCTCGGCTTCTGCCTGGGCGTGGGGCAGTCGCTGTCGATGACGACGGTGGTGCGGGCGGCACCCCAGGAGGCCCGCTCCACGGCGCTCGCGCTGCGGCTGACCGGCAACCGGCTCGGCCAGGTGGCCGCCCCCGCCGCCGCGGGCCCGGCCGCGGGCCTGGCCGGGGTGCGGCGCCGTTCGTGCTGCTGGGCGCGTTGCTGCTGCTGTCCTCGGGCGTGGCACTGCGGTCGCCGGGGCGGCCAGAGGGGCCAGGGGGCGCGGCGCGGGCGCGGCCGGGACGCTCGGTGTTGCGCCGCACGAGCGATATCTGACGACGCGCCGGGCGTCGCTGCCCAGGCGGGCGGTGCGTATGACGGAGAGTTCAGACGAAAGAGCGATTTGTATGAAAATCGTCTGAACTCGCGGAGGATTGCGCATGCCCAGCCTGACACTCCCACGTGCCGTCGGCTCCCGCGCGGGCGCCACAATCGTCCTCACCGCCTTCGCCGTGGCGGGCGCGTCATGGGTAGCGGCGCCGAACGCGGTGGCCCAGGGGGCGAACGGCGACATCAGGGTGCACCGCGAGGGGGTGCCCTACGGTGTCTCGAAGGACGACCCGGTGGTCTGCCGGTTCTACCTCGACGCCGTCAACTTCGACATCCTGCCCAACATCGCCTACATCATCCAGGCCCAGCCCCCGCTGCCCTCGGCGTCCACCGTCACCGGCATCATCCAGCTCGCCGAGGGTGCCGGGCACACCGACCCGATCGGCCTGACCGACGGGCAGTACAGGCTCACCTGGGTCGCGGCGGGCGCCGTCAAGGAGAAGCTCTTCCGCGTCAACTGCCACGACGAGCACAACGACCCCGCGCATGGTCCGGGGCAGATCGAGGATCACCAGGACCACCAGGACCACCAGGACCACCAGCAGGACGGTCCCGGCTGGGGGCAGGGCGACCACGACCCGCCGAAGGGCGGTGTGCACGCGGGCGGCGGCGGTCTCATCGACACGGCCGCGGGGTACTCGCCGCTGGCCGCCGCGGCGGCCGTGGGCCTGGTCGCGGTCAGCGGTGTCGCGTATGTCCGGCTGATCCGCCGGCGGCCCCATGGTGCCGCGTAGGCGCAGACGCAGGCCGTGGTACCGGACCCGCGCCTACCGCCTGACCAGGACGGCCCTGCTGGTGACCGTCCTGGTGACGGCGGGCAACCGCTGGTGGGGCGGGCATGCCGGGCCCGGCCGGGCGGACGACCCGGACGCGGTGTCGGCCGCCGGCCAGGGGGGTGCGAACGGGGAGGAATCCTGCAAGCCCCCTTCCGGGCCCTCGCCCCGACCGCTGCCCCCGTCCCGGCCGACGTCCTTCCGCATCCCCTCCCTGGGCGTCGACGCGCCGATCACCGGCCTCCGGCTCGACGGCGAACGGCAGTTGGAGACTCCGCCGGTGGACAGGCCCAGGCTGGTCGGCTGGTACGAGGGCGGCCCCACACCGGGCGAGTCCGGCACCGCGATCGCCGTCGGTCACCGGGACACCATGACCGGCCCGGCCGTCTTCGCGGCGCTCGCCCAGGTCAAACCCTGCAAGCTCATCGAGGTCAAGCGCGCCGACGGCCGTACCGCCGTCTACACCGTGGACCGGATGAAGGTCTTCGACAAGGCGGGCTTCCCGGACAAGGAGGTCTACGGCCCGGTCGGGCGACCGGAACTGCGCGTGCTGACCTGCGGCGGCCTCTACAGCCGGCGGACCGGCTACACCAGCAACGTGGTCGTCTTCGCCCACCTGAGCGCGACCAGGTGACGCGCCCGGCCGCGACCGAGCGCCCCGGCGGGCCGCCCGACCCGGTGCGTGGGCGCCGGCCGCCCCGGCGATGATTTCCTGGTACGTCTGGCGCCGAAAAACTAACGCCGCTAGTTTGTGTGCCGGACGACGCAGACCCGCCGGGAGGAAGCAGCATGAAGGCACACGACGGCCTGTACATCGACGGCGCCTGGCGCCCCGCCGAGGGCACGGATGTCATCGAGGTCGTGAATCCGGCCGACGAGCAGGTCGTCGCCCGGGTCCCGGCGGGCGGCGCCCTGGACGTCGACACCGCCGTCCGTGCGGCCCGCGCCGCCCTCCCCGCCTGGGCGGCCACGCCCCCGGCCGAGCGCGCCGCACGTCTGACCGCCCTCCGGGACGTCCTCGTGGCCCGCAAGGACGAGATCGCCGAGACCGTCACCGAGGAGCTGGGCGCCCCGCCGCAGTTCTCCCGGGCCGTGCACGCGGCCGTGCCGATCGCGGTCGCCGGCTCCTACGCCGAGCTGGCCGCCGGCCACTCCTTCGAGGAGAAGGTCGGCAACTCCACCGTCCTGCACGAGCCGGTCGGTGTGGTCGGCGCGATCACGCCCTGGAACTACCCGCTCCACCAGATCGTCGCCAAGGTCGCCCCGGCGCTCGCCGCGGGCTGCACGGTCGTCCTCAAGCCCGCCGAGGACACCCCGCTCACCGCCCAGCTGTTCGCCGAGGCGGTGCACGAGGCGGGCGTGCCGGCCGGAGTGTTCAACCTGGTCACCGGCCTCGGCCCGGTGGCCGGCCAGGCCCTCGCCGAGCACCCGGGCGTGGACCTGGTCTCCTTCACCGGCTCCACGGCGGTCGGCAGGCAGATCGGCGCGGTGGCGGGCGCGGCCGTCAAGAAGGTGGCCCTCGAACTCGGCGGCAAGTCCGCCAACGTCATCCTGCCGAGCGCCGACCTCGCCAAGGCGGTGCACGTCGGGGTCGCCAACGTGATGTCCAACTCGGGCCAGACGTGCAGTGCCTGGACCCGCATGCTGGTCCACCGCGACCAGTACGACGAGGCCGTCGAGCTGGCCGCGACGGCCGCCGCCAAGTACGGCGACCGCATCGGCCCCGTGGTGAGCGCCAAGCAGCGGGAGAGGGTGCGCGGCTACATCGAGAAGGGCATCGCCGAGGGCGCCCGCCTGGTCACCGGCGGCCCCGAATCCCCCAGCGACATCGGCTACTTCATCACTCCGACCGTCTTCGCGGACGTGACGCCCGGGATGACGATCGCCCAGGAGGAGATCTTCGGCCCGGTCCTGTCCATCCTCCGCTACGAGGACGAGGAGGACGCCCTGCGCATCGCCAACGGCACGGTGTACGGCCTCGCGGGCGCCGTCTGGGCCGGCGACGAGGCCGAGGCGGTGGCCTTCGCCCGCCGTATGGACACCGGACAGGTCGACATCAACGGCGGCCGGTTCAACCCCCTCGCCCCCTTCGGGGGCTACAAGCAGTCGGGGGTCGGCCGGGAACTCGGCGCGCACGGACTCGCCGAGTACCTCCAGACCAAGTCCCTCCAGTTCTGAGGAAGTACACGAGTCATGACCGTACGAGCCGCCGTCCTGCCCGCCGTCGGAGCCCCGCTGGAGATCACCGGCATCGACCTGCCCGACCCGGGCCCCGGGCAGGTCCGGGTCCGCCTCGCCGCCGCCGGTGTCTGCCACTCCGACCTGTCCCTGTCCAACGGCACCATGCGCGTACCGGTCCCGGCCGTCCTCGGCCACGAGGGCGCCGGTACGGTCGTGGCCGTCGGAGAGGGTGTCACGCACGTCGCCGAAGGAGACCCGGTCGTCCTCAACTGGGCCCCGTCCTGCGGGAGTTGCCACGCCTGTGCGCTCGGCGAGGTCTGGCTGTGCGCGAACGCCCTCAACGGCGCCGCCGAGGTCTACGCCCGCACCACCGGCGGCACCGACCTGCACCCCGGCCTCAACGTGGCCGCGTTCGCCGAGGAGACGGTCGTCTCCGCGTCCTGCGTGCTGCCGCTTCCGGAGGGGGTGCCGCTGGTGGACGCCGCCCTCCTCGGCTGCGCCGTCCTCACCGGCTACGGCGCCGTCCACCACTCGGCGAAGGTCCGCCAGGGCGAGACCGTGGCCGTGTTCGGCGTGGGCGGAGTCGGCCTCGCCACCCTCCAGTCGGCCCGGATAGCGGGCGCCTCCCGGATCGTCGCGGTCGACGTCTCCCCGGAGAAGGAGGAGCTGGCCAGAGCGGCCGGTGCCACGGACTACGTCCTGGCCTCCGACACGACCGCCCGCGAGATCCGCGCCCTGACCGGCAAACAGGGCGTCGACGTCTCCGTGGAGTGCGTGGGCCGCGCGGTGTCGATCCGCGCGGCCTGGGACGCCACCCGCCGGGGTGGCCGTACGACGGTCGTGGGCATCGGCGGCAAGGACCAGGAGGTCACCTTCAACGCCCTGGAGATCTTCCACTGGGGCCGCACCCTGTCCGGCTGCGTCTACGGCAACACCGACCCGGCCCGCGACCTGCCCGTGCTCGCCGAGCACGTGCGGGAGGGCCGCCTGGACCTCTCCGCGCTCGTCACCGAGCGGATCGCCCTGGAGGGTATCCCGGCCGCCTTCGAGAACATGCTCGCGGGCAAGGGCGGCCGGGCGCTGGTGGTGTTCTGACGCAGGTGGTGTTCTGACGGCGGTCGACCGGTGCCGGGTCTTCCGGCGCCTCAGGTGACCTTCTCGGGTCGCGGCTCCTCACCGGCCGCGACCCGGACCGTACGGCCGCCGCGTGCCCGGGACCGGGACACCGCCACGCCCGCGAGACACAGCACACCGCCGGCCAGCGTGAGCACCCCCGGCACCTCGCCGAGCAGCAGCCAGGACATCAGCACCACCAGCGCGGGCACGGCGTAGGTCGTCGCGCCCATCCGGCTCGCGGTAGTGCGGGCCAGGGCGTAGGCCCAGGTCGTGAAGGCGAGCGCGGTCGGAAAGACGCCCAGGTAGACCATGTTCAGGGTGGCCGGCACGGGTGCGTGGGCGACCTCGTGCGCCAACTGCCCGGCGAACGGCAGACAGCCCACGGTGCCGGCCAGACACCCGAACGTCGTCACCTGCAGGGCACTCGCGTGCCCCAGGGCCGGCTTCTGCGCGACGACACCGGCGGCGTACGCCACCGCGGCGAGCAGGCACAGCACCACACCGAGCACGGAGGATCCGCCCCCGCCCGACATCGACAGGCCGACGGTCACCGCGCCCGCGAACGACACGGCCATCCCGGCCAGCAGCCCCGGTGGCATCGGGTCACCGAGCAGCCGGGCGCCGAGCAGGGCGATCAGCAACGGGCCGACGTTCACGACGAGGGCCGCGGTGCCGGCGTCCACCTGCTGTTCGCCCCAGTTCAGGACGACCATGTAGAACCCGAACCACAGCACCCCGGACAGCAGGATCCCGCGCCAGGCGGCCCTGGGCGGCAGCCCTTCCCGGCGTATGGCCCAGATGACTCCCAGGGCGACGGTGCCCGACACCAGCCGGCCCAGGGCCAGCGCACCGGGCGAGTACTCGTGCCCCGCACTCCGGATCGCCACGAAGGCCGACGCCCACAGGACGACGGCGACGACGGCTGCGGCGGCGGGCAGCAGGTGGTGACGTGGGGCGGCGTTCATCATGCTCCAGAGGTGAGGCAGGGACGGTGTCCTTGCCGGCCGGGTATCGGACAGTGCACCGGTGCCGGGTGCCGGGTGCCGGGGCTGGGCGGGGGCGGACCGCCTGGTGCGGCCACGGCGGCCGCGGGGCCTCGAAGGGGCGCCGGGGAACCGCGCGACCGGCCGGCCACGGGCCCGCACCCGGCAGACGACGAAATCCCCACCCCCGTAGCCGGATCTCACCGCAGCGAACCCGGCGAGATACCCAACAGCGCCGCCAACTCCCGCTCCCCCGACGGAGTCACCCTCACGGCCCGCGCCGAGCCGATCCGCTCGCACCACCCCGCATCCAGCGCGTGCCGGCACAGCGCGGCCCCCGCCGCCCCCGCGAGGTGCGGGCGCCGCTCGGTCCAGTCGAGGCACGCACGGGCCAGCGGCCGTCTGCTCGAGACATCGAGGGGAATACCCGCCGTGGCGAACCACTCCACCCCCGCATCCGTGAGCGCGAACCCCGTGTCCTGCCGCAGCAGCCCGCGCAGGGTCAGCGCCTCCGTGACCGCGATTCCGAGCCGCCCGGCGAGATGGTCGTAACAGGTACGGCCCCGCGCCATCGCGGCCCCGGCGCTCGACTCCCGCAGCGAACGTGGCCGTACCGCCGCCGCGGGCACACGCACCTGCGCGGCGAGATCCTCGACGAGCCCCGCCACGCGCGCGTCGGCCAGCCGGACATACCGGTGCCGCCCCTGCCGTTCCTCCGCGAGCAGCCCGCCGGCCACCAGCTTGCCCAGATGCTCGCTGAGCGTCGACGCGGCGACCCCGGCATGCCGGGCCAGCTCGCCGGCGGTCCAGGCCCGCCCGTCGAGCAGCGCCAGCAGACACGCGGCCCGTGTCTCGTCGGCGACCAGCGCCGCCAGCGAGGCGAGGCCGGCCGCCAGGGGGTCCTTGGTGGTCATGCGGCCAGCATGCGGCACCGACACTTCGGTGCCCACCGAATTGTTCTCACACGCTCTGCCGCACCTGCTCGTACTGCTGCGCCAGCCCGTCCAGCAGTGCCGTCAGCCCCGTCTCGAAGGCCCGTTCGTCGATCTTCTCCTGCTGCTCGGCGAGCAGGTGGGCCTGGCCGAGGTGGGGATAGTCGGCGGGGTCGTACGCGCTCGCGTCGTCCACGAAGCCGCCGGCGAAGGAGCCGAGCGCGGAGCCCATGATGAAGTACCGCATCAGCGCGCCGATGGAGGTCGCCTGGGCCGGCGGCCAGCCCGCGTCGACCATCGCGCCGTACACGGCGTCGGCCAGTCGCAGTGCGGCCGGGCGCCGCCCCGGGCCCCTGGCCAGCACCGGGACGATGTTCGGGTGGTCGCGCAGGGCGGCCCGGTAGGAGACGGCCCAGTCGTGCAGCGCGGTCCGCCACTCGCGGCCGTCCTCGAACATCGACAGGTCCACCAGGCCGCTCACCGAGTCGGCGACCGCCTCCAGGATCTCGTCCTTGGTGCGGAAGTGGTTGTAGAGCGAGGGTCCGCTCACCCCCAGTTCGGCGGCGAGCCGGCGGGTGGAGACGGCCGCCAGTCCCTCCCGGTCCACGAGTTCCCGGGCCGTCTCGACGATCCGGTCGGTGCTGAGGAGGGGCTTGCGCGGTCGGGCCATGGCGCACATAGTAGGGCTGCGACCGGAAACTAGCAGTGCTAATTTAAATGTACGGCTTTCAAGATCTGCCGTAGCTGTCTCTTCTGTGGGGTGATCGCGTGGTGAACCTGGAGCTGAGCGAGGAGCAGGCCGCCGTACGGCAGCTCGCCCGGGACTTCGTGGAGCGCGAGATCGCCCCCCACGTGATCGCCTGGGACCGCGCCGAAGAGGTCGACCGGGGCATCGTGAAGAAGCTCGGCGAGGTCGGTTTCCTCGGGCTGACCATCGACGAGGAGTACGGCGGCTCCGGCGGCGACCACCTCGCGTACTGCCTGGTGACGGAGGAACTGGGCCGCGGGGACTCGTCCGTCCGCGGCATCGTCTCCGTCTCCCTCGGTCTCGTCGCCAAGACCGTCGCCGCCTGGGGTGACGAGGAGCAGAAGCGGCGCTGGCTGCCGGGGCTGACCGCGGGCGAGTACGTCGGCTGCTTCGGCCTCACCGAGCCCGGCACCGGCTCCGACGCGGGCAACCTCACCACCCGTGCCGTACGCGACGGCGACGACTACGTCGTCAACGGCACCAAGATGTTCATCACGAACGGCACATGGGCGGACGTCGTCCTGCTCTTCGCGCGCTCCACCGACGCCCCCGGCCACAAGGGGGTGTCCGCCTTCCTCGTGCCCACCGACACCCCCGGCCTGACCCGCCGCACCGTCCACGGCAAGCTCGGCCTGCGCGGCCAGGCCACCGCCGAACTCGTGCTGGAGGACGTCCGGGTGCCGGCCTCGGCGCTGCTGGGGGACGAGGGAAGGGGCTTCTCGGTGGCCATGTCCGCACTGGCCAAGGGGCGGATGTCGGTGGCCGCGGGCTGCGTCGGCATCGCCCAGGCCGCCCTGGACGCGGCCGTGCGGTACGCCGGTGAGCGCGAGCAGTTCGGCAAGCCGATCGCCCGTCACCAGCTGGTGCAGGAGCTGATCAGCGACATCGCCGTCGACGTGGACGCCGCCCGGCTGCTCACCTGGCGGGTCGCCGACCTGATCGACCGCGGGCGGCCGTTCGCCGTCGAGTCCTCCAAGGCCAAGCTCTTCGCCTCCGAGGCGGCCGTCCGCGCCGCCAACAACGCCCTCCAGGTCTTCGGCGGCTACGGCTACATCGACGAGTACCCGGCCGGCAAACTCCTGCGCGACGCCCGTGTGATGACCCTCTACGAGGGCACCAGCCAGATCCAGAAGCTGCTCATAGGGCGTTCCCTCACCGGGGTCTCGGCCTTCTGAGGACGCGTCCGGCTGAGTACGCGTCTGAGTACTTCGGCGGATGTGGCGCGAGCCACATCCGCCGAAGCTCTCTGCCATGAGTGACACACCGGTCAAGCAGCAGAGTACGGCCGCCTTCTACGGCCAGGCCGTCGCCTCGTTCGCGGTCGCCATGGCGGCCACCGCCATCGGTATCTTCCGGCTGAACGCCGACGCCTGGGTGCGGGCCTTCCTGGCCGTCGCCGTCCTCTACCTCGTCACCTCCGCCTTCACCCTCGCCAAGGTCGTCCGCGACCGCCAGGAGGCCGGTCAGATCGTCAGCCGTGTCGACCAGGCACGCCTGGAGAAGCTGCTGGCCGAACACGACCCCTTCGAAAAGCTCTGAGCCGCCGCACTAAGCGCTCGCTCACCGTCGGCGGTATGGTGGTGCTCCTGTCATCGAGAGGGGCGAGCGAGCGATGAGTACGGCGGAGGAGACGACCGGCGGCGAAGTGGAGCCGTGGGAAGAGGTCACCCCTGACGCGGCCCGGCGGCTGCTCGTCGCCGCCGTGGAGGCCTTCGCCGAGCGCGGCTACCACGCGACGACGACCCGAGACATCGCGGGCCGCGCCGGAATGAGCCCGGCCGCGCTCTACATCCACTACAAGACCAAGGAAGAGCTGCTCCACCGGATCAGCCGGATCGGCCACGACAAGGCCCTCGACATCCTGCGCACGGCTTCGCGGCGGGAAGGCACCGCGGCCGAGCGGCTGGCCGACGCGGTCAGCTCCTTCGTCCGCTGGCACGCGGGCCGGCGCACCACCGCACGGGTCGTGCAGTACGAACTCGACGCGCTCGGCCCCGAGGCCCGCGCCGAGATCGTCGCGCTGCGCCGCCAGGTCGACGCCGAGGTGCGCGGGATCATCGAGGACGGCGTGGCCTCGGGCGAGTTCGACGTGCTGGACGTCCACGGCACCACGCTCGCCGTGCTGTCGCTGTGCATCGACGTGGCCCGGTGGTTCACCGTGAACGGCCCGCGCACCCCGGAGGAGGTCGGCGCGCTCTACGCCGACCTGGTCCTGCGGATGGTGGGCGCGAAGTAGCCGCCCGCCCGTCCGTCCGGCCTACACGTAGTACCGGGCCACCGACTCCGCGACGCACACCGGCTTGTCGCCGCCCTCGCGCTCCACGGTGAAGGCGACCGTCATCTGGACACCACCGGTGACGTCCTCGACGCCGGTGATCTTCCCGGTGGCGCGCAGCCGGGAGCCGACGGGGACGGGGGAGGGGAAGCGGACCTTGTTCGTGCCGTAGTTCACGCCCATCTTCACGCCCTCGACCCGGATCAGCTGCGGGCCGAAGAGCGGGAGCAGGGACAGGGTCAGGTAACCGTGCGCGATGGTGGTCCCGAACGGCCCCGCGGCGGCCTTCTCCGGGTCCACGTGGATCCACTGGTGGTCGCCGGTGGCCTCGGCGAACAGGTCGATGCGCTTCTGGTCGACCTCCAGCCAGTCGGTGTACCCCAGCTGCTCACCGACGGCCGCCCGCAGCTCGTCGGGGGAGGTGAAGGTCCTTGGTTCTGTCATGTTCCCGGCCTCTCGCTCGCATCTCTAAGCGACTGCTTAGCATGGCCGGGTGAGGGGCGCCTGTCAACGGACCGCGGCCGGTGCCGGGCCGCTAGGCTCTGAGGAGTGCCGCAGATTCCCGAGAAGATCCCTGAACTGACCGTCGGCCAGTTGTCCGCGCGCAGCGGCGCCGCCGTCTCCGCGTTGCACTTCTACGAGTCCAAGGGCCTGATCAGCAGCCGCCGCACGTCCGGCAACCAGCGCCGCTACAGCCGCGACACCCTGCGCCGGGTCGCCTTCGTCCGCGCGGCACAGCGGGTCGGCATCCCGCTGGCCACGATCCGGGACGCCCTGGCGGAGCTTCCCGAGGAGCGGACGCCGAACCGGGAGGACTGGGCGCGGTTGTCGGAGAAGTGGCGTTCGGAGCTCGACGAACGCATCAAGCAGCTGAACCGTCTGCGCGACCACTTGACCGACTGCATCGGCTGCGGATGCCTGTCCATGGAGAACTGCGTCCTGTCCAACCCGGACGACGTGTTCGGCGAACGGCTGACGGGGTCGCGCCTGCTGGCGGAGGGGCGCTGAAAGCCGGCCACGGGGCCCACGCGACGGGGCCCCGTACCGACAGGGCCCCACGCGCCTGGGCAACTGCGGCACCGTCGCCCTACTCGTACTCGGTGCCACCCTTCCGCGTCAGGTACGCCGGGCTGACCGCCTTGGCGATCGCCCGGCCCCCGGTCACCGCGCTGTACCGCTCGGCCACGGGACGGATCACCACTCCCTCCCGCAGGTGCAGCCCCCGCCCGGACACCGACTCGCGCCCGCTCGCGCACTCCAGCACCCGGTCGATGTCGTACGGCCCCGTGTACAGCCGGGGCACCACCGGCAGTTCGCCCTCCAGCGACTCCGCCGCGTCCAGCCACCGTACGGCGCCGTCCACCTCCGCCGAGACGTCGAACGCCGCGTACCCGAGCGTGTCCCGCCGCCCGTCCGCGCCGTAGGAGAGGTCCTGCACCCCCGCGCCGTACACCTCGCCGAAGATCCCGACCCGTCGCGCGCCCAGCCGCTCGCACAGCCGTGCCGCCGCCTCGGCGACCCCGTGCCCGCGCACCGCCCGCCAGTAGAGGTTGCGCGGATCCTCCCGCAGCGCCAGGGACTTGGCGCCGAAGCCCTTGGAGGACACGTACACCCGTCCCTCGTCGGCGACATACGTCAGCAGGCATGCCGAACCGTGCAGTTTCTCCGTCAGGACGACCGGCTCGCCCGGCGTGAAGATGTCCGGGTAGCGCTGGACGTTCTCGATGTCGACCCAGGGCAGCAGGTCCGGCGCCGACTCCACCTCGCCGTTCATGGTCGGCGGGATCGGCGGCACCCACTTGGTGATGCCCAGCCGCTCGGCGAAGTCCGTCCCCTCGGCCGCCGCCCTCGGCAGGTCGACGTCCGCCAGTTCCTTCGGGCGGCACACGATGCCCTGCGACAGCTCGCCGCGCAACCGTACCGCCTTGACCCGGTTGGCCTCGCCGCCCGCGAGCCGTCCGGTCAGCCCCAGCTCCTCGATCAGCCCGGGCGGGAGCACGGACTGCTCGGGGATGTAGACGGCGGCCTCACCGGTGCGGTACGCACCCTTGGCGACGACGGCCCGGTACAGGCCGACCTGGGCCAGCTCGAGCGCGTCGGCGTTCGGATGCTCGTGGACGGTCAGCACTTCGGCGGTGACCCGCAGGGTGGACATGGGACTCCCCGTGTTCATCGGTTCGGTTTCATCGCCTCCACTGTCCGCACGGGAATCGGCTGGAGCGAGCGGATTTGAGGGTGCTAACGTCGGCGCCTTCGGCCGCCGTCACCGTCGTGCACGCGGTGGCGACGCGAGCCGCTCCCAAGCACACGCCGCCGGCACCCGGACGGCGTCGGCGGGGGACGGAACCAGACCTGCGCCGCGATCCCGTGCACGATGCCCCCTGCTCGCCCGGCACGCGCCCGCCCGCGGGCGCGGGGGAAGCGACCCGGCGACACGTGCCGAGCCGCTCGGCCTGCCCTACGGCGACCGCTGGAACGACCCGTACTGGACCAGCCCCTCCGCGACCAGCTGAGCGTTGCCGTCCGCACGCCCGCCGTCCGGCAGCCACAGGGTGTCCTCCAGGCCGATCCGGGTGGCCAGGCCCAGCCGTCCGGCCAGCCGCAGCACCGGCCAGGTGCCGCCCTCCTCGCCGTGCAGCAGCACCGGCCGGTCGTGGGCGCTACCCAGTTCGGCCAGCAGGACCCGCGCCGATGCCTCGGCGGTCGCCGGGTCCGGGTCGGTCACCTCGGCCAGTACCCGCAGCACTCTCGGCCCGAGCGGCGAGGCCGCGAACCGGGCCGCACCGTCGGTGCCGGACCAGATGCCCGCCTCGACGCCCACGCCCCGCGCGAGCAGCTGCTCGGCGACCTCTTCGGCACCCGGCTCATGCCAGTCGACCGAGGCGAAGTCGGGCAGCACGGACCAGCCGCGCACCCGGGCGAGCCGTGCCGTCGGGTCGGGCTCGGCCCAGGCACCGGTGGTCACCCCGACCGGTACGGACACCCGGGACCGGATCGCCCCCAGGGCCGGCGCGAGGACGCGCGGGGAGAGGCTGTCGTGTCCGCACGGCGTCTTCGGGTGGACATGGACCGAGGTGGCCCCGGCCGTCACGGCGTCGGCCGCGGACCGGGCCAGGTCCTGCGGCGACAGCGGCACGCTCACGCCGTCCGCCGCGGAACGGCTCCCGTTCAGACACACCTGCACCATGCCTCGATGGTGCCGGTTCCCACGGACAACGGCCCCGCGGCGCCGCACAGCAGGGGGTGCGGCATCCCCTACGCACCCCCCAGAACACCCCCCGTTGAAACCACCGCTCAGGCCGACATCAGCAGCCGCCCCCGCCTTGCGAACTCCAGTGCCTGCGGGGTGAGAACCGGTCGCGGCACGAGGATGCCGCAGTCCGTGCAGACCGGGCCGGACGACGGCTCGTGGTCCAGGCCGTACCGCCAGACCAGGCGGTCGGCGCCGCACACCGGGCAGCCCGCGCCCGGTTGCCGCTCCAGCGCGGCGATCAGCCGGCGCAGCACCTCCGCCAGCGGCTCGGCGGGGTGGATCCGCGGGTCGTCGCACCAGGCGACCCCGAAGCCGCCCCAGGTCAGCCGGTGCCAGTCGTCCACGCTGCCCGGCCTGCGCAGCCCGTCGTGCTTCTCCTTCCTGCGCCGCTCGGTGAACTCGGTCTCGTAGGCGAGCCAGACACAGCGGGCCTCCTCCAGTTCCTCCAGTGCGGCCACGAGCCGCACCGGGTCGGGGGAGCGGTCCTCGGGGCCGAAGCCCGCCCGGGAGCACAGATGGTCCCAGGTCGCCCGATGCCCGTAAGGGGCGAACTTCTCAAGGCACTTGCGCAGCGAGTACCGCCGCAGTGCCAGATCGCAGTCCGGATCGCGTACCTGTCTCGCCAGACTCCGGAAACCGGCCATCGCCCTGCACCTCCGTCACACCTGCACCTGTACTTCGGTCACTTCGGCGTCATCGCACGGACGTCGCCGAATAGACGTATCGACAGGCGATTCGGCTCCATCTCTTCTCGTGATTCCGCTTGCGCACTACGGAAAGTGACGCTTGCTCATCTTCAAACCTGGGGATACCGGCGGTAACCTTCGGCCACCCCTGTCGCTAGGAGCTGCCATGCCACGGCGAACCCCACGTACCGCCCTTGACAGACTGAGAACGTCCCGCCGCCTCACCGGGTTCCTGAAGTCCGCGTCGATATGCGTGCTCGTCGCCGGACTTCTCTCCCCCCTCACCCAGACGCCGGCCGCCGCGGACGCCGCTGCCTCGAACGACTACTGCGGCGGCCAGTGTTCGGACATCCTGCCGCCCGGCGAGAACGGCAACGCGACCCTCGCGCAGATCCTGCTCAACCAGGCCTTCGGCACCCAGCCGTCGCATGCCGAGGACCAGCTCGGCCCGTACGCGAACCTCGCGAGCGGCTACTCGGGCCTGACCGACGCCAAGATCAACAACTTCTTCGACGACTCCTCCTTCGGCGTGCCGTCCGACCAGGTCGCCTCCACCGAGAAGCCGGGCGGGCGCGGCGACGTGACGATCGTCCGGGACAAGAAGACCGGTGTGCCGCACATCACCGGTACCACCCGGTACGGCACCGAGTACGGCGCCGGCTACGCGGCGGCCGAGGACCGGCTGTGGCTGATGGACGTCTTCCGGCACGTCGGCCGCGGCCAGCTGACCTCATTCGCCGGCGGCGCCGCCGCCAACCAGGGCCTGGAGCAGGAGTTCTACCGCAACGCGCCCTACACCGAGGCCGACCTCCAGGCGCAGATCGACAACGCCGTGGCGAAGAACGGCGCCCGCGGTCAGCAGGCCCTCGCCGACGTCAAGGCCTACCTCGACGGCATCAACGCCTACATCGACGCCTCCGACAGTGGACGTTACTTCCCCGGCGAGTACGACCTGACCGGCCACAAGGACCCGATCACCAACGCCGGCACCATCGGGCACTTCAAGGTCACCGACCTCGTGGCGCTGGCCTCCGTGATCGGTTCGCTGTTCGGTGCCGGGGGAGGCGGCGAGGTCAACAACGCCCTCTCGCTGATCGCCGCGCAGTCCAAGTACGGCGTCGAGGAGGGCACCAAGGTCTGGGAGTCCTTCCGTGAGCGCAACGACCCCGAGGCCGTCCTGACCGTCCACGACGGCGAGAGCTTCCCGTACGCCGCCGAACCCGCCGACGCCAGGGGCGAGGCCCTGCCCGACGCCGGCTCGGTCACCCAGGAACCGCTGGTCTACGACCGTACGGGCAGCGCGGCCACCACCGCCGCCGAGAGCACCTCCGCCAACGCCGCGAAGACCACGCTCAGCTCGGCCAGGCGCGGTATGTCCAACGCGCTCGTGGTCAGCGGCAAGCACACCGCCAGTGGCCACCCGATCGCCGTCTTCGGACCGCAGACCGGCTACTTCGCCCCGCAACTGCTCATGCTGCAGGAGATCCAGGGGCCCGGCATCAGCGCGCGCGGCGCCTCCTTCGCCGGTCTGGGCATGTACGTCGAACTCGGCCGCGGTCAGGACTACTCCTGGAGCGCGACCACCTCCGGCCAGGACATCATCGACACCTACGCCGTCGAACTGTGCCAGGACGACTACCACTACCTGTACCACGGCACCTGTACGGCCATGGACAAGATCGAGCAGAAGAACACCTGGTCACCGACCACGGCCGACGGCACGCCGGCGGGGTCGTACACGATGCGGGTCTGGCGGACGAAGTACGGCCCGGTGGAGTACCGCGCGACCGTCGGCGGCAAGAAGGTCGCCTACACCTCGCTGCGCTCCTCCTACCTGCACGAGGCCGACTCGATCATCGGCTTCCAGATGCTGAACGACCCCGGCTACGTCAAGGGCCCGAAGGACTTCCAGAGCGCGGCCCAGCACATCAACTACACCTTCAACTGGTTCTACGCCGACTCCCAGCACACCGCGTACTACAACAGCGGCGACAACCCGGTCCGGGCCGACGGGGTCGCCGCCGACTTCCCGGCCTGGGCCCAGCCGGCGTACGAGTGGCGGAACTGGGACCCGGCGACCAACACGGCCGACTACACCCCGGCCTCGGCCCACCCCAACTCCGTCGACCAGGACTACTACGTCTCCTGGAACAACAAGCAGGCCAAGGACTACGCGGCAGCCGGCTGGGCCGACGGCTCCGTGCACCGCGGAAACCTGCTCGACGACCGGGTGAGGAAGCTGGTCGCGGCCGGCGGGGTGACCCGCACCAAGCTGGTGCAGGCCATGGCGGACGCGGCCCTCGCCGACCTGCGCGCCGAGGACGTGCTGCCCAAGCTGCTCAGGGTGATCAACTCCTCGCCGGTGACCGACTCCACGGCCGCCGACGCGGTGAGCAAGCTGCAGGCATGGGTGACCGCGGGCGCCAAGCGCACGGAGACCTCCGCCGGTTCCAAGGCCTACGCCGACGCCGACGCGATCCGCATCCTGGACGCCTGGTGGCCGCTGCTGGTCAGGGCGGAGTTCGAACCGGGCCTCGGCACCGACCTGTACACCGCCTTCACGGGCAACGCGCCCATCGACGAGACCCCTTCCGCCGGACACGGCCCGACCGGCTCGCACGCCGGAAGCGCCTTCCAGTACGGCTGGTGGAGCTATGTCGACAAGGACATCCGGTCGGTGCTCGGTGAGAGCGTGCGGGGCGGGCTCGCCGAGAAGTACTGCGGCGGCGGCAGTCTCGGCGCCTGCCGGGACACCCTGATCGGCACCCTCAAGCAGGCGGCCGGGACGACCGCCGCCCAGGTCTACCCGGGCGACGACCAGTGCTCGGCCGGTGACCAGTGGTGCGCCGACTCCATCGTCCAGCGCACCCTGGGCGGCATCAAGCACGGCAGGATCAGCTGGCAGAACCGGCCGACGTTCCAGCAGGTGGTGGAGTACACCTCACACCGGTAGGCCGACGGCGGTTGGCGGCGGGTCAGGTGACACGGCCCGCCGCCAGCACCAGCCGCGCCAGTTCGGGGTGCAGGATGTCGCTGTGCGCCCCGGTCGGGGGACCCCCGCGCCGGACCACGGCCGCCGCGTCGACGTTCACGCACCCCGCCGCCGGCAGCGGTCCTGCGAGGGCCGCCGCGAGGTCCAGCCGGGCGGTCCCCGGCACCGCCTGCACCCCGTCATGGCCCAGCGCGCCCCATCGCGGGCCCAGCACGGCCGCGATCTCGCTGCCCGCACACGAGCGGTCGTCCCCGGACAGCCGGGAGGCCAGCGGATAGAACGTGCCGAGGGCCGAGTCGAGGTGCGAGTAGCAGCACACCAGCGGACCGTCGATCCGCCGCTGCCGGTCCCTGAGCGCGCCCGCCTGGCCCGGGTCCTGCGGCAGCCCGTCCGCGAACGCGTAGTGCGAGAAGGCACCCTGGAGGAGGGTCACGGACTTCACCGCGCGTACGTCGCCGGGCAGCCCGCGCAGCGCGAACGACACCAGCCGCCCGCCGAAGCTGTGCCCGGCCAGATGCACCCGCACCCCGGGTGCCGCGTGCGCCAACTGGCCGATCACCGGCCCGAGTCCGTGCTCGCCGATCGTCCCGGCACGCCGCTTCATCGTGTAGTACGCCGCCTGCCGCAGCAGCTCCTTGGCGCCGTCCCAGGGGTTCGGGATGCTGAAACCGGCCGGTGCGCCGGGTGACCGGACCGCGGCGAGGGCGTCGGCGAACGCGTCGCAGGCCGTCGCCGGGTCCCCGGTGAACACGGCCGGCTCGCCCTCCTCGCCGGTGTCGGCCACCCCGGGCGGCTCCGCGTCCACCAGCAGCCGCACCAGCCGCCCGAACTCCGTCAACCCCGCGGCACCGCCCGGCCGTTCGTCCAGCATCCGGGCCAGCTGGTCGATCACGGACGCGCGGCCCGGGAAGGTCTCCAGCAGTGCGCGCCGGGTGTCCTTGTCCAGCGCCGGGCCCGGTGCCGTCTCCGCCGCCACGGCCGCCGACGACTTCGGGAAGTCCGGGATCGGCTCGTCGCTGAACCGCATCGACGGCCAGATCACGCCCACGTAGCCGAGGCGGGCCCGTGGGGCCAGCGCCGGGATCGGCGCGTAGAAACGGCGGTACAGCGCGGTCGCGCCCGAGCGGTCGTCGTTCCAGCCGTGCGCGAAGACGATCAGGTCACGGACTCCGTGCTCCGTGACCTGCGCCACCAGACGGTCGCGTTCGGGGCCCGCCACGTCCCCGTCCGCGTCGAAGGTCAGCTCCCAGTAGGGAGTCACGCTCATCCCAGGATCCGCCATGTCAGGCTCCCTCGTCCCCCCTGAAACGATGCGTCGCGGACGTATCGTCCTGCTCCGGGGCAGAGTTGGCCATACACCGCGCCTCACTTGTACAGGAGATATTCCTTTCGGGTCCGCCGGAACGCGGCCAGCTCCTCCTGCCAGGCACCGGTCACCTCGTCGGTGCCCGCTCCCGCGTCGATCATCGTGCGCACCCGCGCGGAACCGGTGAGCTTGTCGATCCAGTTGTCCGCGCGCCACGCGAAGCCGCTCCAGACCTTCCTGACGGTCACCAGCAGCGCGACACCGGTGCGTACGGGGTCGTAGGCGGCCCGGTCGTGGACATGGATCTGCACTCCGCCGACCGTCCTGCCCTGGAACTTGGAGAAGGTGGGCGCGAAGTACGCCTCCCTGAACCGCACCCCGGGCAGCCCGAGCCCGTTCGCGGCGGCGGCCCAGCGGCCGTCGATGCCCTCGGCGCCGAGCAGTTCGAAGGGTCTGGTCGTGCCCCGGCCCTCGGAGACGTTGGTGCCCTCGAACATGCAGGTGCCCGAGTAGACGAGGGCCGTGTCCGGGGTCGGCATGTTCGGACTCGGCGGGACCCAGGGCAGTCCGGAGGCGTCGTAGAACTGCGTCCGTTTCCAGCCGCTCATCAGTACGGTGTCCAGCGCGACCGGCTTGCCCAGGAACCGCCCGTTGAACAGCCGTGCCAGCTCCGCCACGGTCATTCCGTGCGCCTGCGCGATGGGCCGGCGGCCGACGAAGGTGGCGAACTCCTCGTGCAGGACCGGGCCTTGGGCGTCCCGTCCGGTGACCGGGTTCGGGCGGTCCAGGACGACGAAGCGTTTGCCGGCGAGCTGGGCGGCCTCCATGCAGTCGTAGAGCGTCCAGATGTACGTGTAGAAGCGGGCGCCGACGTCCTGGATGTCGAAGACGACCGTGTCGACGCCGGCGCTGGTGAAGATGTCGGCGAGGGGCTTCCCGCTCTTCAGGTAGGTGTCGTAGACGGGCAGTCCTGTCGCCGGGTCGTTGTAGCGGCCCTCGGAGCCGCCGGCTTGCGCGGTGCCCCTGAAGCCGTGTTCGGGGCCGAAGACCGCCGTCAGCCTGACGCGGGGGTCCCGGTGCATCACGTCGACGATGTGGGCGGTGTCCCCGGTGATGCCGGTGGGGTTGGTGACGATGCCGACGCGCTGGCCGCTGAGCACCGGGTAACCGTCGGCTGCGAGCCTTTCGAAGCCGGTGCGGAGTGGTGGGCGGTGATGGGGTGCGCGCGGGGCGGCTGCCAGCGTGGCGGATGCGAGTAGGTTCCGTCGGGACAGGTGCATAGGGGTGGCCTCCGTCGTGTCGAGGTGCACGCCGTCTGTGGTTGCTCGCGCAGTTCCGCGCGCTCCTTGAGGTTGGTGCAGCCGCCCTTCCTTTTACACATACCGACTGGTTAGTCTGGCCCGGATCAGAGCCGATGCGCGCCGCGCGAAGTCGTGTCGAAGGAGACCGATGGTGGAAGCCGTGCAGGATGCGGGAGTGGTCGTCACCGGGGCCGGCGGTGGGATCGGGGCCGCGTTGGCCCGGCGGTTCGCCGCCGCGGGGGCCCGGGTGGTCGTGAACGACCTGGATGGCGAGAAGGCCAAGGCGGTGGCCGGGGAGATCGGCGGGATCGCCGTGCCGGGCGACGCCTCCGCGATCGTCGGCGACGCCCGGGACGCGCTCGGCGGCACCGTCGACGTCTACTGTGCCAACGCCGGTGTCGCCTTCGAGGACGGCGGCGCGGGCGGGCCGCTCGACGAGAGGTCCTGGGCGGTGTCCTGGGACGTGAACGTCATGGCGCATGTCCGCGCGGCACACGAGCTGCTGCCCGGGTGGCTGGAGCGGGGCGCCGGGCGGTTCGTGTCCACGGTGTCGGCCGCCGGGCTCCTCACCATGATCGGCGCCCCCTCCTACAGCGTCACCAAGCACGGCGCCTACGCCTTCGCCGAGTGGCTGTCGCTGACGTACCGCCACCGGGGTCTGAAGGTGCACGCCGTCTGTCCGCAGGGCGTGCGGACGGACATGCTGGCCGCGACCGGCAGCGCCGGGGACCTGGTGCTCCATCCGACCGCGATCGAGCCGGAGGCCGTCGCCGACGCCCTGTTCCGGGGCATCGAGGAGGACCGCTTCCTGATCCTGCCGCACCCCGAGGTGGCCGAGTACTACCAGGCGCGGGCCACCGAGCCGGATCGCTGGCTGAGCGGCATGAACCACCTCCAGCGCAAGTGGGAGGAGGGCCGGTGAGCGCCTCCCGGTACGCGGACCGGCCCTGGCTGGCCCTGCTCGACGACGTCCAGCGCGCTCCGGTGGACCCCGCCGGCTCCGTCGTGCACGCCCTGCGGGCCGCCGTCGCCGAGGCGCCCGACCGTGCCTTCCTCGCCTACTTCGACGCCCGGCTCAGCTACCGCGAGGTGGACGAACTGACCGACTCCGTCGCCGGCCACCTCGCCGCGCGCGGGCTGGAGCGCGGTGACCGGGTGGCCGTGCTGCTGCAGAACTCCCCGCACTTCGTCCTCGCGGTCCTCGGCGCCTGGAAGGCCGGCGCGACCGTCGTCCCGGTCAACCCCATGTACAAGTCGGGCGAGGTCGGGCACGTCCTGCGGGACGGCGACGTGGCCGCGCTGGTCTGCTCCGACCGGGCCTGGGAGTCGTATCTGCGCACCACGGCCGCCGACTCGCCCGTGCGGGTCGTCCTCACCGCCTGCGAGCGGGACTTCCAGACGCGCGACGACACGCGCGTGCTCGGTTTCGAGCGGCTGCCCCAGGCGCCGGACGCCGACGACCTCGTGGCCGTCGCCCGGCAGGGCGCAAAGGCACCCGAGGGCCGCGACCCGCGCCCGGACGACATCGCGCTGATCAGCTACACCTCGGGTACGAGCGGCACCCCCAAGGGCGCCACCAACCTGCACGGCAACATCATGCACAACGCCGAGCGGCAGCGGACCGGGCTCGCGCTGCCCGAGGCGCCGGTCTACTACGCGCTCGCCCCGCTGTTCCACATCACCGGCATGGTGTGCCAGTTCGCCGCCTGCCTGAACAGCGCGGGCACTCTGGTGCTCGCCTACCGCTTCGAGCCCGGACTCGTCCTGGAGGCCTTCGCCGAGCACCACCCGCACTACACGGTCGGCCCGTCCACCGCCTACATGGCGCTCGCGGCCCACCCCGACGCCACCGCGGAGCACTTCACCTCCTTCGTGAACCTGTCCTCCGGCGGCGCGCCCGTGCCGCCCGCCCTGGTGGAGGGGTTCCGCGAGCGCTTCGGGCCGTACATCCGCGTCGGCTACGGCCTCACCGAGTGCTCCGGCCCCTGCGCCGCCGTCCCGCCCGGCCTGGAGGCCCCCGTGGACCCCGTCTCCGGGACCCTGTCGGTGGGCCTGCCCGGCGCCGACACGCTCGTCAGGATCGTGGACGAGGAGGGCGCGGAGGTGCCCTTCGGGGAGCAGGGCGAGATCGTCGTACGCGGGCCCCAGGTCATCCCCGGCTACTGGCGGCGCCCGGACGCCACCGCCGAGACCTTCCCGGACGGCGAGCTGCGCACCGGCGACATCGGCTTCATGGACGCACACGGCTGGCTGTACGTCGTCGACCGCAAGAAGGACATGATCAACGCGTCCGGCTTCAAGGTGTGGCCCCGCGAGGTCGAGGACGTGCTGTACACCCACCCGGCGGTGCGCGAGGCGGCCGTCGTGGGCGTCCCCGACGGCTATCGTGGCGAGACCGTCAAGGCCTATATCAGCCTGCGTCCGGGCGCCGAGGCGGCCCCGGACGAACTCGCGGTGTACTGCAAGGAGAGACTGGCCGCGTACAAGTACCCGCGCCAGGTGGAGATCCTGCCCGACCTGCCCAAGACGGCGAGTGGGAAGATCCTCCGTCGGGAACTGCGTTCCCGGGCGCACGACAACAGCAACGCCGGTCAGTAGGCGACGAGGAAAGGCAGGTGGCGGCAGTGCCCAGGACGACGGACGGAGACGGGACGCCCGTTCCGCAGCGGCTGCTGGCCGCCGCCACCCGGCTCTTCGCCGAGCGGGGATACGACCGCACCTCCGTGCAGGAGATCGTGGAGGCGGCCGGCGTCACCAAGGGGGCGCTGTACCACTACTTCGGCTCCAAGGACGACCTCCTGCACGAGGTGTACGCGCGCGTGCTGCGCATCCAGCAGGAGCGGCTGGACCACTTCGCCGGCATGGACGCGCCGGTGGAGCAGCGGCTCAGAGGCGCGGCGGCGGACGTGGTCGTCACGACGATCGAGAACCTCGACGACGCGATGATCTTCTTCCGGTCCATGCACCATCTGAGCCCGGAGAAGAACAAGCAGGTCCGCGCGGAGCGCCGGCGCTACCACGAACGGTTCCGCGCGCTCATCGAGGAGGGCCAGAAGGAGGGCGTCTTCTCCACGGCGACGCCGGCCGACCTGGTGGTGGACTACCACTTCGGCTCCGTCCACCACCTGTCCACCTGGTACCGCCCCGACGGCCCCCTCACCCCCCAGCAGGTCGCCGACCACCTCGCCGACCTGCTGCTGCGGGCGCTGCGTCCGTAGCACGGGCGCCGTGCGGCCGGAGCCGCTTGCGGGGATCAGCCGATGATCTCCTTGAAGAACAGCACGGCCGAGGCCGCCGCGCCGCCGCCGACGCTGACCGCGACCGGCCACGCGTTGCCCGCCAGGGCCGCGAGGACGGTGGCGCCGGCGCCGGCCAGCGCGGCGAGCAGGAACACGATGGCGGCGCGCTGGGTGAGGAGCGGCCCGCTCCCGCCGGGCCGCGTGCGGTCACGCTGGGGCACCCTCGGACTCCTCACCTGATGTCGTGGGCCGCGGCGCCCACCGGTTCCGGGGCCTGTGGGTTCACGCCGTCCCGGTCCGAGAGCCGCCACGGATCCTGCGCGGGACGGACGAGCGTGAAGTCGATCCGGCCGTCCGCGTGCGCACGGACGCCGTGCACCGCCGGTTCGGGCAGGCTGTTGTAGTGGAACGGCGTCGAGAAGTAGTAGGCGCCGGTGTCCGGGACGACGACCAGGTCGCCCGGGCGGAGCAGGGGCAGCGCGCGGTCACGCGCCAGCAGGTCGCCGGCGAAGCAGGCCGGACCCGCGACGTCCTGGCGCACGGGACGGTCCCGCCTGACCCTGCCCTGCCCGTCGTACGCCTCGATCCGCAGCGGCCAGGCGTCGGGGTTGAACACGGTCCGGGTGGCGACCTGAACGCCCGCGTGGGTGATCGCGATCGGGCGGCCCCCGGCGGCCTTGGTGTACTCGACGTACGCGGCCAGGAAGCCGTTCTTGGCGAGGAGCGAGCGGCCGAACTCGGTGACGACCTGGTACCTGCCCCCGAAGAGACCCGGGGCGTGGGCCCGCAACTGCTCCACGTACGTCGCGAACGTGGGCGTGACCTCGTCGTCGGCGAAATTGACAGGGAGCCCGCCGCCGATGTCGATGCCCGCGACCCGGCCCGGGCCGAAGGCCGCCTCGACCTGGCCGGCGAACTCCACCGCCTGCGCCACCCCGCGGGCCATGAGATCCAGGGGGCAGCCCTGGGACCCGGTGTGCGTGTGCACCCAGGTCAGCCACGGATACGCGCCGAACGCCCGCATCAGCCGTTCCCGGTTGCCCGGGTCGGTCAGCGGGACGCCGAACTTCGAGGTGCTGGTGGCCGTGCTCATCGCGGCGATGGCGCCGCCGCCGACCTGGCAGTTGACGCGCACCCCGATCCGCGACGTCGAGGCGCGCCGCGCGAGGATCCCCCCGATCCGCTCCAGTTCCTGGAAGTTGTCCGCGTTGACGGACACCCCGTGGGCCAGGGCCCGCTCCAGCTCCGCCCGGGTCTTGGCGGGAGCGTCGAAGACGATCCGGTCGGCGGGGAAGCCGGCCTCCAGCGCCCGGGCCAGCTCGCCCGCGGTCGCGACCTCGCAGCCCATGCGGAGCCCTGCCAGCTCCCGGAGCACCGGCACGAGGCAGTTGGCCTTCGCGGCGAACGTGTGCAGGACGCCCGGCAGTTCGGGCGGGCCGGGAAAGGCGTCGCGCAGGGCCCCGACCGTGGCCTCGACCCCGTCGAGGTCGACGAAGGCGGCCAGCAGGGCCCCTTCCGGGTCCAGCAGTCCCTGGCGTACGGCCTCCTGCAGGATGCGTTCACGCCGTGCGGCGGCGTGGGTCACAGCGGTCATGGCGAGCCTTCCGGGGTCGGGATCGTAAGGCCCGGGCGCGTGGTCCCCGGGCGCATCCCCAGACTGGCCGCCGCGCCACCCGGCCGTCTTCGTCGATTCGGCACAGGCACCCCGCCCATGACGGTGACGGGCGGCACCGACGCACCGGGTGGGCCGCGCCGTTGTGGGCGCCGACGACAACGGCGCCCCCCGTTGGTGCGGACGGACGAACGGCGGACCGGCCAGCCGTCCCGTCACGGTCCTGCCGGTGGCCCCGGTGTCGCCACGTCGTGCTCCGCCACGCGCAGTTGCAGTTGTGCCAGCAGGCGCGCGTCCGGGTCGTCGAGGTCGAGCCCGCAGACCTTGGTGATCCGGCTCAGCCGGTAGCGCAGGCTGTTGGGGTGCAGCGAGAGGCTGCGGGCGGCGGCGGACACGTCACCGAAGTGGTCCAGGTAGGCCCGCAGGGTCTGCACGAGGCTTCCGCCCTGCTCGGCGTCGGACGCGGCCAGCCGCTCCACCGACGTCCCCGGCGGCAGCCGTACGTCCCGCAGCGCCTCGACCACCTGCAGAATGCCGATCCTGTCCGCCACGTCCTCGACCCGGGCCACCGTGCGGGGGTCTCCCGGGCCGGTGAGGGCCCGGAGGACCAGCTCGGCGTCCCGGCGAGACCTGGCCGCCGCGGCCGGCGACGGGACCGCCTCGCCCAGTCCGACCCGCACCTGCCGGCCCGTCGCGGCCGACAGCTGTGCGGCCAGCGACGTGCCGAGTTTCGTCACCTGTTCACGGGCGGCCAGCGGATCCCGCGCCAGCGCGCCCACCAGGACCAGTGCCCGACCGCCCGCCGGCACGACCACCACCCGGTGACCGAGCGCGGTGCAGTGCAGGCTGAGCAGGCCGTACATGCGTGACGGCTCCTCGAACGGCGCCGACTGCGGGTCAGGCGCGCCGAGACCCACCGCCAGCACGGCGCAGGGCTCCTGCGCCGGCAGCGCCATGCGCTCGGCGAGCAGTTCGGCGGATCCACGCTCCTCCAGCAGCGCACGCGCGGCGTCCTCCACCAGACGGCTGTCGGCGCCGCGCGTGCGGTGGTGGAGCAGGTGGGCGGCCGCCGCCCGGGACGCCGCCCGCAGGGCCTCCGCCGCGTTCGGGGCCAGGGGCCGGCCGGCGACCGCGGCCACCCAGACGGACCCCAGCACCTCGCCGCCCGCCCGCACGGCGCACACCAGGCGCTCCGGGTCGTCCCCCTGGGCCCGCCGGTGCAGGACGTCGTCCGTGGTCCACAGTGCGCGGAACAGCCCCGCCTCCCGCATGGCGGCCACCCGCCAGGGCGGCACGCGCCGCCCCAGGATGGTCAGCCGGCGCATCTCGTCCACGTTCTCCTCGGTCGACGAGTGCGCGAGGACCCGGGACTCGGTGTCCTCGATGGTCACCGAGCCGCCCACCAGGGCGGCCACCGCATCGGCCAGCCCGTCGAGGTCGCCGAGGGCCGGTCCGGGCGCCCCGGGCACGGGCGGCGCCCCCACCGAGGCCAGCCCGGCCCGCAGCACGCCGACCAACTGGTCCCAGGGGCACCAGCGGGTACGGAACAGCACCGCCGTACCGGCCTCTTCGGCGGCCGTCCGCAGCGCGGCGGCGGCCCTGCCGGTGCGCTCGGTGCGCTCGGAACCGAACACCACTCCGACGGCTCCCGCCGCGCCGGCCGGGCGCACGACGTCCAGTGCCTGCGCCGATCCGGCGTCGATGCCGACGGCGAGTAACAACACCCCCCGTCCGATCTCGGGGTCCAGCGCGTCCAGCACGCCTACACCGCTGACGGGCACGTCCAGTCCGGCCGGTGCCGTGTCCAGCTCCAGGACCCCCGGGCCCACGACGGACAGCAACCGCTCCAAGGTCGCCCGGGGCTCCGTGGCCCTGCTCCACTCCGAGTGATCCCGCAGGTCCGCCACGCTTCGCCTCCTCGCGCCGCCGGCTGCCGTGCCGGTTCCGGAAGAGGTACGACATCACAGACCGGCCGTGCGCTCAACGGTGCACGCAGGACAGGGGGAAGGCGCGACGCGGGGGGCGGTACATGAGAAGGCGCGACGCGAGGGGAGGCAGAACACGGGAAGGCGCGACGTGGGGAGGCGGCACGCAGGGAGGCGCGACGTCGGGACGGTGTGGCAACACGGGAAGGCACCCGGCACCGTCCGTACGGAAGGTGCCGGGTGCACCGTGCTGGACGGCGCGGGCGGTCCGAGCCAGGCGGTCCGAGGCAGGCGGTCCGGGGCAGGGCCGCGGCGAGCCGGTGCGGCGGCGGGTGCCGCACCGGCCCCCGCTCACAGGTGCTTCTTCAGCTCGCGCCGCGCCAGCGACCGCTGGTGGACCTCGTCGGGGCCGTCGGCGAGCATCAGCGTGCGGGCGCTCGCGTACAGATCGGCCAGCGGGAAGTCCTGGCTCACCCCGCCCGCGCCGTGCAGCTGGATGGCCCGGTCGAGGATGCCGGCCACCGCACGCGGAGTGGCGATCTTGATGGCCTGGATCTCCGTGTGGGCACCCCTGTTGCCGACGGTGTCCATCAGCCAGGCCGTCTTCAGCACCAGCAGCCGCAGCTGCTCGACGGTGACCCGGGCGTCGGCGATCCAGTTCTGGACCACTCCCTGCTGGGCCAGCGCCTTGCCGAACGCGGTACGCGAGACCGCCCGGCGGCACATCAGCTCGATCGCCCGCTCGGCCATGCCGATCAGCCGCATGCAGTGGTGGATGCGGCCCGGGCCGAGCCGGGCCTGGGCGATGGCGAAGCCGCCGCCCTCCTCGCCGATCAGGTTCGTGACCGGCACGCGCGCGTGGTCGAAGACCACCTCGGCGTGGCCGCCGTGGGAGTGGTCCTCGTAGCCGAAGACCTGCATCGCGCGCTTGACGGTCACGCCCGGCGTGTCACGCGGCACCAGGACCATCGACTGCTGACGGCGGATGTCGGCGCCGTCCGGGTCCGTCTTGCCCATCACGATGAAGATCCTGCAGTCCGGGTTCATCGCGCCGGAGATGTACCACTTGCGGCCGGTGATGACGTAGTCGTCGCCGTCCCTCTCGATGTGCGTGGTGATGTTGGTGGCGTCCGAGGAGGCCACCTCCGGCTCGGTCATCGCGAACGCCGAGCGGATCTCGCCGGCCAGCAGCGGCTCCAGCCACTGCTTCTTCTGCTGCTCGTTGCCGAACTGCGCCAGCACCTCCATGTTCCCGGTGTCGGGCGCGGCGCAGTTCGTCGCGGTGGGCGCGAGATGCGGGGAACGGCCGGTGATCTCGGCCAGCGGCGCGTACTGGAGGTTCGTCAGCCCGGCACCGTACTCGGCGTCGGGGAGGAAGAGGTTCCACAGGCCCCGCCTGCGGGCCTCGGCCTTCAGTTCCCCGACCACGGCCGGGGTGTCCCACGGGGAGGCCAGCGCGGCCCGCTGCTCCTCCGCCACCGCCTCCGCCGGGTACACGTACTCGTCCATGAAGGCCAGCAGCCTGGCCCGGAGTTCCTCGGTGCGCGCGTCGAACGCGAAGTCCATGGCGGGTCAGCCTTCCTGAAGAGTGGTCAGTCCGTGGTCGATGAAGACGGGCACGAGATCGCCGATCCGGTCGAAGCCGCGGCCGACGGTCTGGCCGAGCGTGTACCGGTAGTGGATGCCCTCCAGGATCACGGCGAGCTTGAACCAGGCGAACGCCGTGTACCAGGAGACGGCCGACACGTCCCGCCCCGAGCGCTCGGCGTACCGCTCGACCAGCTCCTGCGGGGACGGGTGCCCGGGGGCCTCCGCGGTCGTCGACACGGGGGAGTCGGGCGTGCCGAGCGGCTGGCTGTACATCACCAGCAGGCCCAGGTCGGTGAGCGGATCGCCGAGGGTCGACATCTCCCAGTCGAGGATCGCCGTGATCCGGTCGTCGCCCCCGATCAGGACGTTGTCGAGCCGGTAGTCGCCGTGGACGACGGCCGGGGCGGGGGAGACGGGCAGGGACCGGCCGAGGGCCGCGTGCAGTTCGTCGATGCCGGCCAGCTCACGGTTGCGGGAGGCGTCCAGCTGCTTGCCCCAGCGGCGCAGCTGCCGGTCAAGGAAGCCCTCGGGCCGCCCGAAGTCCTCGAGGCCCACCTCGGCGGGATCCACCGCGTGCAGCTCGACCAGCGTGTCCACCAGGGACAGCACCGCGTTCCGGGTGCGCTCGGGGCCCAGCGGGGCGAGCTGCTCGGCGGTGCGGTAGGGGGTGCCCTCGACGAACTCCATGACGTAGAACGGCGCCCCGAGCACCTCCTCGTCCTCGCACAGCAGCACCGGGCGCGGCACCGGCACGGACGTCGGGTGCAGGGCGCTGATCACGCGGTGCTCGCGCTTCATGTCGTGCGCGGTGGCCAGGACATGGCCGAGCGGGGGCCGGCGGACGACCCACTTCGAGGTGCCGTCGGACAGCGCGTAGGTGAGGTTCGACCGTCCGCCCTCGATCAGCCGGCCGCTCAGGGGGCCGGTCACCAGACCGGGGCGCTCGCGGTCGAGGAGGGCGCGCAGCCGGTCCAGGTCGAGTCCGGGCGGGTGGTCGGCGCTCATACATCACTCCTACGAACGGGTGAACAGGACCCGACTCATGATGCCGACCGGTCGGTATGTCGTCCAGTGCGTCCGCTCAACAGGAGGTCAAACGTGACCGGAGCCACGATACGGCCGACGGCTCCCCGGCGTACTGCCCGGGGAGCCGCCGGCCCCTGCGGTACGGCCGGTCAGTGGTCGTCCCAGTGGCCGTCGTGCTCGGCGTGCCGGTGCCCGTCGTGCAGATAGTCGACGTGGTCGCCGTGCGGCACCTGGGCGTGCCCGCACTCGTCGTAGTGCACGTGCTCGTGGCCCTCGTGGACGGTGTGCCCGGCCGGCTCGCACTCGTCCCAGTGGCCCTCGTGTTCGCGGTGCAGGTGTCCGTCGTGCGCGTAGTCCAGGTGGTCGCCGTGCGGTACGGCGTTGTGCCCGCAGCCCGGACCGTGCCTGTGTGTGCCGTGTTCGGTGTGTTCCTGGTGAAGGATGGTCATGGTGCTCGCCTTCGGGGGTACGGGGGTCTGGCGACGGACAGGCTACGTGGCCGAATGGTGCATATCGGTGCATACCGGTTGCGTGGCGCACGAGTACCCCGGAGGGTCTAGGACATGAAGGGCATCAGCTACGGCCACTACGGCGGACCCGAGGTGCTGGAGTACGGTGAGGTGCGCGACCCGAAGGTCGGCCCCGACCACGTGCTGGTCAAGGTGCGTGCGGCGGCCGTCAATCCGGTCGACTGGAAGTGCCGCGAGGGCTATCTCGACGCGCTCCTCGACGCCGTCTTCCCGGTCATCCCGGGCTGGGACGTCAGCGGGGTGGTCGTCCAGCCGGGCGCCGCGGTCACGGAGTTCGCCGTCGGCGACGAGGTCATCGGCTACTGCCGTGAGGACTTCCTCTCCCGCGGCACCTTCGCCGAGTACGTCGCCGCGCCCGTGCGCACGCTGGCCCGCAAGCCGCGCAACCTGTCCTTCGAGGAGGCCGCCGGACTCCCGCTCGCCGGGCTCACCGCCTACCAGGTGCTCGTCAAGGCGCTGGAGGTCCAACGCGGCGAGACGGTGCTGGTGCACGCGGCGGCCGGCGGGGTCGGCTCCCTCGCCGTCCAGATCGCCGTCCACCTCGGCGCCCGCGTCATCGGCACGGCGAGCGAGCGCAACCACGACCATGTGCGCGGCCTCGGTGGCGAGCCGGTGACGTACGGCGAGGGCCTGGCCGAACGGGTGCGCGGGCTCGTTCCGGAGGGCGTGGACGCGGTCTTCGACACCATCGGCGGCGACACCTTGAAGACCTCGGCCGGCCTGCTCGCCCCGGAGGGCCGCCTGGCCTCGATCGCCGACCCGGAGGTGGTCGGCTACGGCGGCTCCTACTGCTTCGTCCGCCCCGACGCCGAGGACCTCACCGAACTGGTCACGTCCAGGAGACCTTCCCGCTGGAGCGGGCGGCGGACGCGCACCGGCTGAACCAGGAGGGCCGCACCCGGGGGAAGATCGTGGTGACGGTGGACTGGGAGACCGAGGAAGCCGCGCCGGGCTAGACGACGAGTACGGTGGCGCAGGCCGCCAGCGCCACCGCGTACAGCACCGCCGCCGTCGCGTGCCGGGGGGCGAGCGCGGGCGGCCGGACTCCGGAGGCCAGGGCGCGGATGCGCAGGTGGGCCACGCGGAGGAAGCCCAGCCACAGGGCGCAGCACACCGCGCATGCGACGACCCCGCCGGCCGAGGGCCCGCCGTGCAGCGCGGTCTTTATGCCGAGCACGGCGGCCACGGCGGCGGACAGGGTGGTACGGCGCCAGGCCAGCCGGGTCCGCTCCGGTTGCAGCCCCGGGTCCCGCCCGGCCGTGCTCATCCCTCCCATCCGACCAGGACCACCACGACCATGGCCACGGCCACCACCGCGACGACCAGGCTCAGCAGCGCCGGGAACCGGGAGGCGGGCAGGTCCTCGCCGCGCCGGATCGCCCGCTCGCAGCGCACCCAGTGGTTCACCGCGCGCAGGGAGCACAGCACCCCGGCGCCGAGCAGTGCGAGCGCGAGCCCGACCCGCCACGCCCAGCGCAGGTCCGGCAGGAACTGGTCCACCGCGAATCCGCCGCCGATCAGCGCGAGGGCCGTGCGCAGCCAGGCCAGGAAGGTGCGCTCGTTGGCCAGCGAGAACCGGTAGTCGGGTGTGCCGCCCTCGTCGCGCACCTGCTCCGGCGCGAACCACAGCCGGATGTTCCGTACGAATTCGCTCACGCGGTCGACCCTACCGGCGCCTCACCCACGGTTCCGGAACGCCTTCAGCCGCTCGTACGCCGCCAGCCCGTCCGGCACCCACTCCCACGAGCCGAGCCGCCGCTCGACCTCCTCCTCGGGCAGGAAGCCGTGCCACTGGACCTCTTCCACCTGGGGGTTCACGGGCAGCTCGCAGCACACCTCGTACACCGCCGACCACCAGCTGTTCCCGGCCCCGTCCTCGTACAGGAACTTGAAGAGGAAGGCCGGCCGCGGCAGCCCGCGCACGCCCAGCTCCTCCTCGGCCTCCCGCAGTGCCGCCTCGTCGTAGGACTCGCCCGCCCCGACGACCCCGCCGACGAACATGTCGTACAGGGCCGGGAAGACCAGCTTGGTGGCCGTGCGCCGGTGCACGAAGAGCCGCCCGGCCGCGTCCCGGGCCTGGATGAACACACAACGGTGGCGCAGACCCTTCGCATACGCCTCGCCGCGCGGGTACTGGCCGATGACCTGGTCGTTCTCGTCGACGATGTCGAGGATCTCATCTGCGGGGTTCATGGCTCCATCCAAGCGGGGTGACCGGTTCCGGCCAAGCCGGGTGCGTGCCCCGTTCCCGGTAGGGGCCCGCTCAGCGCCGCTGGAGGCCCGGCGCCGACGGCTCCGCCTCCGCCGTGCCGCACGGCATCGCCGGGTGCAGCCCGAGCAGCATGATGCCCGCCACCACCGCCGCGAGCCCGGCCGCCTCCCAGGCCAGCGCCCCCGTGTCGGTGTGCAGCCGGTCGCCGAGGAAACCGACGCCGCACAGGATCCCCGCGAGCGGCTCGGCGGCGGTGAGCGCCGGCAGGGACATGCGCAGCGGGGCCGTCTCGAACGCGCTCTGCACCAGGACGAGCCCGGTGACCCCGCACGCCAGCACGCCGTACGGCTGCCAGCCGGTGAACAGCTCGGTGAAGCCGCCTTCGGAGAAACGGGTGCCGCTCACCCGGGTCAGCGCGTCCTGCACGCCGTACAGCAGCCCGGCGGCGGTGGCCAGCAGCACCGGGCCCCAGCTCAGCCGGGAACGCTTGCCGTACGTCGTGAGCACGAGGGCCGCGCCCACCATCGCGCCGATGATCAGCCAGTGCCGCAGCGGATCGGCGATCGCGCTGCCGCCGCGCGGCTCGCCCGCCGTGATGAACGCGCTCACCCCGCCCGCGAGCAGCAGCAGTCCCGCCCAGCCCTGGCGGCCCAGGGACTGTTTGGTCTGGTGCCGGGAGAGGGCCAGCGCGAACAGCAGGTTGGTCGCGAGCAGCGGTTCGACCAGGGAGATCTCGCCCTTGCCGAGGGCGATCGCGCCGAGCACCATGCCGGCCACCATCAGACCGAGCCCGCCCAGCCAGCGCGGCACGCGCATCAGGTCGAGCAGCAGCCGGAAGGACAGGAAGTCGCTGAGCGGAGCCTTCTCCGCGGCGTTCTGCTGGAGCACGAATCCGAAGCCCAGACAGCAGGCGGCACTCACGGCGAGAAGGAGAACCAGAACGGACACGCTGCGTACCTCGATCATCCGGCCGGACCACGGGTGCGTAGTGGCCGACTGTAGCGCTCCCGGGACTCGGAGTACCCGGAAGTGCCCGGAACCGGGCGGTTGACTCGCCATGGTCCGTGGCCGGGCGGCCCGGCGCCATGGCGTACGCCACAGCCACCCACCGGGACCCCCCGCGGCGCCCCGGCCCACCTGCGCGGAGTCCTCCAAGTTCCCTGTGCACGACGGTAGTTGAAGGGAGCAATCGCCTCGTTCCGCTTGACGCGATCCTTGGCTGGGGGTTTGCTGTGCGTGATCGGTCGATGGCAGCCCGAGAAACAGGAAGTCCCGCGGTGCCCCCTCTCCCACCCGTGCTCGGCGCGCGCCGTACCCGCTCGGACCAGTCCGGTGACACCGCCCCGGACGGCTCCGGCGCCTTCGACGACGCCCTCGACGACGTTGAGCTGTGCACCGCGCGCGCCGCCCTGGCCCAGGGCAGGCGCCAGGCCGCCCGCTCCCTGCTGCTGCACACCGGTGACGACTGGGACCGCCGCGGTCACCGCCTGACCGTGCTCGCCCGGGAGCCGTACGCCGTGGCCTGGGCCGGCGACTGGCTGCAGGCCGAACCCGGCTCCGCCGACGCCGCCGCGCTGTACGCCCTCGCCCGGGTCGAGCGCGCCCTGCGCGGCAAGGAGGATCCCGACCGGGCCCGCGAGGCCTGCGCCGAGGCCGCCGCACTCGCCCCCGCCGATCCCACCCCCTGGCTGGGGTTACTCCAGCTGGCCCGCACCCTCGGCCCGGAGCACGAGGTGCTCGGCGCCTTCGCCGAGCTGCGCCGCCGCCACCCCGAACACCACCACGCCCACCATCTCCTCCTGGCCCGCCTGGCCGAACGGCCCTCCGGCGGCCGGGCCGCCGAGGACCACGAGGTGTACGACCTCGCCGAGCTGGCCGCCGCCGAGGCCCCGGCCGACTCCCCGCTCGCCGTCCTGCCGGTCGTCGCCCTCGCCGAGCGCTACCGGGTGCTCGTCGCCGCCGGCCTGGCCCCCGCCGAGCCCGCCGCCTCTGGCCACTGGTCCGGCCCGCGGGCCCGCCGGATCCTGCACGCCGGCTTCGACTGGTGGCTGGAGTGGGAGCACGACGAACACCCCCGCCGCCACATCGACCTCAACCACCTGGCCTTCGCCCTGTCCTGTGCCGGCCGCCCGGCCGAGGCGGCGGCCCTCTTCCAGCGCATCGGCCGGCACGCCACCCCGGACCCCTGGTCCTCCGTGCACAGTGACCCCCTGGTGGCCTTCCGGGCGGCCCGTGCCCGCGCACTGGGGCACTGAGGGACTGAGTCGTACGGCTTTCCGGGACGTACGTAAGAAGTGATGACGAAAGTCTGACCACTGACCCGGTTCCCTGGCCCCGCAAGGCCCCGAGTGCTCGAATGAACACGTGAACCCTGAACAATTCGAGGAACAGCACGGCAAACCCGTCGGCCGCCGCGTCTTCCTCGGCACCCTCGGTCTGGGCGCGTTCGGCGTCGTCGCCGCGCCCGCGCTGCAGCGCGGCCTGGAGGGCTTCCTCGGCGCCGTCGCGGGCAAGGACCCCACGGGACTGACCGGCCTGCTGCCCAACGGCGGCGGCTTCCGCTACTACTCCGTGGCCGCCTCCGTGCCCCACCGGGACGCCGCGGACTACCAGCTGAAGATCGGCGGACTGGTGGACCGCCCGCGCACCTACACCCTCGCCGACCTGCGTGCCCTGCCGCAGACCCGGGTGGTCAAGGACGTCCAGTGCGTCACCGGCTGGCGGGTCCCCGGCACGCCCTTCGAGGGCGTGCGTCTCTCCCACCTCCTGGACGCGGCCGGAGTCCGCTCCACCGCGAAGGCGATCCGCTTCGACTGCTTCGACGGCACCTACTCCGAGAGCCTCACCCTGGCCCAGGCCCGCCGCCCCGACATCCTGGTCGCCCTGCGCATGCAGGACAAGGACATCTCCCACGACCACGGCGGCCCGGTCCGCCTGTACGTCGCCCCCATGTACTTCTACAAGTCGGCCAAGTGGCTCTCCGGCATCACGGTCACCGACCGGGTCGAACCCGGATACTGGGAGCACCTCGGCTACGACGTCGACGCCTGGGTGGGCCGGTCGAACGGACGGACCGATGAGCCTACGAGCTGACACCCCGGCCCCGCCGGGCGCCCGCATCCGCCGCTTCGGCCGGGCCCCACGCTGGGTGCACCGCACGACGGCCGCGCTGATGGGCGTCTGCGTGGTCACGGCGGCCGTCCTCTACATTCCCCAGCTGGCGGTCATGGTCGGCCGCCGCGAACTGGTCGTCCGCATCCACGAGTGCGCCGGGCTCGCCCTGCCCGTGCCGGTGCTGCTCGGCCTCGCCTCCCGCGCCTTCCGCGCCGACCTGCGCTTCCTCAACCGCTTCGGCCCGCACGACCGGGTGTGGCTGTGGGCGGCACTGAGCCGGGACAAGCGCCGCTCCTCGCGTCCGGCGGGCAAGTTCAACGCCGGCCAGAAGATCTACGCCGCGTGGATCGCCGGCGCCACGCTGGTCATGCTCGGCACCGGCCTGATGATGTGGTTCACCCACCTCACGCCCCTGGTGTGGCGCACCTCGGCGACCTTCGTGCACGACTGGCTGGCCCTGACCATCGGCGTGGTCCTGGCCGGCCACGTCGGCATGGCCCTGGGCGACCCGGAAGCGAGGCGGGGCCTGCGGACGGGGTCGGTGAGCAGGGAATGGGCGGAACGGGAACACCCCTTGTGGCGTGAGTGACCTCGACGGCGACGTGCGCCTCCTCGGGCCACCCGGCGTCAGGCGGATCGTCGGCCCGCAGGAGGGTGCCGGCCCCGGCCGCGTACCCGAGCGCCTCCGGCACCAGGTCCGTCACCGTCACCCGGGCCGCGCCGGCCGCCTTCGCCGCCGCGACCACCAGGCATCCGATCGGCCCGGCCCCGGTCACCAGCGCATGCCTGCCGGACACGTCCCCGGCCCGCCGCACCGCGTGCGGCGCCACCGACTCCGCCGGTACGGCGATCCGCGCCGCGAAGGCACCCTGGACGTGCGGGAAGCGGGCGGCGCTGCCCGGACACCGGGTGTCCCGGCACACGTGCGCCCGTCCGTCGGCCGGGCCGTCGGCGACGTCGCACACGGCCGTGTGGATCCGGTCCCCGGGTGGTCCTGACGCCGCCGCGGCCAGCCGGTCGGGGTCGCGCCCGTTGAGGACCACCGCGCAGCCGGCCTCGGCCCTGTCGAAGAGCGGGTGAGTCGTCCCCGTACCCCTAGATGATCAGTGACAGGAGCAGGACCAGGCCGCCGGCGACCACCGAGATGATCGTCTCCATGACCGACCAGGTCTTGATCGTCTGCCCGACGCTGAGCCCGAAGTACTCCTTCACCAGCCAGAATCCGGCGTCGTTGACATGGCTGAAGAAGAGCGAGCCGGCGCCGATCGCGAGGACCAGCAGGGCGGCGTGCGTGGTCGACATGTCGGCCGCGAGCGGTGCGACCAGGCCCGCCGCCGAAACCGTCGCCACCGTCGCCGAACCCGTCGCCAGCCGGATCGCGACCGCGATCAGCCAGGCCAGCAGCAGCGCCGGTATCGACCAGTCCTTGGAGATGTCCAGGATCATCTGGCCCACGCCGGAGTCGATCAGCGTCTGCTTGAAGCCGCCGCCCGCGCCGACGATCAGCAGGATGCCGGCGATGGGCATCAGACCCTTCTCGACGGTCTGCTGGAGGCGCTCCCTGCTGAACCCGGCGGGCCGGCCCAGCGTGAAGAAACCGACGATCACGGCGGCGAGCAGCGCGATCAGCGGGGAGCCGATGACGTCGAAGACCCGCCGGGTGTGGTGCGCCGGGTCGTCGACGACGATGTCCACCAGCGCCTTGGCCAGCATGAGCACCACCGGCAGCAGCACGGTCGCCAGGGTCGCGCCGAAGCCGGGACGGCGCTCCAGTTCGTCCGAGGCGCGCTGCGGCAGCATCCGGTCGGGGGCGGGGACGTCCACCCAGCGGGCGGCGACCTTCGAGAACAGCGGGCCGGCGATGATCACCGTCGGGACGGCGACCAGGATGCCGAGCGCCAGGGTCACGCCCAGGTTGGCCTTGACCGCGTCGATCGCGATCAGTGGGCCGGGGTGCGGCGGGATCAGGCCGTGCATCACGGACAGACCGGCCAGGGCCGGGATGCCGATGCGCATCACGGAGTAGTTGCCGCGCTTGGCGACCATCAGCACGACCGGGATCAGCAGCACGATGCCGACCTCGAAGAACAGCGGCAGACCGATCACGGAGGCGATCAGCACCATCGCCCAGGGCATGGCGCGCCCTTGGGCCTTGGCGAGGATCGTGTCGACGATCTGGTCGGCGCCACCGGAGTCGGCGAGGAGCCTGCCCAGGATCGCCCCGAGCGCGATCAGGACACCCACGCCGGCGACGGTGACGCCGAGCCCGGTGGTGAAGCTGGTGATGGCCTTGTCGAGCGGGGCTCCGGCGACCGCCCCGAGCGCCAGCGACCCGACGATTAGCGCCAGGAAGGCATGGAGCTTGAACTTGGTGATGAGCAGAACGATCACCGCGATGCCCACCAGGACGGCGATGCCCAGCTGGGCGTGTCCGGCGGAGGTGATCGGCGGAGGTGCGTCCGCTGCCAGCATCTCGACGCTGAGTCTGGTCACGGGGGTTCCCTTGTGGTTACGGGGGACGGGGGTGAGGTGTTACTCGGATGCGTCGGGAAGCGCGTCCAGGGCCCGCACGGCACGCTCGACGATCTCCTGCGGGCTGCCGCTGACGTCCACGGCGACTCCCGCCTCGTCCGGCCCCAGGGGCTGCAGCGTGGCGAACTGGGAGTCCAGCAGCGCGGTCGGCATGAAGTGCCCGCGGCGCTGCGTCATCCGGTCCTCGATCAGCTTCCGGTCGCCCGTGAGGTGCACGAACACGACTTCGGGAGCGGCGGCCCTGAGCCGGTCGCGGTACGACCGCTTCAGCGCCGAGCTGCTGACCACCCCGCCCAGCCCGGCCCGCCCGTGCGCCCAGTGGCCGATGGCGTCCAGCCAGGGCCACCGGTCGGCGTCCTCGAGCGGGATCCCGGCCGACATCTTGTGGATGTTGGCCTGCGGGTGGAAGTCGTCGCCCTCGGCGTACGGGACGCCCAGCCGCGCGGCGAGCAGGGGACCGATCGTGGTCTTGCCCGTCCCCGCGACGCCCATCACGACGACGACCTGGGGGGTTCGCATGTACTGCCTCGCTGTCTTCCTCGACCTCCGACGCCACGGCGGCGTCGCCACACTGAAACCCATTAGGTACGACTAATTCAAGAGCCTGTGATGTTTAAGTCTGACTTTTTAGCTCGGTGATCCACGCCGTACGCTGAGTGCATGACCACACCGGGCCGGGGCCTGCACGGCCATGTACTGGACACCCTCGGCCCCGCGATCACTGCGGGCGAGTACCCGCCGGGCAGCGTGCTGCGCACCGACGAACTCGCACAGCACTTCGAGGTGTCACGCTCCGTGATGCGCGAGGCGGTCCGGGTGCTCGAGTCCATGCACCTGGTCGAGTCCCGCCGCAGGGTCGGCGTGACCGTCCGCCCGAAGTCCGAGTGGAACGTCTACGACCCGCAGGTAATCCGCTGGCGCCTCGCCGGTGCCGACCGTCCGCACCAGCTGCGCTCGCTGACCGTGCTGCGCTCGGCCGTCGAACCGGTCGCGGCCGGCCTCGCCGCCAGGCACGCCACGCCGGAACAGTGTGCGCGGTTGACCGAGTGCGCGCTCGGCATGGTGGCCAACTCACGCGGCCACAGGCTGGAGGACTACCTGGTCCACGACATCGCCTTCCACCGGGTCGTCCTCGCCGCCTCGGGCAACGAGATGTTCGCCCGGCTCGGCGACGTCGTCGCGGAGGTCCTCGCCGGCCGCACCCACCACGAGGTCATGTTCGAGGACCCCGACCCGGCGGCCGTCACCCTGCACGTGCAGGTGGCCGAGGCGGTCCGCGCGGGCGATGCGACCCGCGCCGAACAGCTGACCAGGGAGATCACCGTGGGCGCCCTCCAGGAACTGGACATCCTGGCGCCCTAGTTCGGAGCCTCAGTCCAGGAAGTCACCGTCCACGTACACCCACGCCCCGTCGACCCGCTCGAACCGGCTCCGCTCGTGCAGCGAACCGCCCCGGTAGGACGCCCGGAAGGTCACCGTGCCCGTGGTGTGGAAGGCGGACCCGTCGGTGGCATCCAGGATCTCCAGGCCCGTCCACTTCATCCGGGCGTCGAGGTCCAACCGCTCGGGCCGGGTCCGCGGATGCCAGGTGCGCAGCAGGTACCGAGCGTTCCCCTTCACGAACGCGCTGTACCGGGAGCGCATGAGCGACTCGGCGGTCGGCGCGGCGGCGGTCCCCGCATGGAAGCGGCCACAGCAGGCGTCGTAGGACCCGGGGAGTCCGCAGGGGCAGGTGCGCGAGGTCATGCCCCCCATTCTGCCCGTACCAGGGGAGGCGTCGGCGTGGGGCCGGGTGCACAGTGGAAGGGCAGCGCGGCCCAGGGAGGCGCACGATGACCCGACCCATGACCAGCCATCCCCAAGCCATAAAGGAGTGGCGGCTGAACCTGTACCTCTCCGAGCGCGACCCGGACACCACCGCCCGGATCATCCTGGACACCGGCGACAACGTCCTGGAGAGCCACGCGGAGGCCCGCAGGAACCCGTACGACCCGGATGTGCCGGACATCGGCGACGAACTCGCCGCCGGCCGGGCGCTCATCGCCATGGGCCGGATGCTGCTGCGCGCCGCCGACGGGGACATCAGGGCGGTGGGAGCGGCCGATACGGAGGAGGACCTGGCACCCCTGTGGCTGGACCGGGAATGACGCCCCTCACCTCCCCTTGCGCAGGAAGCGGCGCAGCCTCGTCAGCGGCCAGGTGTTGATCACGTCGTCCGGGGTGAGCCAGCCGCGCTGCGCGGTGCCCACCCCGTAGCGCAGCTGGGCCAGATGCGGAACGGAGTGCGCGTCGGTGTTCACCGCGAACGTCACCCCGTGCTCCTTGGCACGCAGGATGTCCTCGTCGCGCAGGTCGAGACGGTCCGGCTGGGCGTTGACCTCCAGCGCGGTGCCGGTGCGCGCGCACGCCGCGAACACCTCGTCCCAGTCGGCGTCGACGCCCGGCCGCTTGCCGATCAGCCGGGTCGTCGGGTGCCCGATGACGTTGACGTACGGGTTCTCGCAGGCCCGCACCAGCCGCCGGGTCATCGCCTTGCGGTCCAGGTCGAAGTGCGAGTGCAGCGAGGCCACGCACAGGTCGAAGCCGGCCAGGAACTCCGCCGGCCAGTCCACCTCACCCTCGGGATCGATGTTGAGCTCCGTGCCGTGCAGCAGCCGCATCCGGTGGTGGGCGCCGTCCAGCTCCCGCAACCGCTCCCGCTGGGCGAGGATCTTCTCGTCGGTCATGCGCTGCATGTACAGGTTGGGCGCGTGGTCGGTGACCGCGTAGTACGCGTAACCGCGCTCGGCCGCCGCCGTCACCATCTCCTCCAGCGGGGCGAGTCCGTCCGTGAGATCGGTGTGGGTGTGCAGGTCACCGCGGATGTCCTGCTCGGTCACCACCTCGGGCAGCTCGCCGTGCAGGGCCGCCTCGATCTCCCCGCGGTCCTCCCGCAGCGTCGGCGCGATCCACGGCAGCCCGAGCCGGGCGTACACCTCCTCCTCCGTGCGGGAGGCCAGCGAGTCCCCGCTCTCCGCGTCGAACAGGCCGTACTCGGAGAGCTTCAGGCCCTGGTGCACGGCGATGGTACGGGTGCGGATGTTGTGCGCCTTGGAGCCGGTGAAGTACTGCATCGCGGCACCCCACGACTCCGGCGGTACCACCCGCAGATCCACCTGGAGCCCCTTGCCCGTGCGCACCGAGGTCTTCTTCGACCCCCGTGCGACGACCTCCGCGGTGGCCGGCAGCTCGCACAGCGCCGCCATGAACGGCTCCGACCGCTTCGCCGCGACCAGCACGTCCAGGTCGCCGACGGTCTCCCGCATCCGGCGCAGGGAACCGGCGTAGCCACAGCGCCTGCAGCCGGTCACCCCGGAGAGCTCGGCGACGATCTGCTCGGCGGTGTCCAGCGCCAGCGACAGCGGCACCCGGGCACCCGCCCGCTGCAGCAGCTCGATGCCGTGCCGGATGTTGTCCTGCGTCTTCTCACCGAAGCCCTTCAGATCGGCCAGCGCGTCCGCCTCGATCGCCGCGGCCAGCTCGCTCACCGACGAGATGTGCAGGTCCTCGTAGAGCCGCAGCGCCTTCTTGGGGCCCAGGGTGGGGATCGTGATCAGCTCCCGGACCCCGGCGGGGATCTTCGCCCGGCGCTCCTCGACCACCGTCATCTTCCCGGTGCGCAGGTACTCGACCACCTTGTCGGCGATCGACCGGCCCACGTTCGGGATCTCCCTGAGCCCGCTCTCGTCCAGCTGCGCGATGTCGGCCGGATACCCGCCGATGGCACGCGCCGCCTTCTCGTAGGCGCGCGCCTTGAAGGCGTCGCCTCCCGTGATCGCGATGAGGTCCGCGTACTCCTGAAGGAGCGCCTCGACCTCCTCATTGGGCCGGGCCACCCTTCAAGTCTAGGGAACCTCGCGGAGCACCGGCAGCGGCGGCAGCGTCGTCCCGTACACCCACGCCTCGAACAGCCCGTCCACCGGCTCGTCCGCGAACCGGGCCACGTGCGCGGTGAACGCCGCCGTCGTCACCGACCCGTTCCGGTGCAGCCGCACCCAGGCGCGCAGCATACGGAAGAACGCGTCGTCGCCCAGCGCACAGCGCACCGCGTGCAGGGCCAGCCCGCCCCGCTCGTAGAGCCGGTCGTCGAACATCGACGTGCGGCCGGGGTCACTCAGCCGCAGGTCCTGCGGCAGCGTGGACAGCAACCGGTGGGCCGCGGCGGCCGGTTGCTGGGCGCCGCGCCCGTCCGAGCGCTCGGCCCACAGCCATTCCGCGTACTTGGCGAAGCCCTCGTTCAGCCAGATGTGCCGCCAGTCGGCGACGGACACGCTGTTGCCGAACCACTGGTGCGCCAGCTCGTGCGCCACCAGCCGTTCCGAACCCCGGGAGCCGTCCACATGGTTGGAGCCGAACAGCGACAACCCCTGCGCCTCGACCGGAACGTCGAGTTCCTCCTCGGTCACCGCGACCGCGTAACCGTCGAACGGGTACGGCCCGAACAGCTCCTGGAACAGCTCCATCATCGCGGGCTGCCGCGCGAAGTCCCGGGAGAACTCGGGCAGCAGCCGCGCCGGGATGTGTCCGTGCTGCGGCACACCGCCCGGTCCCGGGTCGCCCAGCAGCACCGTCTGGAACCTGCCGACCGCCAGGCCGACGAGATAGCTGGACGTGGGCGCGGACTGCTCGTACACCCAGGTGGTGGTCGAGGCCTTCGTGGTGCGGGTCAGCAGGCGCCCGCCCGAGACCACCGCGTACGCGGACGGGGTGGTGACCGAGATCAGGTACGACGCCTTGTCGGCGGGCCGGTCGTTGCACGGGTACCAGGACGGCGCCCCGACCGGCTGGCTCGCCACCAGCGCCCCGTCCGCCAGCTCCTCGAAGCCGAGGCCGCCCCAGGGGCTGGACACCGGTCCGGGGTTGCCGGACCAGTGCACCTCCACGGTGAAGGCCGCCCCGGCCCGCACGGGCTTGGCCGGGCGGATGCGCAGCCGCCCGCCCCGGTGCGAGTACTGCGGCTGACGGCCGTCCACCCGCACCCGTCCGATCCTGAAGTCGGCCAGGTTGAGCTGGAATTCGGCGAGCGGCGCCGGGCCGGCGATGGCGTTGATCCGGGCCGTGCCGGACAGCCGGTTCGGGCCCGGGCGGTAGTCCAGCGCGAGTTCGTAGCGGTGCACCCGGTAGCGGGCATCACCATTGTCCGGGAAGTACGGATCCGGACCGGCCGACTGCTGAACTGCCACTGCTGTGTCTGCTCCCTGCGCTGTGCCACCACTGCGTGCCGGTGCCCCGCGTCCCGGCGGCCCGCGCTCAGGGACGCCATGCCTCGATCGGGTTGCCGAGCCAGCGGGTGTCGTCCGGGACGGACTCCGCGGCCATGACGAGCGACGCGGGACCCAGGGTCGTACGGGCCCCGACCGTGCTGCCGGGCAGCACGATCCCGCCAGGGCCCAGCGTGGCGCCCGCGCGGAGGACCACAGTATCCGTCCGCAAGATCCGGTCGTGGAAGAGGTGCGTCTGCAGCACACAGCCCCGGTTGACGGTGGCGGCGTCCTCCAGGGTCACCAGGTCCGCCTCCGGCAGCCAGTAGCTCTCCACCCACACTCCCCGGCCGATGTGCGCGCCGAGCCCGCGCAGCCACGCCGTCATCACCGGCGTCCCCGGCACGGCCCCGGCCAGCCACGGCACCGCGAGCACCTCGACGAACGTGTCCGCCAGCTCGTCCCGCCACACGAACGAACTCCACAGCGGATGCTCCCCGGCCCGGTGCCGCCCCACCAGCAGCCACTTCGCGACGACGGAGACGACCGCCGCGACGACCCCCGCCCCGAGCAGCACCACCCCGGACAGGGCCCACGCCCACGGGCCCAGCGCACACAGCGCCGCCACCGTCAGCACGGCCAGCGCCGCACTGCACAGCACGGGCACGATCCGGCACAGCTCCACCAGCCCGCGCGCCCACAGCAGCCGGGCGGGCGGCTCGTACGTACGGCTCTGATCCCCGCCGGCGGCACTGCGCGGCAGCCTCACCGGCGGCAGCCCCAGATACGAGGTGCCCTTCTTCGCCTTCTTCGGCGTCGCCGACAGCACCCCGACCAGGCCGCCGTCCGGCACGCTCCGCCCCTGCGCGGTCATCCCGGAGTTCCCCAGGAAGGCCCGCCGCCCGATCTCCGCACGCCCGATCCGCACCCAGCCGCCGCCCAGCTCGTACGGAGCCGTCAGCGTGTCGTCGGCGAGGAACGCCCCGTCGCCGACCGTGGTCAGGCTCGGCAGCGCGAGCACGGTCGACACCTCGGCGCCCCGCCCGATCCGCATCCCCAGCAGCCGCAGCCACACCGGCGTGACCAGCCCCGCGTACAGCGGGAACAGCGTCTCGCGGGACCGGTCCATCAGCTGGGTCACGGTCCACGCCTGCCAGCCGACCCGGCTGTGCGTCGGATGCGTACCCTCGCGCAGCCCCGCACTCAGCAGCCGTACCCCGGCCAGGATCAGCAGCGCGTACGCCAGCCCGTACGCGAGCGTGGCCGGGACCAGCGCCGGCGCGGCCCCGCGCAGGGCCTGGACGAGCGAGCTGCCCGGCGCCACGAAGACCCCGGCGGCCAGCAGCGCGGCCACGCCCGCGAGCAGCGGCAGAGCGCCGAGCCCGATGCCCGCCACGGCGTACATCACCCGCCAGTAGGTGCCGCGCCGCGGCCGCTCCTCGGGCCAGGTGCGCTTGGCCTTGCCGACTTTGACCGCGGGCGCGCCCGCCCACCGCTGACCGGTCGGAATCTGCCCGCCGACCGCCGAACCCGGGGCCACCTCGGCCCGCTTGCCGACGCGGGCGCCCGGGAAGAGCATGCTGCGGGTGCCGACGACGGCGTGTGCGCCGACCTTCACCGGGCCGATCTCCAGCCGGTCGCCGTCCAGCCAGTACCCGGACAGGTCCACCTCGGACTCGACGGCCGCGCCCCGGCCCAGCTTGAGCATGCCGGTGACCGGCGGCAGCGAGTGCAGGTCCACCTCGGGCCCGACCTTCGCGCCCAGCACCCGCGCATACCGCTCCAGCCAGGATCCGGTGAGGGCGGTGGCCCCGCTGACCTCGGCGAGCCGTTCGGCGGTCCACAGCCGCAGATGCACGCTCCCGCCGCGCGGATACCGTCCGGGCGTCAGGCCCCGCAGCAACAGCCGTGCCCCGCCCGCCGCCAGCGCGATCCGGCCGGGCGGGGTGAAGAACAGCAGCGCGCCGGCCGCGAGCAGCCACCAGGGGGCGGCCGGCAGCCAGGCGTAGGCGGGCAGCAGGCTTCCGAGGGCGGCCAGGACCAGCGTCCAGCGCAGCCCCAGCAGCGTGACCAGTGGGAGAAGCAGCAGCAGCTGGACCGCCTGGGCACGGACCGGTACCGGCGCGACCGTACGGGCCTTGCCGTCGTCCTGCGCCGAGGCCTCCAGCCGCCGGGCCAGCTTGCGCAGGGTGGGCTGCTGGTAGACGTCGAGGACGGCGGCGCTCGGGTAGCGCGTGCGCAGCCGGGTGGTGAGCTGGGCGGCGGCCAGACTGCCGCCGCCGATCGCGAAGAAGTCGTCACAGGCGCCGGTCACGGGGATACCGAGGACATCCGCCCACTGCTCGGCGAGCCACGCCTCGGTGCCGTAGAGCTCGGCCCTGGGCGTCTCCACACCTTCCAGGGGCCAGGGCAGGGCGTTCCGGTCCACCTTCCCGGACGTACGGGTCGGCAGCTCGGCGACGGGCGCGAGCAGCGGCACCAGCGCGGCGGGCAGCTCGGCGCGCAGCCTCTCGACGGCCGCCGCCTGATCCCAGCCTTCCTGGGTGACCACATACCCGACGAGGAGCTGATTGCCGCCGCGGGCGGTGCGTACGGCGGCAGCGGCCCCGGCGACGCCCGGCAGGGCCTGCAGCGCGGCGTCCACCTCGCCCAGCTCGATCCGCCGCCCGCCCAGTTTGATCTGCTCGTCGGCCCGCCCGAGGAAGACCAGCCCCTGGGGGTCGGCTCTGACCAGGTCACCGCTCCGATAGGCCCGCTCCCAGCCCAGCGAGCGCAGCGGCGCGTACTTCTCCGCGTCCTTCCCGGCGTCGAGGTACCGTGCGAGCCCGACCCCGCCGATGACGAGCTGTCCGCTGCCGCCCATCGGCACCGGCTCCCCGGCCCCGTCGACGACGGCCAGCTCCCAGCCGTTCAGCGGCAGCCCGATCCGCACGGGCCCCTCACCGGTCATCAGCGCCGCACAGGCCACGACGGTCGCCTCGGTCGGCCCGTAGGTGTTCCACACCTCGCGCCCCTCGGTGACCAGCCGCTGCGCCAGCTCGGGCGGGCAGGCCTCGCCGCCGAAGATCAGCAGCCGTACGTCGTTCAGGGTCTCGGGCTCCCACAGCGCGGCCAGCGTGGGCACGGTCGAGACGACGGTGATCTCCTGCTCCACCAGCCAGGGCCCGAGATCGGCCCCGCTCCTGACCTGCGACCGGGGCACGGGCACCAGACAGGCGCCGTACCGCCAGGCCAGCCACATCTCCTCGCAGGACGCGTCGAAGGCGACGGAGAGACCCGCCATGACCCGGTCGCCGGGCCCGATCGGCTCCTCCGCGAGGAACAGGGCCGCCTCCGCGTCCACGAACGCGGCGGCGCTGCGGTGCGTGACGGCCACGCCCTTGGGCTTGCCGGTCGACCCGGAGGTGAAGATGATCCAGGCGTCGTCCCCGGCACCGGGGCGGGCGGCGGGGGAGCCGGGGACACCCTGGACGGTGAGGCTGTGCCCGGCCCCGACGACGGCCCGCACCCCGGCCTCCCCGAACACCAACTCGGCCCGCTCGTCCGGGTCCTCGGCGTCGACGGGAACATAGGCGGCGCCGACGGCGAGTACGGCGAGGATCGCGACGTACAGCTCGTTGGTACCGGAGGGCACGCGCACCCCGACCCGGTCCCGGAGCCCGACCCCGGCGGCTGCCAGCCGCAGCCGCAGCCGCTCCACCTCGCCGGCCAGCGCACGGTAGGTCAGACACGTCGTACCGTCGTCCAGGGCGGGCTCGTCCGGGTGCGACCGCACGGCCGCCTCGAAGACGTCGACCAGCGTGCGCGGTGAGGCGGCGGGCCCGGCGGAGAAACGTGCCCTGTCGCCGAACTGCGTGCGGATCTCTTCGTCGAGCAGGCCGAGAGCGCTGCTCTCGTCTATGGCTGCCATCGGGTCCTCACGTCGTGTCCGGCTGGCTAACACTGAGTAACAAGCCGGAAATATTAGTACGACGCTAGGGTTCGCCCCTTCCTCCAGCCGCTCGGGAGGGCCGTCCGGGTGACTGAGCCGCGCCGCCACCGGGTCGCTGACCTGCGGATCTTCAGGTCGGACGAGAGATGGCCCACACGCACGGTCAACGACCGGACACCAAGGGTGATGTTCAGGGTGTTTTCAGGAGGTCTCCGACGGTCCGGCGAACCTTGGAGACGACGTCTTCGTCTCCGAGGCGCAGTGCCGTGTTGGCCGCACACAGGGCGGAGTCGATCTGGAAGACCGCGAGGTCGATGTCGAGTTCCGCGATCTCATGGGCTGCGACGGCGTTCCGCAGTTCCTTCTCGATGGTGTCGAGCCATTCCTGCTGATGGCGGAACAGGGCGTCACGGATCGCCCCCGGCTTGCTGTCGAAACGGGCGGCGTTCGCGACCCGGAAGCAGCCGCCTTCGAACAGCGGGGTCGTGGCGTACTCGATCCAGTGCTCGACCAGAGAACGCAGCCGTTCGACTCCGGGTGCCGCTGTCCACGCCGGGCGGACGACCGCGTCGATGAACATGTCGCGCGCATAGTCGATGGTCCCGAGCTGGAGCACTTCCTTGGATCTGAAGAGCGTCTGGATGCCCGCCTTGCTCATGCCCGTGTCGGTCGCGAGACGGCCGAAACTCACGTCGTCCAGCCCGTCGAGGGAGGCGATGTCGACGGCACGGCGCAGTACGACCTCACGTGCCCGCGCACCTCTGAGCAGTCGCTTGTCAGTGATCGACGCCCTGTCCGCCCGCGTGACGAAGGCTCGCTCCTCAGTGCCCATACGGTCGATCGTACCTCTTGGGAGGGATCCTTCCGGCCTGTCCGGGACGTACGGCGACGCAGTGAGGCCCCGACCTCACGGTCGGGGCCTCACTGCGTATCTCCAGTGTCCGAGGGGGGACTTGAACCCCCACGCCCGATAAAGGGCACTAGCACCTCAAGCTAGCGCGTCTGCCATTCCGCCACCCGGACAAGGTGTCTGTCGTGCGGGGGAGCCCTTTCGGCGGGGTTTCCCTCGCGGCGACGAAGGAAACATTACCAGGCTTTCGGGAGTGGCTGATCACCCCCGGCCCCCCGGCCGGTCGCGCGTGAACGGCGTGTGACGGGCCGGGACCGGTCTTGGGCCGCGGGCGGGGGAGAGGGAGGATGAGGAGGGACCACCAGCAGCGACAGCGCGGGAGGAAGCACGTGAGCGAGACGGACACGTCCAGGGGCGTCACCGGCGAGGACGAGGTCGTGGACCTCTGCCGCGAGCTGATCCGGTTCGACACCAGCAACTACGGCGACCACTCCGGACCCGGCGAGCGGCAGGCCGCCGAGTGGGTCGCCGAGAAGCTCGCCGAGGTCGGGCTCGAACCGGAGATCTTCGAGTCGCACCCCGGCCGCGCCTCGACGGTGGCCCGTATCGAGGGGGACGACCCCTCCCGGCCCGCGCTGCTGATCCACGGTCACCTGGACGTCGTACCGGCCAACGCCGGCGACTGGACCCACCACCCGTTCTCCGGCGAGGTGGCCGACGGGTGCGTGTGGGGGCGCGGGGCCGTCGACATGAAGGACATGGACGCCATGACCCTGGCGGTCGTGCGCGACCGGCTCAGGAGCGGGCGGCGGCCCCCGCGGGACATCGTCGTCGCCTTCCTCGCCGACGAGGAGGCCGGCGGTACGTACGGCGCCCGCCACCTGGTCGACCACCACCCCGGACTGTTCGAGGGCGTCACCGAGGCGATCAGCGAGGTCGGCGGCTTCTCCTTCACGGTGGACGAGCAGCGTCGCCTCTACCTGATCCAGACGGCCGAGAAGGGCATGCACTGGATGAAGCTGACCGTGGCCGGCACCGCCGGGCACGGCTCGATGATCCACCGGGACAACGCCATCACCGAGCTGTCCGAGGCCGTCGCCCGGGTCGGACGGCACCGGTTCCCGGTGCGGGTCACCAAGACCACCCGGGCCTTCCTCGACGAACTGGGCGACGCGCTCGGCACCGAGCTGGACCCGGAGGACATGGAGTCCACCCTCGCCAAGCTCGGCGGCATCGCCAAGCTGATCGGCGCGACGCTGAGCAACACCGCCAACCCCACCCAGCTGAACGCCGGCTACAAGGTCAACGTCATCCCGGGCGAGGCCAGCGCGCACATCGACGGACGGTTCCTGCCGGGCTACGAGGAGGAGTTCCTCGCCGACCTCGACCGGCTGCTCGGACCGAACGTCCGCCGCGAGGACGTGCACGCCGACAAGGCCGTCGAGACCGGCTTCGACGGGGCGCTGGTGGAGGCCATGCAGTCCGCGCTGCTGGCCGAGGACCCGACGGCCAAGGCGATCCCGTACATGCTCTCCGGCGGTACCGACGCCAAGTCCTTCGACGACCTCGGCATCCGCGGCTTCGGCTTCGCCCCGCTGAAGCTGCCGCCGGAGCTGGACTTCGCCGGCATGTTCCACGGCGTGGACGAGCGGGTCCCGGTGGACGGGCTGCGGTTCGGGGTGCGCGTGCTGGACCGGTTCATCGACGCGTCGTGAGGTCCTGGGCCGAGGTAATCGGCCGCCCGTACGAGATCGACTGGAACGGGTGAATGCGACGATCGGTTCGTAGCTTCATTAGTTCCTCCTCGTTACAGGTGATGTGACTCCGCGCCTTGGAGTCGTATTGCCAACAAGGAGGAATAATGATCAAGAAGGTCGTCGCTGCTGCGGCTGCCACCGGTGGGCTGGTTCTCGCGGGCGCGGGCCTCGCCGTCGCAGACTCCGGGGCCCAGGGTGCCGCCGTGCACTCGCCGGGCGTCGTCTCCGGCAATGTCATTCAGGTCCCCGTGCACGTCCCGGTGAACGTCTGCGGCAACACGGTCAACGTGATCGGGCTCCTGAACCCCGCCTTCGGCAACACCTGCGTCAACAAGTGACGACGACCTCCTGAGGGGGGCGTCTTTTTCGAGCCGTCGGCCCCGGAGCGCGCGCCATGCGCTCCGGGGCCGACCGGCCTCTTGCGCGGAGTCATGATCCGCGAGGGTCGCAATCGCGAGGCACAGCAGGATCGAAGGCAGGGGAAATCAGAATGCGACAGGGCACCCGCAAGGGCCTGATGACGATGGCGGCGGCCACCGGTGTGATCGCCGCCGCGAGCGGCTATGCCCACGCCGACGCGGGCGCGGCCGGCGCCGCCGCCGGCTCACCCGGCGTACTGTCCGGCAACACGGTGCAGGTGCCGGTGCACGCGCCGGTGAACGTCTGCGGCAACACCGTGAACGTCGTCGGGCTGCTCAATCCGGCCGCGGGCAACTCATGCGCCAACCACGGCGGCGCTTCCGGGGGACACGGCGGCTCCGGCGGAGCGCACGCGAGCGGCCACACCGGCGGCTCGCCCGGCGTCGGATCCGGTAACACGGTGCAGGCGCCGATCGACGCCCCGGTGAACGTCTGCGGCAACAGCGTGAACGTCATCGGAGTCGGCAACGCCGCCGCGGGCAACGACTGCGCCAACCACGGCGGCTCCGGTGGTTCCGGCGGTGCGCACGCGGGCGGCCACACCGGCGGCTCGCCCGGCGTCGGATCCGGTAACACGGTGCAGGCGCCGATCGACGCCCCGGTGAACGTCTGCGGCAACAGCGTGAACGTCATCGGAGTCGGCAACGCCGCCGCGGGCAACGACTGCGCCAACGGAGGCGGTGACCACCACACCCAGCCACCGGGCGGAGGCCACGGCAACCCGCCCGGACAGCCGGGACACCCCGGTCATCCGGGCCACCCGGGACACCCCGGCCAGCCGGGCCACCCCGGCCAGCCGGGTCACCCGGGAAGCCCGACGACCCCGCCCGGCCAGGGCGGCCACACGCCGCAGGGGCCCCATGGGTCCAGCCAGGTCACGCAGCACGGCGGCCGCTCCGGGCAGCCGCTGACCAACGGCCAGCTCGCGCACACCGGCAGCGAGCTGCCGCTGGACCTCGTGCTGCCGGTCGGCGCGGGCGCGCTGCTCGCGGGCGCGGTGCTCTACCGCAAGACGCGGGCCACGGCGTAACCGGAAGCCCCGACCGGGGAGCGCAGTGAACGGAGCGGGCCCCGCCATCTCAGACGGGGCCCGCTCCGGTTCAGGTCGCCGGCGTCACCACGTGGCACGCACCTGGCGGATGATCCGCCGGCGCAACCGCACCCTGCGGCTGCCGTCGCGCAGCAGGCTCAGTCGGTCCAACTCCCAGTGTCCGTACTCGGCATGGTCCGTCAGCAGACGTGTCGCCTCCTTGCGGGAGACCCCGCGAGGCACGTACACGTCGACAAATTCGTATTCCGGCATCGCATCTATTGTGCGGGCTGGGGCCAGGTACGGATAGCGTCTGCACTATGTCTGATGCTGCGCAGCCCACCGCTGCCGAGGTACGCGCCGCCGCCGAGGCGATCAAGACCGCGCTCGACCGTCATCTGGCCGCGGTCGAACGCAGGTCGGGGGAGGACGACCCGGCCGTCCTGGAGGCGTTCAACCAGCTGGCCGCGGCCGCCGAGGTGTACGACGAGCTGCTGTACGACCGCTATGACGAGGTCACTCCCTTCGAGATCCCCGGTGCGGAGGAGCTGCCGCCGTACGCGGGCCCCGAGGAACCCCACGCGATCAGCGTGCTGATCCGCCGCGACTACGCCGTGGCGGAACCCCAGCGGCTGCTGGCGCAGGCCCAGCGGGTCGAGGCGGCGGAGTACTCGGCTCCCGGTGGTCTGGCCGAGGGCGCCGCCGGCACGGTTCCGGGAGCGCTCGGCCTCCTGTTCGGCGAGTTCGAACCGGACGAGATCGCCTCCCGGCACAAGGAGTTCGGTCTGGAGGAGGGTGACTCCACGCTCTGGGTCACCGCCACGGACGAGGCGCCCGAGGCCGGGGAGTGGCTGGAGACGCCGTTCGAGCACATCGATCCGCAGCAGGTCGTGTGCCGGTTCGATGTCAGCGCCGTGTTCGACGAGGAAGCGGACGACGACGAAGAACTCGAGTTCGTCGAGGACGAGGGCGAGGGCGAGGCTCTGGAGCCGCTGGACAGCGAGAAGTGAGCGGAGCCGGCGGCGCCGTAGCGGCCTGGGACCGGTACGGCACCGCCGGGCCCCGCCGGCGTGGCTGAACGCCGTCGCGGCCGAGCCGGCCGGCACGGCGCAAACAGGGTGCTCAGCTCGCCGGCGCCTGAGTGCGCAGCAGCGTCTGCAGCCGGGTCGTGCGGGGCTTGGCCGGGGTCTCCGCCACCGCCTTCGGCAGGGCCTGTTCCACACCGTGGACCACGGACAGATGCCGCTCCGCCCGGCCGAACGCCGTGTACACCCAGGGCCTGCTGAGCGCCTGCGCCGCATCGCCGGGCAGCACCACGACCGCCGCCGGCCAGCGGGCCCCCACCGCCTGGTGCGCGGTCAGTGCCCAGCCGTGCCGTACGGCCTCCTCCACCCGCTCGCGCGGTACGACCACCGGGGCTCCCGCGCACGACAGGTGCAGCCCGTCCGCGTCGGCCTTCACCACCACGCCCGGCACCGCACGGCCCGGAGCGGGGGAGTGGACGATCCGGTCGCCGGGGTCGAAGCCGCCGAAGCGGCCGGGGCCGGGGTTGAGGCGTTCCTTCAGCGCGGAGTTGAGGGCACGGGTGCCCGCGGCGCCGCCGTGCCCCGGAGTGATCACCACGGTCTGGCCGGCCGGGACACCGATCGCCCGCGGCACCGAGTCCGCGACCAGCTGAACCGTCCGGTGCACGGCCTCCCCCGCGTCCCGCACCGGGACGATGACGATCTCCTTGCCCGGAGCGGCCACCTGGTTCAGCTCGCCGACGCCGATACCGGAGACCAGCTCGCCGATCGGTCCCGGGTCGGGGACGCGGGAGACGATCTGCGGGCAGACGCGGGCGGCGAGCAGATCGGCGAAGACCCGGCCCGGACCGGCCGACCACAGCACCGCCGGGTCACCGCTGAGCACCAGCCGGGCCCCGTCGGGCAGCGACTCCGTCAGCATCGCGGCGCTCTCCACGTCGAGTTGCGGGGCGTCGAGCACGATCAGCAGGTCCAGTTCCAGCGCGCCGTCCGCGTCCCGGCCCGGTCCCTCGGCGCCGGACAGCAGGCCGGCGACCGTGCCCACGCTCTGCTCCGCCGGGCCGGCACCGGGCAGTGCGGCGAAGCGGTGGCGGCCGTCGGGCGTGTGGCAGACGGCGAACGCCCGCAGGCCCGCGGCGTGGGCCGCACCGAGCAGGGCGGCCGGTTCGGCGCGGGCCGCCTCCCCGCCCGTGTGCAGCACCAGGCCGTGCCCGGCGACCGCGCGGACCAGCTCGGCAGCCCCGCCGGAGACCGACTCGGCGGCCGTCTGCCAGGCCTGCTCGGTCTCCTCGGCCAACGAGTTGACCAGCCGGCCCAGGCCGTCGGCGAGGCTCTCCTCGGCCAGCGCGTACCGCTCCAGGCCGACGAGGACCCGCACCGGTCGCTCCTGTTCCTCGTCGGTGTCCTCGACCGTGGGGGCACCGGCCTCCTGCAGCGCGTCCTGGAAGGCCAGGGCCTCGCCCTCCGCGAGGGTGCCCTGCACCGCCGCCTCCGGGTCCGGCACGCTCTGCCGGCCCAGCGCCGCGGTCAGCGCGGGCAGGTCCAGTGCGGTGTGCCCGGCCAGGGCCGCCTGCTCCAGCAGCCACACCGTGACCGCGCGGCCCCGCCGCTCGTCGTCCGGGCCGCAGGCGGCGCCGAGCAGCGTGCGTGCGAAGCCGTCGGCCTGGTCGGGCCGTACGCCGCCGATCCGCAGCAGCTGCCAGGGATCCGTGCGCAGCGCCGCGTCGGCGCCCTCGCCGAGAGCCGCGGCCACCTGGGCGGCGAGAGCCTCGGGCGCGCCGCCCTCGGCGAGCACCCGGCGGACTTCCTCCACCGTGTGCGGTGCCGCAGCGGCGGGCGTGGCGGCGGCCGGGGCGGGCGCGGGGTGCGGCCGGCGTACGGGCTCCGGAGCCGGGCGGCGGGGCGCCGGCGCGGGCTCGGCGAACACCGCGCCCGCCGGCTTCTCGCCGCTCTCCACGGCCCGCACCGCCGCGAGCAGGTCGGCGGCCTTGCCGCTGAGCTTCGTGCCGCTCTGGATCGGGCTCCTCTCGGCCTTGCGCCGCTCGATCCGCTCCCGCTCGATCCGCTGCGCGGCCAACTCGGCCTCCGCCTCGGACAACCGGGCCGCGTCCGCGCCGTCCGCACCCCCCTTGCCGTCCGCGTCGCTGCTGTCGCCGCTGTCGCCGCTGTCGCCGTGCGAGCCTTCGGCACCGCTCTCGTCGGTGACTTCGCTGCCTTCGGCGCCACCGTCGCGGTCCGCACGGCCTTCCTCGGGCGCGGTGTCCCGGCCCGGGGTCCCGGGTGTGTCCGGCGTCCCCGGCCCGGCTGCCTCCGTGGTCTCCGGCTCCGTGCTCACAGCGTGCTCCAGTCGTGATCGGGATAGCGGTGCACGGGCGCCGACACATCGTCCAGCGCCCTGCAGATCTCGTCAGGAAGACTAAGGGCCTCCACTGACAATGCCGCCGTGAGCTGCTGCGCGGTGCGCGCGCCGACGATCGGGGCGGCCACGCCGGGCCGGTCCCGGACCCAGGCGAGGGCCACTTGGAGCGGGGTGACGGCGAGCCCGTCGGCGGCGGTCGTCACCGCGTCCACGATGCGGGTCGCCGTGTCGTCCAGATACGGTTCCACGAACGGGGCCAGATGCTCGGAGGCGCCGCGTGAGTCCGGGGGAGTGGTGTGCCGGTACTTGCCGGTGAGGACGCCCCGGCCGAGAGGGGAGGAGGGCAGCAGACCCACGCCGAGGTCCAGAGCGGCGGGCAGCACCTCGCGCTCCACGCCCCGCTGCAGCAGCGAGTACTCCATCTGTGTGCCGGCCAGCCGGGTTCTCGCGCCGGGCGCCGCGATCTGCCAGGTGGCCGCCTTCGCCAGCTGCCAGCCGCAGAAGTTGGAGACGCCGACGTAGCGGGCGCGGCCGCTGCCCACCGCTATGTCGAGGGCCTGGAGCGTCTCCTCCAGCGGGGTGCCGGGGTCGTGGGCGTGGACGTGCCACAGGTCGACGTAGTCCGTGCCCAGCCGGGCCAGGGACGCGTCGAGTGCGGCCAGCAGATGGCCGCGGGAGCCGTCGAAGCGGCGGTCGGGGTCGGGGACGCTGCCCGCTTTGGTGGAGATCACCAGGTCCCGGCGTGGCACCAGCCCGTCCATCAGCTGCCCGAGCAGATACTCCGCCTCTCCGTCGCCGTACACGTCCGCGGTGTCGACGAGGGTTCCGCCGGCTTCCCAGAACGCCTTCAGCATGTCCGCGGCGTCGTGCTCGTCGGTGTCCCGGCCCCAGGTGAGGGTGCCGAGTCCGATGCGGGACACGCGCAGGCCGGTACGGCCGAGATGCCTCTGCTCCATGCGGGCGAGATTACTGGCCAGAACCGGTGCGGTGGGTTGCCTGTGGATAACCGGGTCGGACGCCGGGCGCCCGGTGCCGCAGGTGTGTATCCGCGCTAAGGTCACCCCCGACAACGACGTTACTCACGGGTAAGAGGAGCGGCCATGGAGCTCGGGATCAACCTCGGCTACTGGGGTGCGGGAATGGACGGGGACAATCTGGCCGTGGCCCAGGAGGCCGACCGGCTGGGCTTCTCCGTGTGCTGGGCCGCCGAGGCCTACGGCTCCGACGCGGCGACGGTGCTGTCCTGGGTCGCCGCGCAGACCGAGAGCATCGACGTCGGCTCGGCCATCTTCCAGATCCCGGCCCGCCAGCCCGCGATGACCGCGATGACGGCCGCGACGCTCGACTCGCTGTCCGGCGGGCGGTTCCGGCTCGGGCTCGGGGTGTCCGGACCGCAGGTCTCGGAGGGCTGGTACGGCGTCAAGTTCGACAAGCCGCTGGCCCGCACCCGTGAGTACGTGGAGATCGTACGGAGGGCCATGACGCGGGAGCGGCTGACGTACGAGGGCGAGCACTGGACGCTGCCGCTGCCCGGCGGCCCGGGCAAGCCGATCAAGCTGACCGTGCACCCGCAGCGCGAGCACATCCCGCTGTACATCGCCGCGATCGGCCCGAAGAACCTGGAGCAGACCGGCGAGATCGCCGACGGCGCCCTGCTGATCTTCCCGGCCGCCGAACACCTGGAGGAGACCACCCTGAAGTACCTGCGCGCGGGGCGGGCGAAGGCCGGCAGGACCTTCGACGGGTTCGACGTGTGCCCGACCCTGCCGATCGCCGTCGGCGACGACAAGGACGTGGCCCGCCTCGCGGACACCTTCCGCCCCTACACCGCGCTGTACGTCGGCGGCATGGGCAGCGCCAAGCAGAACTTCTACAACCAGCTCGCCCAGCGCATGGGGTACGAGAAGGAAGCCGCCGAGATCCAGCAGAAGTACCTGTCCGGCGACAAGCAGGGCGCCGCGGCAGCGATCCCGCAGGACCTCATCGACAAGACGACGCTGCTGGGTTCCGTGGACCGTATCGCCGACCGGATGAGGGCCTACGCGGCCGCCGGTGTCACCACGCTCAGCCTGTCCCCGGCCGGCTTCACACTGGAGGAGCGGATCGCCTCCCTGCGGGCCGGCAGCGAGGCCCTGGAGCGCGCCGGTCTGGCCTAGGAGTCTTCAGCGGCCGTGGTGGGGGCTCGGGGGGTCTTCCCCGCCACGGCCGTCACCGGGAACAACGCGCTCGGTGCCGCGCGGTTACGACGCTCGTGTTCCTTCTTCCGGCCGAGCGGGGACGGACAGCTGTTGCGGCCCTCTTCTGTTCGCATCCGACTCCATCGCCGCCGGCGGGGAGTCCCAGGGCGACTGGGAGAACGGACGGATCGCCGCGCTGGTGCCGTGGACCGAACGCGCGCCGGACCCGAAGATCGCCCGCCACGGCGCCGACGAGGCCCACGAGTGCGCCTGAGCCGCGGAGGCAAGGGCCTCACAGCCACCCGCGCCGCTTGAACAGCCGGTACAGCAGCACCTCCAGGGCGGCCATCACGAGGATCACCGCCGGATACGACCACAGCCAGTGCAACTCCGGCATGTGGTCGAAGTTCATTCCGTAGATCCCCGCGATCATCGTGGGGACCGCCGCCATCGCCGCCCACGCGGAGATCTTCCGCATGTCGTCGTTCTGCCGCACGCTCATCTGCGCCAGATGAGCCGACAGGACGTCCGACACCAGCCGGTCCAGGGCCTCCACGGACTCGTTCACCCGCGTGAGGTGGTCGCCCACGTCCCGGAAGAACGGGCGGGCCTTGTCCTGCACGAAGGGCACCCCGGCACCGAACTGTCCCGTGCCCGCCAGCCGGGCCAGCGGCAGCGCCAGCGGGCCGGTGGCCCGGCGGAACTCCAGGACCTGCCGTTTGAAGCCGTAGATCCGCGACGCGGTGTGACGCGAGCCGCCGCCCTCCGGCAGGAACACCTCCGCCTCCAGCTCCTCCAGATCGTTCCCCAGCTCCGTCGCCACCTCCAGGTAGTGGTCGACGACGGCGTCGGAGACCGCGTACAGCACGGCGGTCGGGCCCTTGTCGAGCATCTCCGGCTCGTCCTCCAGCCGACGCCGTACGGCGGCCAGCGGCGAGCCCTCGCCGTGGCGGACGGTGACCACGAAGCAGTCGCCGATGAAGACCATGATCTCGCCCGCCGAGACGGTGTCGCTCTCCGGCTCGTACACGACCGGCTTCAGGACCATGAACAGCGAGTCGTCGTACACCTCCAGTTTGGGCCGCTGATGCGCCTTGAGCGCGTCCTCGACCGCGAGCGGATGCAGCCCGAACTCCTGGGTGACCAGGTCGAACTCCCGCTCGGACGGCTCGTGCAGGCCGATCCAGACGAACCCGCCCGCCGCCCGCGCCTCGGCGAGCGCGTCGGACAGGTCCTCCGGGCCCTCGGTGCGGAGCCCGTGCCGGTAGATGGCGCAGTCCACGATCACGGAGCGCATTCTCCCTTCGCCCGTTCGCCGGTGCAGGTCCTCATACGCCTACCCTGGGCCGCATGCCCACGCTGATCCTCGTCAGGCACGGACGTTCCACCGCCAACACTTCCGGGGTGCTCGCCGGGTGGACGCCAGGCGTCGCCCTGGACGAGCGCGGCGCCGCCCAGGCCGCCGCCCTGCCCGGCAGGCTCGCCGCACTGCCCCTCGCCGAGGTCGTCACCAGTCCCCTCCAGCGCTGCCAGGAGACCGTACGGCCGCTGCTGGAGGCCCGCCCGGGCCTGCGCGCCCACACCGACGAGCGGATCGGGGAGTGCCACTACGGCGACTGGTCCGGCCGCAAGCTCGCCGAGCTGAAGGACGAGCCGCTGATGGAGGTCGTCCAGGCCCACCCGTCGGCCGCGGCCTTCCCCGGCGGTGAGTCCATGCGGGCCATGCAGACCCGTGCGGCCGAGGCCGTACGCGAGTGGAACGCGCGCGTGGAGCGCGACCACGGCGCCGACGCCGTCTACCTCATGTGCTCCCACGGTGACATCATCAAATCCCTGGTCGCCGACGCCCTCGGACTCCATCTCGACCTCTTCCAGAGGATCTCCGTGGAACCGTGTTCCGTCACCGCGATCCGCTACACCCGCCTGAGGCCGTTCCTCGTTCGCCTCGGCGACACCGGGGATTTCGCTTCGCTCGCCCCGCGCGAGGAACCTGGTGAGGGCGACGCACCGGTCGGGGGTGGTGCGGGCGCACCGTGATCGTCGGCCGCAGTAGGGTGAAGCGGTCCGCGCAGTCGCCCCTCCGCAACGGCCCGCACCGCCGAAACCCCCGAACTCACTCGCCGAACTCACTCTCAGCCGAACTCACTCTCAATGGAGACAGGACGTGTCCCGTCAGGTGTTCCTCTACGACCCGCCGGACCGCTTCGTGGCCGGCACGGTCGGACTGCCCGGGCGCCGTACGTTCTTCCTCCAGGCCACCGCAGGCTCCCGGGTGACCAGCGTGGCTCTGGAGAAGACCCAGGTGGCCGCGCTCGCCGAGCGCATGGACGAACTGCTCGACGAGGTCGTACGCCGTAGTGGCGGCAGCGCCGCCGTCCCCGCCGTGGCGCCCACCGAGATCGCCGACACCGCCCCGCTGGAGAGCCCCATCGAGGAGGAGTTCCGCGTCGGCACCATGGCGCTGGCCTGGGACGGCGAGGAACAGCGCATGATCGTCGAGGCGCAGGCTCTCGTGGAGCTGGACGCCGACACCGAGGAAGACCTCGCCGAGGCCGAGGAGCGGCTGCTCCAGGACGAGGAGAACGGGCCCCCGATGCTGCGGGTCCGGCTGACCGGCGCGCAGGCCCGGGCCTTCGCCAAGCGCGCCCTCGACGTCGTCAACGCCGGGCGGCCGCCGTGCCCGCTGTGCAGCCTCCCGCTCGATCCGGAAGGACACGTATGTCCGCGCCAGAACGGATACCGCCGCGGGGCGTGACGGCTGCCGACGCGGAGGCCGACACTGCCGCCGCCGAGCTGCTCGCCGGGGGCGAACTGACCGTGCGCGGCCGGATCCGCGAGGCGTCCAACGCCGCGCTGTTCTGCACCGTCGCCCTCGACGGCCGGGAAGCCTCCTGCATCTACAAGCCGGTCGCCGGGGAGCGCCCGCTGTGGGACTTCCCCGACGGCACCCTGGCCGGCCGCGAGGTGGCCGCCTACGAGGTCTCCGAGGCCACCGGCTGGGGGCTGGTGCCGCCGACGGTGCTGCGCGACGGGCCGTACGGCGAGGGCATGTGCCAGCTGTGGATCGACGTCCAGGCCGACGCGGAGCTGCTCGCCCTGGTCGACGCGGAGGAGCCGGAGCCGGGCTGGAAGGCGATCGGTCTCGCCGAGGTCGGCGAGGGCCGCACCGCGCTCCTCGTGCACGCCGACGACGAGCGGCTGCGCCGGCTCGCCGTCCTCGACGCGGTGATCAACAACGCCGACCGCAAGGGCGGCCATCTGCTGCCCACCCCCGGCGGCCGGCTCTACGGCATCGACCACGGTGTCACCTTCAACAGCGAGAACAAGCTGCGCACCCTGCTGTGGGGCTGGGCCGGGGAGCCGTTGACCGCCGAGGCCGTCGACGTCCTCGAGGGACTGCGGGAAGCCCTCGGCGGGCCGCTGGGCGAGCGGCTGACCGGACTGATCACCCCGGCTGAGATCGACGCCGCACGCGCGCGTGTCGACGCGCTGCTCACCACGGGGGTGCACCCGGAGCCCAGCGGGGAGTGGCCGGCCATCCCCTGGCCGCCCGTGTAAGCACACCGGCCGCGTATGTACAAGACCGCACATCCGGCCATCCAGCGCGATCCCATTCGTATACGCAGCTCGTGGCCGGTTAGGCTCATGTACATGCATGCCTGGCCCGCTTCCGAGGTCCCCGCCCTGCCTGGTCAGGGCCGCGACCTGAGGATCCACGACACCGCGACCGGCGGTCTGGTCACCCTCGACCCCGGTCCCGTCGCCCGAATCTACGTCTGCGGCATCACCCCGTACGACGCGACCCACATGGGTCACGCGGCGACCTACAACGCGTTCGACCTCGTTCAGCGCGTGTGGCTCGACACCAAGCGGCAGGTCCACTACGTCCAGAACGTCACCGACGTCGACGATCCGCTGCTGGAGCGCGCGGAGCGGGACGGCGTCGACTGGGTCGCCCTCGCCGAGCAGCAGACGACCCTCTTCCGCGAGGACATGACCGCCCTGCGGCTCCTCCCGCCCCAGCACTACATAGGCGCCGTCGAGGCGATACCCGGCATCGTCCCGCTCGTGGAGCGGCTGCGCGACCTCGGCGCGGCCTATGAGCTGGAAGGCGACATCTACTTCTCCGTCGAGTCCGACCCGAACTTCGGCAAGGTCTCGAACCTGGACGCGGCCGCCATGCGGCTGCTGTCCGCCGAACGCGGCGGCGACCCGGACCGCCCGGGCAAGAAGAACCCGCTGGACCCGATGCTGTGGATGGCGGCCCGCGAGGGCGAGCCCAGCTGGGACGGCGCCTCCCTCGGCCCCGGCCGCCCCGGCTGGCACATCGAGTGCGTGGCCATCGCCCTGGACCACTTCGGCATGGGCTTCGACGTCCAGGGCGGCGGTTCCGACCTCGCCTTCCCGCACCACGAGATGGGCGCCTCGCACGCCCAGGTGCTCACCGGCGAGTTCCCCATGGCCAAGGCCTACGTCCACGCCGGCATGGTCGCCCTGCACGGCGAGAAGATGTCCAAGTCCAAGGGCAACCTGGTCTTCGTCTCGGCGCTGCGCCGCGACGGCGTCGACCCCGCCGCCATCCGCCTGGCCCTCCTCTCCCACCACTACCGCGCCGACTGGGAGTGGACCGACCAGGTCCTCCAGGACGCCGTCACCCGCCTCGGCCGCTGGCGCGCGGCCGTCTCCCGCCCCGACGGCCCCTCCGCCGACGCCCTGGTCGAGGAGATCCGCGAGGCCCTGTCCAACGACCTGGACGCCCCCACGGCGGTCGCGGCCGTGGACCGCTGGGCGGCCCGGCAGGAGGAGCAGGGCGGCACTGACACGGGCGCACCGGGCGTCGTCACGCGCGCGGTGGACGCGCTGCTCGGCGTGGCTCTTTAACGCCGTGAGGGCCCCCGCCCCGTAAGGGGCGCGGGGAACGGCGCGACACGCCACAGCGGACCCGCAGACGCGCAACGGCCCGTCGCGGCAGCCCATGGCGCATCGGCAACAAAAAGAAGGGGCGCTTCCCCACAAGGGAACCGCCCCTTCGCCATACCTCAGTCCTCCGACCCGTCCTCGTCATCCTCTCTGGACCCCCCGCCCGCGGCCGGAGGCCTCTGCTTCCCGCCCGGAGGGCCCACGTCCCGGCGCCGCAGATACCGCTCGAACTCGCGGGCGATCGCCTCCCCGGACGCCTCCGGCAGCTCCGCGGTGTCCCGGGCCTCCTCCAGCGTCTGGACGTACTCGGCGACCTCGCTGTCCTCGGCGGCCAGCTGGTCCACGCCCACCTGCCAGGCCCGCGCGTCCTCGGGCAGCTCCCCCTGCGGGATCCGCAGGTCCAGCAGGTCCTCCAGACGGTTGAGCAGCGCCAGCGTGGCCTTCGGGTTGGGCGGCTGGGAGACGTAGTGCGGTACGGCCGCCCACAGCGACACCGCCGGGACGCCGGCGTGCGTGCACGCCTCCTGCAGGACGCCGACGATGCCCGTCGGGCCCTCGTACTTGGTCTCCTCCAGGTCCATGCGCTGCGCCAGGTCCGGGTCCGACGTCACCCCGCTGACCGGCACCGGCCGCGTGTGCGGGGTGTCACCGAGCAGGGCGCCCAGGACGACCACCAGCTCCACGCCCAGCTCGTGCGCGAAGCCGAGCAGCTCGTTGCAGAACGAGCGCCACCGCATGGACGGTTCGATGCCGCGGACCAGGACCAGGTCGCGCGGCTTGTCGCCGCCGACGCGGACCACCGACAGCCGGGTCGTCGGCCAAGTGATCTTCCGCACTCCGCCGTCCATGAACACCGTGGGCCGGTTCACCTGGAAGTCGTAGTAGTCCTCGGCGTCCAGTGCCGCGAACACCTCGCCCTTCCACTCGCGTTCCAGATGCGCGACCGCCGTGGAGGCGGCGTCGCCGGCATCGTTCCAGCCCTCGAACGCGGCCACCATGACTGGGTCGATCAGCTCGGGAACCCCCTCCAGCTCGATCACCCAGTGCCTCCTTCCGACGTGCCCTCGCTTGACTCACCAACCTTACGGCGTCCGGCGGGGGCGCCCGCAGCCCCCTTGCGTGGGGGAGTGAACGGATCACTGCCCCGTTCGCCACCGTGGAACACCCCTCGTCAACAGGGAGCCGGGACGGCTGCGCACCGGCGTTTCACAGGGTGCTGCGCAACCACTGCTCCACGCTCGCGATGTGTACGGTCGCCCAGGAGCGGGCGGCCTCCGCGTCCCGGTCGCGCAGCGCGGCGAGGATCGCCCGGTGCTCGCGCAGGGTGCGGCCGACGGCGTCCTCCTGGGTGAGGCCCCGCCAGATCCGGGCCCGGGTGGTCGGCCCCGACAGTCCGTCCAGGAGCGAGCACAGCACCGAGTTGCCGGCGCCACGCACGATGCCGCGATGGAACTCCAGGTCGGCCGCGACCAGTTCCTCCACCGAGGGTTCGTCGCCCAGCGCGTCCAACTGACTGGACAGGGCGTCCAGTTGCTGTTCGCTGATCCGGAAGGCCGCCATCGCCGTCGCGGCCGGCTCCAGGATCCGGCGCACCGCCAGGAGCTCCAGCGCGGTGTCGTCGCGGTGGAAGTCCACGACGAAACTCAGCGCCTCCAGCAGCAGTTGCGGGTCGAGGCTGGTGACGTACGTGCCGTCGCCCTGGCGCACGTCCAGGATCCGGATCAGCGACAGGGCCCGCACGGCCTCGCGCAGCGAGTTGCGGGACAGGCCCAGCTCGGCGGCCAGCTCACTCTCCTTGGGGAGCCGGTCGCCGGGGCGCAGCGCACCGGAGACGATCATGTCCTTGATCTTCTCGATCGCCTCGTCGGTGACTGCCATGCCCGGCCTCCTGTCGCCCGCCCCATGCCTCGGACATCGGATGTCCGGGCACATTATGCGGTCCTCACCGACCAGCGTCCGGGGGCCTTGCCCCGGGCCGGCTTCCGGGCCGGGCGCACGGCGCAGGCGAGAGGGGCGGCCCCGTCGGCGCGGGGTCGCCCCTCTCGGTCGTCCGGACCCGGTGCGGCGGTCCGGCGCTGCGGTGGCGGCCGGTCCCGGTCAGGGAAGTGGACCGGCCGCCACCGGGGTCTACTTCTTGTCGAGCAGGTCCTGCACCTTCGCGCGGACCTCGTCCGTGGCCAGGCCCCGGATGGTCAGCGTCGTACGGCGGCGCAGCACGTCGTCCGGCGTCTCGGCCCACTCGTGGTCGCGGGCCCACACGACCTGCGCCCAGATCTCCGGGGCGTCGGGGTGGACGCGCTCGGCCAGCTCCGGGTTGTCGTTGGCCAGGCGGGCGATGTCGAAGGCCAGGGAGCCGTAGTGGGTCGCCAGGTGCTTGGCGGTGTCGGCGGCCATGCGCGGGCCGGGGGCCGGACCGTCCACCAGCAGGCGGTGCGCGACCGCGCGCGGGTTGGCGACGCCGGGCAGCGGCAGCTTCTTCGGCAGCGAGGAGATCGGCTCGAAGTCGTCGCCGAGCGGGTGGCCCGGCAGCGCCTCCAGCTTCTGCATGACCGTACGGCCGATGTGGCGGAACGTCGTCCACTTGCCGCCGGCGACGGACAGCATGCCGGCCTTGCCCTCGGTCACCACGGTCTCGCGCTTGGCCTTGGCGGTGTCGCCGGGGCCGCCCGGCAGCACCCGCAGACCGGCGAACGCGTAGGTGATCAGGTCGCGCTTGAGCTGCTGGTCCCGGACGGAGAACGCGGCCTCGTCCAGTATCTGGGCTATGTCCTTCTCGGTGACGGACACGTCCGCCGGGTCGCCCTCGAACTCCTCGTCGGTGGTGCCGAGCAGCAGCATGTCCTCCCAGGGGAGGGCGAAGGTGATGCGGTACTTGTCGATGGGGGTCGCCAGCGCGGCCTTCCACGGAGACGTCCGCTTCAGGACCAGGTGCGCGCCCTTGGACAGGCGGATGGACGGCGCCGCGTTCGGGTCCTCCATCTTGCGCAGGTGGTCCACCCAGGGGCCGGTCGCGTTCAGCACCAGACGGGCGTTGACCCCGAACTCGTCACCGGAGGTACGGTCCTTGAGGTCGGCACCGGTGACCCGGCCGTTGGTGAAGCGCAGGCCGGTGACCTCGGCGTGGTTGAGGACGACCGCGCCCGCCTCGACGGCCGCGCGGACCGTCATCAGCGCCATGCGGGCGTCGTTCATCTGGTCGTCGCCGTACACGGCCACGGCCTTGAGGTTCTCGGTGCGCAGCTCGGGCACGTCCTGCGCCGCCTTGGCGGGCGAGAGCAGGTGGCCGACGCCGTCACCGAACGCGGAGAGCGCGGAGTAGGCGAAGACGCCCGCGCCGAGCTTCGCCGCGCCGTGCGGCCCGCCCTTGTACACGGGGAGGTAGAAGGTGAGCGGGTTCGCCAGGTGGGGGGCCACCTGGCGGGAGACCGCACGGCGCTCGAAGTGGTTCTCCGCCACCAGCTTCACCGCGCCGGTCTGCAGGTAGCGCAGACCGCCGTGGAGCAGCTTGGAGGAGGCGGAGGAGGTGGCGCCGGCGAAGTCACCGGCGTCGACCAGAGCCACCCTCAGGCCGGACTGCGCGGCGTGCCAGGCGGTGGAGATGCCCAGGATGCCGCCGCCGATCACCAGAAGGTCGTACGACGCCTTGGAGAGCTGCTCCCTGGTCTCGGCCCGGCTCGGGTTGGAGCCGGAGGCCGGGTGCGTCCCCAGGGCAGGCACGGTCTGCAGGGTGGACTGACTGGTCATGTCGGGTACTTACTCCTCGTCAGAGATGGCTGAGCCGGTGGAGCCGCTCAGCTCTCGTCCTCGATCCAGCCCATGGTCCGCTCGACGGCCTTGAGCCAGTTCTTGTACTCACGGTCGCGGGTGTCCGCGTCCATCTGGGGGGTCCATTCGGCGGCCCGGCGCCAGTTGGCGCGCAGTTCGTCGGTGCTGGACCAGAAGCCGACGGCGAGGCCGGCGGCGTAGGCGGCGCCGAGGCAGGTGGTCTCGGCGACCATCGGGCGCACCACGGGTGCGTCCAGGACGTCGGAGAGGGTCTGCATCAGCAGGTTGTTGGAGGTCATGCCGCCGTCGACCTTGAGGGTCACCAGCTCGTCGCCGGAGTCCTTGACCATGGCGTCGGCGATCTCCCGCGTCTGCCAGGCGGTGGCCTCAAGGACGGCGCGCGCGAGGTGCGCCTTGGTCACGTACCGGGTCAGACCGGCGATCACACCGCGGGCGTCGGAACGCCAGTGCGGGGCGAACAGACCGGAGAAGGCCGGTACGAAGTAGGCGCCGCCGTTGTCCTCGACCGAGAGCGCGAGCGTCTCGATCTCGGCGGCGGTGGAGATCAGGCCCATCTGGTCGCGCATCCACTGCACCAGGGAGCCCGTGACGGCGATCGAGCCCTCCAGGGCGTAGACCGTCGGCTGGTCGCCGATCTTGTAGCCGACCGTGGTCAGCAGACCGGCGTAGGAGTTGATGATCTTGTCACCGGTGTTCATCACCATGAAGGTGCCGGTGCCGTAGGTGGACTTGGTCTCGCCCTCGGAGAAACAGGTCTGGCCGAACAGGGCCGCCTGCTGGTCGCCGAGCGCGGAGGCGACCGGGATGCCGCCCAGCAGGTCGCCCAGCTTGCCGCCGGTGACCTCGCCGTAGACCTCGGCGGAGGAGCGGATCTCGGGCAGGATCTGCAGCGGCACGCCGATGGACTCGGCGATCTTGTCGTCCCACTGCATGGTGTGCAGGTTCATGAGAAGGGTGCGGGAGGCGTTGGTCACGTCGGTGACGTGCCTGCCGCCGTTGACACCACCGGTCAGGTTCCAGATGACCCAGGTGTCCATGGTGCCGAAGAGGATGTCCCCCGCCTCGGCGCGCTCGCGCAGGCCCTCGACGTTGTCGAGCAGCCAGCGGGCCTTGGGGCCGGAGAAGTACGAGGCCAGCGGCAGGCCGGTCTCGCGGCGGAAGCGGTCCTGGCCGACGTTGCGCCCGAGCTCCCGGCACAGGGCGTCGGTGCGGGTGTCCTGCCAGACGAGGGCGTTGTAGACGGGCTCACCGGTGTTCTTGTCCCACAGCACGGTGGTCTCGCGCTGGTTGGTGATGCCGATGGCCTTGATGTCGTCGCGGGTGATGCCGGCCTTCTGGATGGCTCCGGCGACGACTTCCTGGACGTTGGTCCAGATCTCGTTAGCGTTGTGCTCGACCCAGCCCGGCTTGGGGAAGATCTGCTCGTGCTCCTTCTGGTCGACGGAGACGATGCGGCCGTCCCGGTCGAAGACGATGCAGCGCGAGGAGGTCGTGCCCTGGTCGATCGCCGCGATGAACGGGCCTGCGGTGTGGGCGTCGGTCACTGTGTGCTCCTGAAAGATCCGTGGTGAGGGGGCTGTACGTACGGCGCGTGCTTCGAGGTGATGCTTATGCGAAGGCGACGTTGTATATGCCTGCAGCGATCGCGCCGCCGATCAGCGGACCGACCACCGGGATCCAGGCGTACGCCCAGTCGGAACCGCCCTTGTTGGGCAGCGGCAGCAGGGAGTGCACGATGCGCGGGCCCAGGTCACGGGCCGGGTTGATCGCGTAGCCCGTCGGGCCGCCGAGGGACAGACCGATCGACACCACCACGAGCGCGGTGATCAGACCGCCGAGGATGCCGAGGCCGTTGCCCTTGTCGTTCAGGCCCTGCGTGAGGACCGCCAGGATCAGGACGACGGTGCCGATGATCTCCGTGGCGAGGTTCTGCGCCACGTTCCGGATCTCCGGACCGGTGGAGAAGACGCCGAGGACCGGGCCGGCGCCCTTCTCCTGGGCCTCGACCGCCTTGGCCGTGGTGGCCTGCGCGCCCGGACCGCCGACGATCTCCTTGTCGGTCAGGTGGGCGTGGAACTGTCCGTAGTAGGCGACCCACACCAGGGTCGCGCCGATCATCGCGCCGAGCAGCTGCCCGGCGAAGTAGGTCGGAACGTTGGTCCAGTTGCCGTCCTTGATGGCAAGGGCGACGGTGACGGCCGGGTTGAGGTGTGCACCGGAGAGCGGTCCGGAGATGTACACAGCCGTCAGGACGGCGAAGCCCCACCCGAAGGTGATGGCGAGCCAACCGGCGTTACGGGCCTTGGAGGCCTTCAGCGTGACGGCCGCGCAGACGCCGCCGCCGAGCAGGATGAGTATGGCGGTACCGATGGTCTCGCCGATGAAGATGTCGGAGCTGGACACCCGCGACTCCTTTGTCCTTCGTCCAGGGGTAACCGAACCCCGGGTCCCGCCGGGGGTTCTGGCGCCCTCGGGGGTGAGAGCGATGGCCGGCCCTTGGCGTTGTCACACTCTAGCGCGTATTGCCGGTAGGTGTTCGACAATGCCGACCGATGGACGGGAGTCTTGCTTCGGCGTTACGCATGCGTCAAGAGTTCTGTTATCGAAAACAGGATCGTTATTGATCGCTGCCGGATGTCGCTCTTCGCGCGCTGACGTATGGTTTTAGCCCCATATATCCATTTCAGGGTATGGCGACAACCGGAACGCCGCCCGGCGTCCCGGTTGACCCCCAGGGGGTGCTCAGTCCCTCAGAACCGTCCCGCGCCCAGGTCCCTGGAGACCGCGCGGGCACAGTCGCGCACCGCGGCGATCAGCTCGGGACGCAGCTCGCCGTCCCGGCACAGCCGTTCCACGGCGCCGGTGACACCGACCGCCCCCACGGGCATGCGGCGCCGGTCGTGGACGGGTGCGGCGACGGACGCCACGCCCTCCCAGGTCTCCTCCACGTCGGCCGCGTAGCCACGCGCGCGTGTCATGTCGAGGAGGTGCTCGAAGTCGTCCATCTCGCACACCGTGCGGTCGGTGAAGGGCTTGCGGTCGGCCTCCATCGCCTCGCTGTGCGCGACCGGGTCGTAGGCCGAGAGCACCTTGCCGAGCGCGGTCGAGTGCAGCGGCTGCATCGCGCCGATCTCCAGTACCTGCCGGCTGTCGTCCGGCCGGAAGACGTGGTGCACGATCAGCACGCCCTGCTGGTGCAGCACCCCCAGGTACACGCTCTCCCCGCTGGACCGGGCCAGGTCGTCCGTCCACACCAGGGCTCGCGCCCGCAGCTCGTGCACGTCCAGGTACGTGGTGCCCAGGCGCAGCAGCTCCGCGCCCAGCTGGTAGCGCCCGGACGTGTCGTCCTGCTCCACGAACCCCTCCTGCTGGAGGGTGCGCAGAATCCCGTGGGCGGTGCCCTTGGCGAGACCCAGTGACGAGGCGATGTCCGACAGGCCGAGCCGTCGCTCGCCGCCCCCGAGCAGCCGCAGCATCGCGGCCGCCCGTTCGAGCGACTGGATGTTCCGTGCCATCGCCGTCCTGCCTCCGTCCCCTTCGACTGCCGCCGAACGCCGTCGTACCGTCCGCCGAGTCGACACCTGTCGTATACCGTCGTACGTTCCGTTACCCGCCGTTCGGCAATGTCGAACACTACCGGTCCATGCCGACCTCCCGCTAATGGTCGGACGGCAGCTGTTACATCACACGTGACCTGGCCGTGGCACACGGGCCACCGCGTCCGGCCCGTGGACGCCGGTGCCCATCCAAGCCCACTCCCGGTTACTCTGGCGCCGTGCGGCATCCCCGCCCGCCGGGGCAGCCGCATAGCCGACAGCCGTCGCATCTAGGGAGCCCCTTCATGGCCTCGTTGCCACCGTCCCCTTCCGCCGACAGCCGGACCCGTGCGTCCGCGCTCCGCCAGGCGCTCGCCACCCGTGTGGTGGTCGCCGACGGAGCCATGGGCACCATGCTCCAGGCCCAGGACCCCACACTCGAGGACTTCCAGCAG